>RXJW01000082.1 GCA_003963005.1 Burkholderiales bacterium
CGACGAACGCCATGTGCAAACTGACTTCAAGCTCTTGCGCAATCATGCGGCCTCCATAATGCACTGCAGGGGGTGGCCGGCACGCCGGGAGGCGGCCAACACCAACTCCACCTTGGTCGCGGCGACGTCTTTGGTGAACACACCGCACACCCCGCGACCCTCGTGGTGGATTTTGAGCATGATCTGCGTCGCCGTATCGAGGTCATGCCGGAAAAATTCCTGCAGAACCATGACTACAAACTCCATCGGCGTGAAATCGTCGTTCAGCAGCAGGACCTGGTAGAGCCGCGGCGGCTCGGTTTTCTGGGTCTGACGCTCGACGACGACCGCGCCGTCACCCTCGTCCTTGCCCGGCCTGATGGGAGGCGCGGGCGGCGGCGGGTCCGACTGGTTTCGCGGTGAGAAGACGGGGAACACAGGCATGAAACGATTCTATCGACCGGGGGTTTCCCTTGCCGATGGTGGGCAAGTGGCGACGACCCGGGTTTTTGCAAGCCGTGATGCACCAGTGAGGGTCAACCCGGCCGGGAAGGTCCCGAATTGACGCCGTTTATTGCGCTACCAGAATCCGCCCTCGCCTCCCCGGGAGGTGCCACACAGAATGGAGACAAGATGATGGCGCTGGGCAAAGTCAAGTGGTTCAACGATGCCAAGGGCTTTGGATTCATCGAGCCGGAGGCCGGCGGCGATGATGTCTTCGCCCATTTCTCGGCGATCCAGATGGAGGGTTTCCGCACCCTCAAGCAGGGCAGCCAGGTGCAGTTCGATCTCGTCCAGGGGCCCAAGGGCCAACTGGCGCAGAACATCACCCCGCTGGAAGCCGCCCGCAACCTGGAGTCTCAGCCGCAGCAAATGGCGTCCTGATCCACCCCCCCTCGACCAAGCCCCGTGCGCCGCTGGCCACGGGGCTTTGTCTTTGGGGCTCGGCCGCGTCAGCAAACTGCGGGACCGGCTTGCTAGAGTTCGAGGTTCGCGTGACGGCGCCGCGCAGAGCGCCGCACGGATTGCACCCTTAACGGAAACCCTCATGAGCGCCGACAAGACCCAGATCGTTTACACCCTGACCGACGAAGCCCCTCGCCTGGCCACTGCCTCGCTGCTGCCGGTCGTCCAGCGTTTTGCGGCCCAGGCGGGCATCGACGTCGTCACGAGTGACATCTCCGTCGCCGGCCGCATCCTCGGCCAGTTTCCGGAACTGCTGACCGAGGAGCAGCGCGTGCCGGACAACCTGGCCGCCCTCGGCAAGCTCACGCTCAAGCCCGAAGCCAACATCATCAAGCTGCCCAACATCAGCGCCTCGGTCGCCCAGCTCAAGGCGGCCATCAAGGAACTGCAGGACAAGGGCTACAAGATCCCCGACTTCCCGGAGAAGCCGCAGACGGACGAGGAAAAGGACATCCGCGCCCGCTACAACAAGTGCATCGGCTCGGCCGTGAACCCGGTGCTGCGCGAGGGCAACTCCGACCGCCGCGCGCCCAAGGCGGTCAAGGAATACGCCCGCAAGAACCCGCACCGCATGGACGAGTGGAGCCAGGCCTCCCGCTCGCACGTGTCGCACATGCACGGCGGCGACTTCTATCACGGCGAGAAGTCCATGACGCTGGACCGCCCCCGCAGCGTGAAGATGGAACTCATCACCAAGAGCGGCAAGACGATCGTGCTCAAGCCCAGGGTCGACCTGCTGGACCGTGAAGTCATCGACTCCATGTTCATGAGCAAGAAGGCCCTGCTGGCCTTCTACGAGAAGGAGATCGAGGACGCGCGCAAGACCGGCGTGATGTTCTCGCTGCACGTGAAGGCCACGATGATGAAGGTGTCCCACCCGATCGTGTTCGGCCATTGCGTGAAGATCTTCTACAAGGAGGCCTTCGAGAAGCACGCCAAGCTCTTCGACGAACTCGGTGTGAACGTCAACAACGGCATGGTGGACCTCTACACCAAGATCGCCACGCTGCCGCAGAGCAAGCAGGAAGAGATCAAGCGCGACCTGCACGCCTGCCACGAGCACCGCCCCGAGCTGGCCATGGTGGACTCCGCCAAGGGAATCACCAACTTCCATTCGCCCAACGACATCATCGTGGACGCCTCCATGCCCGCCATGATCCGCAGCGGTGGCAAGATGTACGGCGCCGACGGCCGCCTGAAGGACGTCAAGGCCGTGATGCCGGAGTCGACCTTCGCCCGGATCTACCAGGAGATGATCAACTTCTGCAAGTGGCACGGCGCCTTCGACCCGCGCACGATGGGCACGGTGCCCAACGTCGGCCTGATGGCCCAGCAGGCCGAGGAGTACGGCTCGCACGACAAGACCTTCGAGATCTCCGAAGACGGTGTCGCCAACATCACCGACCTGGACACGGGTGAGGTGCTGCTGAGCCAGGACGTCGAGCAGGGCGACATCTGGCGCATGTGCCAGTGCAAGGACGCCGCCATCCGGGACTGGGTGAAGCTGGCCGTCACGCGCGCCCGCAACTCCGGCATGCCGGTGGTGTTCTGGCTCGACCAGTACCGCCCGCACGAGGCGCAGCTGATCACCAAGGTCAAGATGTACCTGCACGAGCACAACACCTCGGGCCTGGACATCCAGATCATGAGCCAGGTGCGCGCCATGCGCTACACGCTGGAGCGCGTGATCCGCGGCCTGGACACCATCAGCGCCACCGGCAACATCCTGCGCGACTACCTGACCGACCTCTTCCCGATCATGG
>RXJW01000229.1:0-7226 GCA_003963005.1 Burkholderiales bacterium
CTCCTCGGCGGTCTCGTAGGGCACGTCGATGAACTTGGCGCCGAGCGACTCGACCTGCTCCTTCACCGAGGGCCGCACGTCGCTGGCCTCGATGACGGCGCCCAGCCGCTTGGCCGTGGCGATGGCCTGCAGGCCTGCCACACCGACGCCGAGGATCACCACGCGCGCCGCCTTCACGGTGCCCGCGGCCGTCATCAGCATCGGGAAGAAGCGCTGGTAGCGGTCCGCCGCGATCATCACGGCCTTGTAGCCGGCGATGTTGGCCTGGCTGGACAGCACGTCCATGCTCTGCGCGCGTGTCGTGCGCGGCGCGGCTTCCAGAGCAAAGCTCGTGAGGCCCGCCGCAGCCATGGCCGACAGGCCGTCGCGGTCGAACGGGTTGAGCATGCCGACGAGCGCCGTGCCCGGCTTCATCAGCGCGAGTTCGTCCGCGCCCGGGGCGCGCACCTTCAGCACCAGCTCGGCCGCCAGGGCCGCGGCCTGGTCGACGATCTCGCAGCCCACCGCCTCGTAGGCCGCATCGGTCACGCTGGCCGCCACACCGGCGCCGCTCTCGATGCGAAGCACATGGCCCTGCGCCTTGAGCTTCTTGGCCGTTTCGGGCGTCACGGCCACACGGGTCTCTCCGGCCGCGCGTTCGCGCGGAACACCGATCTGCATGGGGTCTCCTCCTCGGACAGATGCCGGGCCAGCTTACACAATGCCTGCTTCGCCCCACTGGGGGAATGCCTGAGGAGGTTTCATGGGTGCCACAGACCGTTTTCGTCCTAGCGTGACTGTTGCTGCGGTGATTGCGAACGCCGGGCGCTACCTGCTCGTGGAGGAAGAAACCCCCGAGGGCCTGATGCTCAACAACCCTGCGGGCCATCTGGAGCAGGGAGAAAGCCCGATCGAGGCCGTCGTGCGCGAGGCGCTGGAGGAGACGGCGCGCCACTTCATGCCCGACGCATTTCTGGGCGTCTACCTCGCCCGCTTCGTGCGGCCGGCCCGTTTAGAGGATGTCACCTATGTTCGGCTGGCTTTTTCGGGCCAGGTGGGTGAAGCCATCGCCGGACGGGCCCTGGACGACGGCATCGTCCGCACGCTCTGGATGACGCCCGAGGAGCTCGCCGCCTGCGCCGAGCGCCACCGCAGCCCGCTCGTGCTGCAGTGCGTGCAGGACCACGCCGCGGGCCGCCGGCTGCCGCTGGAGGCCGTCTACAGCCATGCGTCGCTCACCGCGCCGCAGCGCAAGGGCTGAAGCACGAGCGCCGAGAATGCCGGCATGACGACGACGGCTGATTTCATCGAGGTCTACGACAACGCGCTGAGCCCGGCCGCCTGCCGCGCCCTCATCGAGCGCTTCCAGGCCAGCGCCCATGTGCAGCGCGGCGAGACCGGCAGCGGCGTGGACGTCGGCATGAAGGACAGCTGGGACATCGGCATCAGCCGCCACCCCGAGTGGGCGGACGCCTGCACCCAGCTCAACGACGCCGTCATCGCCGGCCTGAAGCACTACCTGCGCCGCTACGCCCACCTGGCGCTGGCGCCGCTGAAGCTGCAGATGCAGCGCCCCGACGGAACGCTCGCGCCGCTGGACGCCGAGGGCGTGGCCGCGCTCGGCGACGAGCACCTGATGGGCCTGATCGCCAAGGTCTTCCGCCCCGGCGCGATCAACCTGCAGCGCTACCTCGCCGACGTGGGCGGCTACCCGTACTGGCACTGCGAGCAGTACCCGCGCCTGGACAACGGCGAGGCCCTGCACCGCGCCGTGCTCTGGACGATCTACCTGAACGACGACTTCACCGAGGGCGAGACCGAGTTCCTCTACCAGGACCGCAAGATCGCCCCGCGCAGCGGCAGCCTGCTGATCGCGCCCGGTGGCTTCACCCACACCCACCGCGGCAACCGGCCGCGAGGGGGCGACAAGTACATCGCGACCAGCTGGGTGCTCTACCAGCGGGCGGAAAGCCTGTTCGGCCGGGGCTGATCGGGCCATTTGGGACAATCGGGGCGATGAGTTCCGGGAAAAAGCATCGCGTCGTCGTCGGCCTGTCGGGCGGCGTCGACTCCGCCGTGACGGCCCACCTGCTGAAGGCGCAGGGGCATGAGGTCGTCGGCATCTTCATGAAGAACTGGGAAGACGATGACGACGACGAGTACTGCTCAACGCGTCAGGACTTCCTGGACGCCGCCTCGGTGGCCGACGTGCTGGGCATCGACATCGAGCACGTCAACTTCGCGGCCGAGTACAAGGACCGCGTCTTCGAGAGCTTCCTGCGCGAGTACCAGGCCGGCCGCACGCCCAACCCGGACGTGCTGTGCAATGCCGAGATCAAGTTCAAGGCCTTCCTGGACCACGCGATGCGCCTGGGCGCCGAGAAGATCGCGACGGGGCACTACGCTCGGGTCCGGGAGCAGGACGGGGCCTTCCAGTTGCTCAAGGGCCTGGACCCGCTGAAGGACCAGAGCTACTTCCTGCACCGCCTGACGCAGGCGCAACTGGCCAAGTCGATGTTCCCGGTGGGCCACCTGCCCAAGACCGAGGTGCGGCGCATCGCGGCCGAGATCGGCCTGCCCAATGCGAAGAAGAAGGACTCGACCGGCATCTGCTTCATCGGCGAGCGGCCCTTCCGCGAGTTCCTGAACAAGTACCTGTCGCACCAGCCCGGCCCCATCAAGGACGAACGCGGCCGTACGCTGGGCCAGCACGTGGGCCTGAGCTTCTACACGCTCGGCCAGCGCCAGGGCCTGGGCATCGGCGGCGTGAAGGACAAGCGGGCCCCGCGCGGCGGCGGCGAGCACGCGCCGTGGTTCGTCGCGGCCAAGGACATCCCGAACAACACCCTCATCGTCGTGCAAGGCCACGACCACCCGCTGCTGCTGAGCCCCGCGCTCACGGCCGACGACCTCAGCTGGACGGCCGGCCACCCGCCCGCCACCACCAGCGCCGCCGCCAAGACGCGCTACCGCCAGGCCGACGCGCCCTGCAGCGTGGCCTTCGACGACGCCGGCCAGTTGCTGCTGCGCTTCCCCGAGCCGCAGTGGGCCGTCACGCCGGGCCAGAGCGCCGTGCTGTACGACGGCGAGGTGTGCCTGGGCGGCGGCGTCATTTCGGCTGCCCTGGCGTAACGCGACATGCCACGCAGCGCTCAGCAGCCCGCCCCCCCCGGCTCAGCCGCCGGAAGATTGGCGGGCGTGTTCGCCGGCCTCGGGTCTCACATGATCGACCGCCTGCTGGCCCGGCTGGCCGAGCCGGGCGTCGTGCTGCGGCTGGCGGCACTCGTCGTTTGCGCGATGGAGCTCGTGAGCGCGGGTGCCGCCTTGCTGGGCGCCCGCACCGAGCCGTATGACGGCCTCGTCGCCCGCGTCTGGCGCGCCGCCGGCGGCAATGCCGACGACCGCGGCCTGCTGCTACTGTGCGTGGCGCTGCTGCTGGTGTTCGTGGCGCTGATGTGGCGCCTGGCCAGCCAGGGCGCGCAGGTCGTGGCCGTGAACCGACGCCTGGCCTGGCTGCTGCTCGTGGACCTGCTGGCCTTCGGCGTGACGCCGGGCCTGCCCTTCCTCGTGACGGCGCTGGCTGCCGTGCTGCTGCCCGCGCGGCTGGCGCTGGGTTTCGGCTTCGCGCAGGTGCTGCTCAACACGGGTATCTACGCCGCCCCGCAGGCCACCGCCTGGCTCGACCAGCTCGGCCTGCTGTCGTCGATGCTGGCGCTGCACGGCCTGGCCTTCGGGCTTGGGCGCATGGCTGCCGCTGAGGCCGAGAAGCGCCGCTGGCTGCAGGCGGTGCTCGCCGAGCAGCTCTCCGGCGAGCAGTTGCTGGCCGAGCAGATGCGCTACAGCGAGCGCATGCAGATCGCCCGCGAGCTGCACGACCTGATGGGCCACCACCTCACGGCCCTCAACCTGCAGCTGCAGCTTGGCGGTGCGCTGCTCGCGCGGTCCGACGCCAGCGGCGCGGGCCAGGCGCTGGACCGCGCCCAGGGCGTGGCCGCGCAGTTGCTGGCCGACGTGCGCGAGGCGGTGTCACAGCAGCGCAGCTCGCAGCGCATCGATCTGTCGGCCGCCCTGCAGGCGCTGGCCGAGGGCATCGCAAGCACGCGGGTCGAGCTCCAGCTGGACGATGCCGCCCGCGATCTGGGCCCCCGTGCCGCGCATGCGCTGCTGCGCTGTGTGCAGGAGGGCGTGACCAATGGCGTGCGGCACGCGGCAGCACGTCGCGTGCGGGTCGAATTGCAGGGCCAGGGCGACGAGATCGCCGTCAGCATCGACGATGATGGGCGGGGTGCGCCACACTGGCACGCCGGCCGGGCGGGCAATGGCCTGTCGGGCATGGCCGAGCGCATGACCGAGCTGGGGGGGCAGATGCGCGTCACGCGCACGAGCCCGGGGTTTCGAATCGAGCTGAGATGTCCACGATGGGTGTGATCAAGATCCTGCTGGTCGAGGACCAGCAACTGGTGCGCGAAGGCCTGAAGGGCCTGCTGGCGCTGCACGACGAACTCAAGGTCGTGGGCGAGGCCAGCGACGGCGCCGAGGCGCTGGAATGGCTGTCGTCGGCCGCCGCGGAGAACATGCCGGACCTGGTGCTGTCCGACATGCGCATGCCGCGCCTGGACGGGCTGGGCCTGATCCGCGCCCTGGCCGCCCGCGCGCTGCGCCTGCCGGTCGTGCTGCTGACCACCTTCGACGACACCACCGCCTTCGACGAAGCCGTGCGCGCCGGCGCCCGCGGCTTCCTGCTCAAGGCCATCAGCCCCGAGACCCTCGCCCAGGCGCTGCGCGACGTGCACGCCGGCGGCACCGCACTGCGGCCGTCACTGACGACGCGCATGGAAGCCAAGGGCGGCGAGCGCGCCTTCACGGCTGCCGATCACCCGGACCCGCTGTCACCGAAGGAGCTGCAGGTGCTGCGCCTGGTGGCCAGCGGCCGCAGCAACACCGAGATCGCCGCCCTGCTCGGCAACAGCGAGGGCGTCATCAAGAACCACTGCTCGGCCATCTTCTCCAAGATGGGTGTGCGCGACCGCACCCAGGCGGTACTGCGCGCCATCGACCTCGGCTGGATCTGACCACCGCCACAGCGGCGTCGAGGCCGCCTCAGGGCGACGTCGACGGCTCCGGGCGGTTGGCTGGCGCCACCGGCCGGGCTGCCGGCGCGGCCACGTGCAGCACCCAGTAGCGCTGGAAACGCCCCGGCCCGGTCACGCAGGCCAAGCCGAACTCCTGGAAGTCCGCCAGCATCAGGTTCTCGCAGTGGGCGGGGCTGGCCAGCCACTGGGCCAGGGCTTCGTCCAGCGTCTCCGGGCCGCCGGCCAGGTTCTCGCCGGACACCCGCATCACGTAGCCCGCCTCGCGCAGGCGGGCGCGCAAGGAGTCACCTGCGGCGCCGATGTGCTCGATCCGGTCCCGCCGGGCCAGCTCGGCGGCGTAGCGCTGGGCCGACACGGCCAGCACCGGGCTCTCCCGCAGGGCCGGTGCGGCCGGCCAGGTGCGGCGCCCGCAAGCCTGCGCCTGGGCGCGCACTGCATTGAGCGCCGCGGCGGCCGCCTCGCCCGACGGCTGGCAGCCAGGCTCCGTGGCCCAGGCGTCGGCGCCGAGCAGCAGCGCGGGAAGCAACAGGGTCGGCAGCAGGTGAGAACGCGAGCACATGACGGCATCCTAGTTGCCAGCGAGCGCCGCCGGCCGCAACATCCCCGGCCATGACGCCCATTCGACGACTGCTCGCCGCCCTGCTCGGTGCCACGGCCCTCGCCAGCTGCGCCCAGACCCCGCCCGAACCGGCGTCGCAGCGCCTCGCCCGCGACCTGCGCACGGCCATCGGCCCGGCCCGCTGCACGGCCGACAGCCAGTGCCGCACCCTGCCCATCGGCGCCAAGGCCTGCGGCGGCCCCGCCGGGTACTGGGCGTGGTCGACGCTGAACACCGACGCGCAGGCCGTGCAGGACCTGGCAGCGCGGCAGGGCAAGGCGGCCCGCGAGGAGGTGGCGGCCAGCGGCATGCAGTCCAACTGCGCGATCGTGACGGACCCGGGCGCGAGGTGCGATGCCGGGGTCTGCAAGCTGGACGTCGGGCGGGACGGCGCGAGGTAGGCGTCTGCGCGGCAGCGCGAGGCAGCCCCCACGCCCATGAAAAAAGCCGCCGGCATGCAGGCCGGCGGCTTTCGAGGGGGCGACCCGGTTCAGCCAGGAACCGGGTCGTTGTACCGGCCTTACTCCGACGCGGCAGCCACCAGCTTGCGCGGGTTGCTGGCGGGCTCGTTCTGGACCGGCACGGCGCCGTCCGTCGACACGCGCACGGCGCTGGTCGCTTGAACGGTGCCGGCCGCATCCAGGTACTGCACGCCACCCACGTAGCGCTTGCCCGTGGCCAGGCCCGTCCAGCTCAGGCCGACCGTCGCCACGCCGCCCGAGTAGACGGTTTGCGGGGTCAGGATCCGCAGGCCGCTGCCGTCGCCCGGGTTGACGATCCAGCTCGACAGCGAGTGGGTCATCGTGGCCTGGCCGGAGCCCGTGCCGTAGGCGACCACGCACACCTTGTAGGTGCCCGCCGCCGGCGCGAGGATCTGCACCGCCTCGTTGGAACCGTCGTTGCCGGAGTACAGCGACGTGGTGTTGTCCGGGTACAGGACCATCATGTCGTTGTCGTCCGTCGCGTCGCCGGTGTCGGCCTGGCGCAGCGCGAAGCGAGCCACGATGGCGTTGGCCGGCACCGTGAAGTTGTAGACCTTCACGCTGGCGGTGTCGGTACCCGCCTGGCAGGCCGTCTTCAGTTGGGCGCTGGTGGTCGCCTGGGGCGTCAGGGCCACCGGGGCGCCGAGCGTCACGTCCTTCAAGCCGCCCACCTTGGAGCCCATCCGGCCGGCAAAGCCGGTCTTGACGGTGAACAGGCGGGAGCCGGAGGTGGTGGTGCCGGTGAAGTCACCCGCCGGGACCACGATCGGCTTGCCAACCTTGGCCTGGATGGGGCTGCGCACCGAGCGGGTGCCGTCGGACCAGACGAGCTGGCCGTACTGCCACACGCCTTCGGCCGCGGTCGTGGCCGTCAGCTTGACGGTGAAGTTCGCGGAAGCCCCGGCGGCCAGGTTCAGCGTGGATGGCGTCACGACGGTCGTGAAGCCCGGCACGCTGGCCGTGGCGTTGAAGGTGGCGGCCGCGCCCGTCACGTTGGTCACGCGGCGCTTGAAGGTGACCGAGCCCAGCACGGTGCCGGCGGTCAAGGACGGCAGGTTCAGGTTGTAGGTCTCG
>RXJW01000229.1:7276-38299 GCA_003963005.1 Burkholderiales bacterium
ACGTAGTCGCCCTTGACGGCGTCGTAGACCAGGCCCGGGTCGACCGCCTTGTTCGGGTCGACATGGCCGGCGCCCTGCGACCACGGCAGCAGGCCGTTGGACAGGCCGGCCAGGCCGTCGTCCAGCGTGCTGTAGCCGGTGGTCATGAGGGCCGACTTGATCATGGCCGGCGTCCAGGTCGGGTTGGCCTGCTTCAGCAGCAGGGCCAGGCCGGCGACGTGGGGGCTGGACATCGACGTGCCCGACAGCGTCGTCCAGGCAGCCGGCGGCGTCAGCGTGCCGGCGACGATCGCGTTGCGGTCGGTCGGGGTCAGGGAGTCCGGCGTGGCGCTGGCGATGATGTCGACACCCGGCGCGGTCAGGTCGGGCTTGAGCACGTTGCTGTCGCCCTGGTTCGGGCCGCGCGACGAGAAGCCGATCATGGTCGGCGCCGGCTTGGTGCCGATGTAGAGCTTGCTGACGCCACCCGTGGCGCCTGCACCGGCAGCGGTCACGTAGGTCTTGATGGCAGCGCCGTCGGCGGCCGACACGTGAACGCTGGGCACCGAGTGCGGCTCGGTCACGAGACCGGCACCGTTGTCCACCAGCACCATGCCGATGCCGCCCGCATTCAGCACGGCCAGGCTCTTGTCGACGCGCGCATTGGTGCCGCGCGTGCAGACCACGATCTTGCCGGCGACCTTGGCCGGGTCAAGGGCGGCCGCACCGGGGGTGGCACCCGCCGCGCTGAAGCACAGTGCAGCACTGGCCCCGCCCACGCCGGCATCCTCGGCGTTGATGAAGCTGCCGGTGACGGCCGCGGGGGACATCGAGGCACCGGTGTACTTGGCGCTGTTGCCCAGGGTCACGTCGCCATTGAAGGCGCGGTCATGGGTGGAGGCCGCGACCGTCGTCAGCCAGGGGCTGATGTGGGCGACGGCCGTGCCGGGGCCGCTGTTGCCGGCCGAGGCGGCGACGAACACGCCGGCCAGCGAGGCGCGGTAGAAGGCCTGCTCGACGGGGTCGTTGACCGTGGTCTGCGAGCCGCTGATCGAGAAGTTGATGACGTTGACGCCGTCCTTGACCGCCTCGTCGATGGCGGCCATGGAGTCGGAGTTCCAGCAGTTGTTGCTGGTGCCGGAGCCGTCGGTCTGGCTGGCGTCGTTCCAGGTCCAGCAGACCTTGTAGGCCGCGACGCGGGCGCGCGGCGCCATGCCGGAGGCCGTGCCGACGGGGATGCCGGCGATCAGCGCCGTGGCGCCGTCGTTGCCGGCGGCCGTGGAGGCGGTGTGGTCACCGTGGCTGCCGCGACCGGCGGCGCTGCCCAGGGGGTCACGGGCGGAGTTGAAGTCGTACAGGCTCGACATCACGTTGCCCGTGGCGTCGAAGCCGGTGCGGAAGTACTTCGCGCCGATCAGCTTGTTGTTGCAGTGCTTGGCCGGGTCGAAACCCTGGCCGGGCACGCAGCTGCCGGTGAACGATGCAGGCGCCGGGCCGTAGACCTGGGTGTCGGCCGGGTTGTTGCTCGGCACGCCGTTGGCGTCGACACGGTCGAAGAACGCGGGGTTCTCGGGCCAGATGCCGCCGTCGATGATGCCGACGACGAGGTTCTCGCCCTTGACGGCCGAGCCGCCCACCACCTTGGACCACAGGCCGCCCGGCGTGGACAGGCCCAGGAACTTGGTCGTGGAGACGGTGTCGAGCTGGCGGGCTTCGTCTTCCCAGATGCCGGCGACCTGGGTGTTGACCGCCAGGCTGCGGGCCTGGTCTTCGGTCAGCTTCGCCGCGAAGCCGTTGAAGACGGTGTTGTAGCGCGCCAGGATGGGGGCATCACCCAGCGTGGCGGTGACGGTGTTGGCCGCGGATTCGAGGTAGTCCGCGTAGGCGTACACCTCGGGGCGGCCATAGCGGAAGGGCTCGCCCGGGGCCGGCGCGGTGGCGCCGAGACCGACGATGTTGCCGCGGTAGGTGACGACGGGTTCGTCCTTGAGCTGGACGATGTAGGTCTTGCGGGCTTGCGCCTGGGCGCCGACCGCCAGGGTCGACAGCAGCACCAGGGAGGCAATCGCCGCGGGCTTGAGTTTCATCTTCATTGCGGGTGTCCTTGTGACGGGGCTTCAGGCGGCGCGGCGGCGGCGGGTGATGGCCGCAACGCCGGCCAGGCCCAGACCGAACAGGGCCCACTGCGACGGCTCGGGCACGGCCGTCACGTTGATGTTGTCGAGCGCCCACTGGCCCTTGTTGGTGGACGTGAACGAGCAAGCGCCCGTCGTGTCGCAGTAGGCGGCGCGCACGCGGTAGAACGCGGCATTGGTGGTGGCCAGCGCGCCGGTGTTGGCGAAGGTGGCGAAGCTCAGCGCGCCGGCGCCGTTCAGGCCGGCGAGGTTGAAGTCGACGGTCGCGAGCGTTGCGTTGGCCGCGCTCACCGCGCTGATGCGCAGGATGCCCGGCGTGGCCGCGAGGGTGTCGCCCTGGGCGCCGATGAACGAGGCCGAGAAGCTGGTCAGGCGCAGCAGCGAGCCGTCGACGGCGCCGAAGATCAGGTAGCCGTCGTTCAGGCCGGCCAGGTAGGTGCCGGTGTTGTTGGTCGGGCAAACCAGGGCGGCGCAGATGTTGGCGCTGTCCGTACCGTCGATGATTGCGCCGACGAGGTCGCCGTCCTGGCGGCCGGTGACGGCCGAGTACGGGTCGAACCAGAAACCCTGGGTCACGATCTCGGTGCCCGCGGTGGTGTAGGGCAGCAGTGGCGCGAAGGGCGCGTTGGTCGTGTCGATCGGCTGATCGAACGTGATGACCACGGCCTGCGCCGACATGCTGGCCAGCGCCGCCAAGGCGATCGCTGACTGCTTCAGGTAATGCTTCATTTGTAAGACCCCAATCGAAAACCAATGATGTTGGTGTTGCGCACCTCGGTACGGTGAGGCCAGGGGCCGGGCGATACCCGAACACCGACCAGCATGCCGCTTGCCGGCCATTTCCGTGACGGAATGGACAGGGGACCGATTCTTCTGAGGGCGGCGGACTGGGGGCATCCCTAGTTGCCCTTCCCGCGCTTGAGGGGGAGAAGGGTTTTCACTAGGCCTGGAGCAGATTGAAGGGCTTTTCTTTCCAGTAAGAAAACGGTCACGGCGGGCCCGAAGCGGGTTCGCTGGCGGCCGGGGCGGCCGTCGCGGGTTGTTGCCGCCCCTCAAGCGCAGGGGCGACAAAGAGCCAGTCGCTGGCTTTGCGCAACACCGTGCCGTCGGGCGCCTGGCTGCGCAGCAGCGGTTGCGACGAGCGGCTGCGCACCGCATGGAAGCGCGTGCGGTCGGCATCGCGCGGCACCAGCTCCCAGTTGGCTTCGCCGGTGAACGGGTCCACATAGCGCTGGCGCAGGTGACGGCGCACCGTGCCGCCGCGCCGGTCCTCGAGCAGGTCGTCCAGCGTGCGGGGCAGCTCGGGCCGGGCCGTGACGCCGGCCTTCTCGTAGCGCGCGATGGCCGCTGCAATGGCCTCGCCGCGGAACTGCAGTTCACGCTCCCGCTCGCGCTGGGCCGCGGTGCTCCAGGCCTGGCCGAGTGCGGCCAGCGCCGCCGCGGTCAGCGCCACGAGGAACAGCACGGCCAGGTAGCTGAAGCCGCGTTGATAGCGCATGCAGCTCACCAGTCGGCGTAGAGCCGCCCGTCGGCCGAGCGACCGGCGGCGCCGCTGCGCACGTCCCATACGCGGCCGGCAGCCTGCATGTCGGCCGGCGGCGGCAGCTCGATCCAGGTCTCGCGGCTGGCGGTGAGCGGGTCCTCGGGCACCTCGCGCAGGTAGCGGGCGGCGGCCAGTTCCTGCAGCGAGTCGGGGTAGCGGCCCTTGTCAGCGGCGTACTGGTCGATCGCGTCGCGCATCGTCACCAGCGACTGGTGCAGCGCCGTCTCCTTGCTCTTGGCGAGGGACGCGAAGTAGCGCGGCGCGGCGATGGACGCGAGCAGGGCCACGATCGCCATCACGACGATGAGCTCGATCAGCGTGAAGCCGCGGACGGTGCGCTCGCGTGCCATCACCAGTCCTTCAGGCGCGAGCCGTCGAGCGCGCGGCGCTCGGAGCGGGAATGGACGTCGAACACGTCCTTGCCCGGGCGCGGGTCGTCCGGTGCACTGTCGTAGGCGCGCAGGCCCCAGGTGTCGGCCGCCGGCAGTTCGGCCGGCGCGAAGGGGTCGCGCGGCAGCCGGCGCAGGAAGTAGATCTTGCGACCGTTGGGCGAGCGGGCGTCGGGCACGCCGTCCACCAGCAGTTGCAGGCTCTTGGGGTAGCCGCTGTCTTCCGGGCTGAGCGACACGCTGCCGGCCTCGACCGCACGCTTGTAGGCATCCAGCGCCTCGCGCAGCGTGCGCAGGCCATGGCGGAGTTCCTGCTCACGCGCACGCTGCGCCGACAGCTCCAGCAGAGGCCGTGCGGCAGCCGCGAGCACGCCCATCATGGCCAGCACGACCAGCATCTCGATGAGCGTGAACCCGCGAGCGCGCATGAGCCTCGGGCTACTTGGCGGCGTCGACGGTCAGCAGGCCCGTGCCGTCGACCCGCACCGGCGCGGACTCACCGTTCGGGCCGCTGGCCGACAGGCTCGTCACCGTGATGTTGAGCACCTGCCCGGCCGCCGCCGGCAGCGCGCGCAGCGCCACGACGCGCTCGCCCCGCGGCGGCAGCTCGATCGGGAACCGGCCGAAGGCGGCACCCGGGATGGTCTGCGCAGGCGCGAGCTTGGCGGGGTCGAACTCCACCTCGCCCCTGATCTGGAGGCCGCTGTCGTTCTTCAGCGCGACCGACACCGTGCCACCCGACGGCACCTGGGGTGTGACGTCGAACTTGAGCGCTGCCTCAGCCGGTGCCGCGGCCGCCGCAGGCGGTGGCGCGGACGGTGCGGGGGCCGCGGGCGCCGCCCCCGAGGCGGGCGCCACGCCGGCCTTGGCATCGCGGCGCAACAGGCTGCTGAAGGCGCCGGGGCTGCCGTCCACACCGCTGGCCAATCGCGTCAGCGAGGCATCGGGCACCGCGAGGTTGCGCACCACGCGCGGCGTGATCAGCAGCACCACCTCGGTCTTGTTGCGCGTGTCGGTGTGCGTGCCGAACAGCCGGCCCAGCAGCGGCAGGCGCGACAGGCCCGGCACGCCAGCCACACTCTTGCGGTCCTCGTCGTTGATGAGGCCGGCGAGCACCTGCGTCTCGCCGTCGGCGAGCCGCAGCACCGTGGAGGTGTTGCGCGTGCCGATCTCGTAGGCCGTCGTGCCACCCGGCCCGGTGACCTGGCGGATCAGGTTGCTGACTTCCAGGCCCACCTTGATGACCACGTCGTTGTCGAGCTGGATCGTCGGCTCGACGTCGAGCTTGAGGCCGACATCCAGGTAGCTGACCGAGGCCGCGACCGACGTGGACCCGGCGAAGTTGGTGGTGGTCGTGAACACGGGCAGCTTCTGGCCGATGTGGACCTTGGCCTTGTCGCGGTTGCGCACGCGGATCTTGGGGTTGGCCAGGATGTTGGCGTTGCCCGAGGTGCCGCGCAGCGTGGCGATGACGGCCGGGTTGGCAATGCTCGCGCGGACGTTGCTCGGGTTGCGGCCGCCGATGAACACGCGGCTCGGGATGTTGCCGGCCGCATCACTGATGCCGAGCTGCACCTGGTCGGGCCAGTCCAGGCCCAGCGTCTCGACCTGGTCGGTGGCCAGCTCCATCACCTCCACCTCGAGCATGACCTCCGGCTCGGGCAGGTCGACCGAGGCGATCAGCTTCTCCACCAGCCGCAGCACCTCCGGCGTGTCGCGCACCACCAGCAGGTTGAGCCGCTCGTCGATGTGGATATCGCGCACCTTGGCGATGGTGCGCACCATCGCCTGCACCTGCTTCACGTCGGCGTTCGTCAGGTAGAGCGTGCGCGTGATCAATTCCTGGTGCTCGCGCTGCTTGGCCGAGCTGTTCGGGAAGATCAGCACCGAGGTCTCGTTGAGCAGCTTGCGGTCGAGCTGCTGCGTGTTGAGGATCACGCGCATCGCTTCATCCATCGTCACGTTGCGCAGGAAGATGGTGATGCGCGTGTCGGAGCGCACGTCCTTGTCGAACACGAAGTTCACGCCGCTGGAGCGCGACAGCGACTCGAACACCTGTCGCAGCGGTGCGTCGCGGAACTCCAGCGTGATCGGCTTCTGGAAGGCCGGGCCCAGCTCGCCGACCGCGGATTCCAGCGGCCGCGCCTGCGCGACCTGCGAGGCCAGCAGCCGCGCGCCCGGGTGCTGCGGCGACTCGGCCAGCACCTCGCGTGCGATCGCATCGGCTCGCTCGATGCGGCCCTCCTTCAACGCCGCGCGGCCCGCAGCGAGCTGGCCGTCCTGGCGTCGGCTGCGCTCGACCTCGGTCGTGAGCGCGCTCAGGCGTGGGTGGCGCGGGTCGGCCAGGGCGAGCTGGCTCAGCAGCGCCGAGGCCTCATCCCAGCGGCTGGCCGTGCGCAGCGCCTCGATCTGCAGGATGAGCCGTGCGCTCGCCTGTTCGCGGGCCCGCACCTGCGCGGCGCGCAGCGCCGGGTCGGTCGGATCCTTGGCGATGGCGTCGTCCAGCACGCGCAGCGCGGCCGACCACTGGTTGCTGCGGCCGAGGTCGTCCGCCTGGCGTAGGGCCGGGTTGGCACAGGCCGTCAACAGGACGACGCTGCAAAGGACAAGGAAGTGCTTCATGGGGCAGGCCTGAAGACGATGTTCTGGGGAAGCTGACCGGGCAGCCAGGTCAGGCGCACGCCGCTGGCGTTGACCTGCTCGACCCGCCATTGGCCGTCGATCACGTCTCCGGGCCGGGCGCTGACGGCGTGGTTCGGGCCGGTCAGCAACGCGACCTCGACGGCCTTGGCGCCCTCACCTTCGACGACGCGACCGATCATCTGGTAGGGCGCCGGCGGCGCAACCGGCGGCGGCGGCGGCGCCGGCGCTGCAGGCGGGGGAGCGGGCGGCGGCGGCGGGGGTGGCGGCGGCTGCCAGGCGGCGAGCTGCTCGGCCTTCACCTCGGCCCAGGGCTCGCGGGTGCCGACCTGCGGCGCCGAGGCGGCGACCGCCTGCGGTGCCGAAGCAGGCGCGGCGGACCGGCGCACCGGGGCGGCAGCGGCGGGCGTGTCGTCCTCCGGCCGCGTGGCGACCCAGGCCGTGGCCGCCAGCGTGGCGACGAGGGCAGCGCCCAGCACGAGCTGGCGACGTTCGACGCTCATGGTGCAGCCCTCCCGTGCAGGGACCACTGCAGCTCGGCCTCGACCTCGGTGGCCATCGGGCTCACGCGGCGCAGCTTGATCGCGTCCAGGCTCAGCGCCGGGTCGTGCTCCAGCGCCGCCGCGACATAGCGGCGTACCTGCGCATACGGGCCGACGACCGGCATCGTCACGCGCAGCCGCTCCAGGCCCTCGGCGCTGGCGAGGCGGTGCTCGGTGCGGGCGGTGTTGAGGTCCAGCCGGATGGCCAGTTCGAGCAGGTCGGCCAGGCGTTGCTGGCGCTGGCTGGCCGCCGGCAGCGAGGCCTGCCACTGCTGCACGCTGACCGGCGCGGAGGCAGCGGCCGCGGGCCGGGCCTGGGCACGCAGCGTGCGGGCTTCGGCCTGCAGACGCGCGGCCTGCGTGTCCCAGCGTTGGCCGAACCACAGCGCCGCCGCCGCCAGCAGCAACGCCGCCACGCCAGCAAGCCCAGGCCAGCCCAGCGGCTTGATCCAGGCGACGACGCGGTTCACGAGCCACCTCCGGTCGCCACCCGGGCATTGATCTCGAAGCGCTGGCCCACGAGGCCCGTCTCCGCCGCCGAGAAGCGCGACAGCACGACCTGGCGCCAGCCCGGCGTGGTGCCGAGCTGCTCGGCCAGTTGCAGTGCGAGCAGCTTGTCGGGCGTGAGGCCCTCCAGGCGCAGCTCGCCACGGCCGGCGCTCGCGTCCAGGCCCAGCCAGGCGATGGACTTGGCCTCGGCGCCGGCCACTTCCACGCGGGTCAGCAGCGGCTCCCAGGGCATCGCCAACAGCGCGCGGGCCTCGGTGGCGGCACGGTTCTCGGCCGGCTCACTGCGGCTGCGCGCGGCCGGGCGGGCGGCTGCGGGCGCCGGCGTGCGCAGCGACGCGACGCGGTCCCGCGCGGCCTGGGCGACGTCGAGCGCGCGATGGCTTTCCACGGCGCTCCAGGCGGCGGTGGCCAGCACCAGCGCGCCGGTCGCGGCCAGCGGCCAGGCCAGCGGCGAGCGACCGGAGCGCGGCAGGAAGTCCGGCGCGGGCACGGCCGGCCCCGGCTGCGCGGTGAGGGTGTCGTCCGGCGTACCCACCGCCAAGGGTGCGTCGCCGCCCAGGTCGGCCAGCGTCTGCACGCGGCGCACTTGCAGCGCGGCCACGCGGCCGCCGTCGAGCTGGATGACGACCGCCGTATGGTCGCCCCCGGCACCTTCAAGCCACACCAGCCGGCCGGAGCCTGCCCGCACCGAAGCCGGCTGCGCCGCGAGCCAGACGCTCCAGGCTGGGCGCACCGCGGCCACGCGCACCTGCGCGGCGGCCGCCTGGGCCTGCAGGGCTGCAAGGTCGAGCCCGTGCAGGGCCGACGCCCCCGTGGCCTCACCCACCCGCCACGGCGCGATGGCAAAGCGCTGCGATGCCGCGCCGAAATAGTGGGCGAACTGCTGCTGTGCGTAGGCCTGCACCGCGTCCAGGTCCGCCAGCGGCAGCCCGGGCTCGGCGACCAGCTCGTGCAGCGCCCGCGCGCTGACGATCAGCTCGACCGCCGTGCCCGGCCGGTCGTGGCACCAGGCCTCGAACTCGCCGCCACCCGGCGTGACGAAGACAGGCCGCGGCGGGCTCAGCCGGGCAGCGAACTGGCGGCGCAGGCGTTCACTCATCGAGGGTGACACGTTCCAGCTCCTCGAAGGTGGTGTCGCCGCGGCACACGGCCGCCAGGGCCATCTCGCGCAGCGACTTCATGCCACGGGCCTTGGCGGCGGCCTTGATCTCGGACATGGGCGCGCGTGCAGCGATCAGGTCGCGCAGGCCATCGTCGAGCTTGAGCAGCTCGGCCACCGCGCGGCGGCCCTTGTAGCCGGTACCGCGGCAGTGGCCGCACCCCTCGCCCGTCAGGAAGTGGCCCTTCACGACGCCATGGCGCGCGAGCGTGGCGGCGTCCGGCGTGAACGGCTGCGCGCAGTGCTGGCAGGTCAGGCGCACGAGGCGTTGGGCGAGCACGGCGTTGAGCGCCGACACGACGTTGTACAGGTCCAGACCCATGTGCATGAAGCGGCCGATGACGTCGAACGCGTTGTTCGCATGCACCGTGCTGAACACGAGGTGGCCGGTGAGCGCGGCCTGCACGGCGATCTGCGCGGTCTCGGCGTCGCGGATCTCGCCGACCATCACGCGGTCGGGGTCGTGGCGCAGGATGGAGCGCAGGCCGCGGGAGAAGGTCAGGCCCTTCTTCTCGTTGACGGGGATCTGCACCACGCCCGCCAGCTGGTACTCGACCGGGTCTTCGATCGTGATGATCTTGTCGGCGCCGGTGTGGATCTCGGCGAGCGTGGCGTACAGCGTGGTGGTCTTGCCGGAGCCGGTCGGGCCGGTGACCAGCAGCATGCCGTGCGGCTGGCGGGCCTGGTGGCGGATGGCGGCGCGCTCGTCGTCGTCGAAGCCGAGGGCATCCAGCGTCAGCGTGCCGGCCCGCGCGATGGCCGCGCGGTCCAGGATGCGGATGACGGCGTCCTCGCCGAAGACGCTGGGCATGATCGACAGCCGGAAGTCGATCTCGCGGCCCTGCACCCGCAGCTTGAAGCGGCCGTCCTGCGGCAGCCGGCGCTCGCCGATGTCGAGCTCGGCCATGACCTTCAGGCGCGACACCAGCTGCTCGGCCACCTGCGGGCTCTCGACCTGGCGCACGACGGCCATCACGCCGTCCACGCGGAACCGGATGACGGCGCCGCGGGCGGTGCATTCGATGTGGATGTCCGATGCGGTGTCCTGCAGCGCGTCGTACAGCGTGGCGTTGAGCAGGCGCACGACGGGGCTGGCCTGCTCGGCCAGCGCGAGGGCGGAGAGTTCCTCGGTGTGGTCTTCCGCCGCGGCGAGGGCGTCCTCGACGTCGGACAGCGCGCGGAAGTCCGCTTCGCCGGCGCCGAGGAAATGCGTCACCGCCTCCACCGACGCTCGTTGCCAGCCCACCGGCCCGTTCAGGCGGGACTCGACGCTTTGCAGCAGCAGCGCGTCTTCGTCACGCTCGGCCAGCAGCACACGCCGGCCCTGGGCGCCGACCGCGAGCACCGCGCGCCAGCGCTGGGCCTGGGCCTGCGGCCATTGCTCGAAGTCCAGGTGCCAGGGGCCTTGGTCGGCGGGGAGCCAGTCAGCCAGCGACGTGCTCATTGCACCTGCTCCACCAACTGGAAGATCGGCAGGTACATCAGCACGATGATCCCGCCGATCAGCACGCCCATGATCAGCATCAGCGCCGGGTTCACGAGGCGCGAGAGCAGGTCGGTCAGCCGGGCGGCTTCTTCGTCATGGAAGGCCGCGGCGCGTTCGAGCATGGTGGCCACCTCACCGCTGCGCTCGCCCACGCGCAACATGCGGCGCGCCACCGGCGTGGCGAGGTCCTGGGCATCGAAGGCCGCGGACAGGCGCTCGCCGCGCTCGATCTGCTGAGCCGCCGCCTGCACGGCCGGCCGCCAGGGCGCGGCCACCACGTCGACGACGATCTTCAGGGCCGCCAGCGCCGGCACGCCCGAGGCCAGCAGCATGGCCAGCGAGCGGTACAGCCGCGCCAGCGCCAGCACGCGCAGCCGCGGGCCGAGGCCGGGCAGCGTCCAGAGCGCGGCCTGTGCCCGCTGGCGCACGGCCGGCTGACGCAGCAGCGCGTAGACCCCGAAGCCCACGGCCACCAGCAGGCCGATGACGAGGCCCGGGTGCGCGCCGGCCGTGTTGCCGAACTCGATCAGCACCCGCGACGCCCAGGGCAGGTCCGCACTCGTCTGCTCCAGGATGCCGGAGAAGCGCGGCAGCACGTACAGCAGCAGGAACAGGATCACCGCGCCCCCCACGCCGAGCAGCATCAGCGGGTAGACGAGCGCCGCCACCAGCCGCGAGCGCAGCGCGTCGACCCAGGCGAGGTAGCGCGCATGCTGGGCCAGGGCGACCGAGAGCTGGCCGGTCTTCTCGTTCGCGGCGACGATCGCGCAGATGAGTTCGTCGAAGGCCTGCGGCTGCTGGCGCAGCGCCACCGACAGCGGCTGGCCCTGCTCGATCTGGCCGATGACGGCGTCCAGCGCGGCCCGCACGCCGGGCTGGCCTTCCTTCTCGCGCAGCGTGTTGAGGGCCTCCAGCAGCGCGATGCCGGCATCCAGCAGCACCGCGAGTTCCTGGCTGAAGAGCTGCAGCGGGAAGCGGCTGCCGCGGCGCTGCGACAGGGCCGGCACGCCGACCTCGCGCACTTCCAGCACATGCTGTGGCGGCACGCCGAGCACGGCCGCGACCGCGGCGCGGTCAGGCGCCTCGACACGCTGGGTGCTCACCGTGCCGGCACGCAGCACGCGGGTCTGGAATTGCGGCACGGCGCGTGGCCTCACCAGGAGGTGAGGTCGGCGTCCTCACCCTCGCCGCCGGGGCGGCCGTCCTTGCCGAAGCTCAGCAGGTCGTACTCGCCGTGCTCGCCGGGGCTGCGGTATTGGTAGTCGTTGCCCCAGGGATCCTTGGGCAGGGCCTTGGAGAGGTAGGGGCCGGCCCACTTGGGCTCGTCAGCGGGCTTGGTGACGAGCACGGCCAGGCCCTGCTCGGTGCTCGGGTAGCGACCGACATCGAGACGGTACTGGTCGAGCGCCTTCTGCAGCGCATCGATCTGCGCGCGGGCGGCCTTGACCTCGCTCTTGCCGATCTGGCCGAAGAACTTCGGGCCCACGTAACCGGCCAGCAGGCCGATGATGACCATGACGACGAGGAGTTCAAGCAGCGTGAAGCCGCGGGCGCGGTTGGACGGGAGCATGGAAGGCCTGGGTACTGCGGGTTGGCGACTGTTCATCAGCGGGCGGAGCAGGGCAATCGGGATTTGACCGACGCACATTCTCAGGCTGGAACGTCAGGCCTTCGCCCCCCGGGTCGGGGACTCAGGACGAAGTGGCCAGCGTGCAGCGGTTGACTGCGTTGTCCGGGCAGGGGCCGACCCAGCGGATCTGGGTGGCTGCCGCCGGCGGCAGGGGTGCGCGGCCGTCCAGCGGCTGGCCGCGCGCGCCGGTGAAGGTGGCCAGGGTCGTCCAGGTGCTGCCCTGCAGGTACTCCAGCGTGTACCGGCTGCCGGGGCGCAACGCCCGGGTCTTGATCTGGTACTCGCCGTTGACGATGGCGAAGCTCGGCGCCTCGCGGAAAGGCTGGGCCAGCGGCTCGCCGACGAACAGGCCCTGGCCGGGCCATTGCACGGCCTTCCAGTAGGCCTCGATGGCGGTGGCACCGCGCCAGTACTGGTCGATCAGCACCGAGGCACGCGAGAACTTCTGCGGCAGGTTGCAGGGTTCCTCCACCGTGCCGTAGCTGGCCGTGACGCCGGCGTCGAGCCAGGCCGTGATCGGCATCTGCCCGTTCGCACCGGGCAGCAGGCCGCCGCTGGAGGTGAGCGTGTCGGCCAGCGCCCCGGGGCGGAACTGCAGCGAGGCGAGCTGGTCCACCGCGGCCAGGCCGGTCAGGTAGAACAGCACGTTGGACTTCCCCGAGACGGCGTTGCCGCTGGCCGGGCCCGCGCTGTTGTCGAGGTAGTTGAGCGTGAGCGCACCGGCCCACGCCGCCGGCAGGCCGGCGAAGTCGATGGCGCGGACGCTGCGGTCGGCGTCGGTGGTGCGCACGAGCCAGCCGTCGCCGGCGGGCCGCGTGCCGTCGGCGGCCAGACCACGGTTGATCAGGGCCTGCGCCGCGGCCAGCGTGCGGGCACCCAGCAGCATGGACGGGCGCATCTGCAGATCGGCCTGCGGCCGGCGGGATTCGCTGTCATACAGCGGCGACGCCGCCGTGCCGGCGCAGAGGTTGGCCGCGGGCGTGGGGTTGCACCAGCGCGTGTCGAAACCGAAGGCCATCGCGCTCGTGATGCCCATGCTGCAGGCGCCGACCACGCGGCTCGGCGCGGCCCAGGTGAGCAGGGTGGCCTGCGCCCCGGCAGGCAGCTTGGCGTCGATGTCGGCTTTTAGCAACGCGAAATCGGCGGCCGAGATGATGTCGAGCGCGGTGTTCACCTTCACGCGGACGAGGTTGGCCGCTGGCACACCCCGGGCGGCCAGGTAGGCCGCCCCAACCGCTTCGCTCAGGGCGTCGCCCTCGGCAACGATGACGGCCAGGTCGGCAGGCGCCAGGCCAGGCGCCGGCAGGCTCAGCGTCAGCGTCTGCCCGATGCCGCCGCCCCCGGAGCCCCCGCCGACGTTGCTGCCGCCCGAGCCGCCACCACCGCCGCAGGCGACGAGCAGCGCCAAGCACAGCAGGGGCAGCCAGCGGGTCGGTGTCCTCATCCGGCCATTCTCTCCGGACTCGGAAACTCCCGGGTCGCACAACTTTGGTGCATAAATGCACCTTTCGTAGCCAGCGAACCCGGACTTACCCCAGTTTCGTGCACCGTCGCGGGGCAATACATTTCTGTCACTCGACGCGGTTCCGGGCTCCGGTCCAGGACCGCCGGGCGGGTTGTGAGGAGACAAGACAAGCGCAAACGCACAAGGTTGCTTCGACACCCCGAAGACAATCCCGGCGGCCACCAAGGCACCCCTTGGTGGCCGTTTTCTTTCTGCTCCGCCAATCCCGCCCTCGCCCATGACCGACCTGCTCATCGTTGCCGCAGCTTCGCTGCTGGCCGGCTTCATCGACGCCGTCGCCGGCGGCGGCGGCCTGATCCTCACGCCCGCCCTCTTCAGCACCTATCCCTCGGCCGCACCGGCCACGCTGATGGGCTCCAACAAGGGCGCTGCGATCTGGGGCACCGGCTGGGCCACGGTCCAGTACGTCCGCCGCGTGGCCCTGCCCTGGGGTCGTCTGCTGCCGGCGGCGCTGCTGGCGGGTGCCGGCAGTTTCACGGGTGCCTGGGTGCTCACCCTCGTGCACCCGGACGGCCTGCGCAAGGCGCTGCCGCTGGTGCTGCTGGCCGTCTTCCTCTACACGCTCGCCAAGAAGGACCTCGGCCGCGACCACGCGCCCCGCTTCACCGGCCGCGCCGAGATGGCGGTGGCCGGCGCGATCGCGCTGGTGGTGGGCTTCTACGACGGCTTCTTCGGCCCCGGCACGGGCAGCTTCTTCGTGTTCCTGTTCGTGCGGGTGCTCGGTTATGACTTCCTCCACGCCTCGGCCACGGCCAAGCTGATGAACCTGCTGACGAACGGGTTCGCGATCGCGCTGTTCGTCAGCAAAGGCCACATCTGGTGGCATGTGGCGGCGGTGATGGCGGTCACCAACGTCATCGGCAGCCTGGCGGGCACGCGCATGGCACTCAAGCACGGCGCCGGGTTTGTGCGCGGGGTGTTCATCACGGTCGTGGGGGCGCTGATCCTCAAAACAGCCTGGGATGCCTTCCTGCGCTGATCTACCATCCAGCATCCCCCCGAAGATTTCCGAACCACCATGCCCGTCGATCCTCAACTGCGCAATCTCGACATCGAGATCCCGACCCAGCCGGAGGTCCTGGTCAAGCTCTCGCTGCTGATGGCGGCCGAGGACATCGACCTGCAGGCCATGTCCGCCCTGGTCGAGACTGACATGGCGCTCGCCGCCGCGGTGATGAAGGCCGTGAACTCGTCGCTCTACGGCCTGCGCGGCCGCGTGCAGACCGTGCACCAGGCCCTGACCTACCTCGGCATGCGCGAGGTCGCGGCCATCACGTTCGAGATGGGCCTGCGCGCTGCCTTCCCGGCCGCTGCGGAGCTGGAGTCGGTCTGGGCGCGCGCTTCCCAGCGCGGCCTGCTGATGGGCCGCATGGGCCAGATGCTCGGTGTGGACCCCTGGGCCGCACACTCGGCCGGTCTGTTCGAGGAATGCGGCAAGGCCGTGCTGTATCGCCATGCCCCCGCGCACTACCCGGCGATGCTGCGCGCGGCCACGCGCGACGCGGAACTGGTGGAACTGGAGCGCACCGCCTTCGGCGTGAGCCACGACGCACTGGGTGCGGCGTTGTGCGAAAGCTGGGGCCTGGCGCCTGCGGCCGTCGCCAGCGTGCGACACCATGTCGAGATCCAATCCACGATGACGATGCCCGAGGCCCTCGCGCGCCGCAGCGTGGCCGCCATCTCCACGGTCGCGTGGGCGCTGCTGAACCAACCCGACCAGCTCGACGACGTCGCCAGCCAGATCGCGCCGCAGGCCCAGCTCGACGAGACCCTGGTGCTGCGCGCCGCCCGCCGCGTCAACGAGCAGCTCCTCGCCGCGCAGGAACACGGCAGGTAAAGGGCCCACCCCCCACCGGCTGCGCCGGCCCCCTCAAGGGGGCTGAGCCCGGACACGTTCAATCCAGTGGATTGAACGTGCCTGGCGAAGGGCCGGGCCACTGGCCCGGCGCGGCCTGCAAGGCCCCCGGCTGCCCGGCAAAGCCGGATCAGCGGGAGTTGCTGGATGGGGCGCGGCCTGGCGGCGCGCCTATGCGGCCAGACTGAGTCGATCGCGGCCGGCGTGCTTGGCGATGTAGAGCGCCTCATCCGCCGCTTGCAGCAGCGACTGCGCGCTCAGGTAGGGATGCGCAGGGCTGAAGGCGGCCAGGCCGATGCTCACGGTCAGGTCGCCATGGCCGTCGGGCAGGCGCAGGGCCCGCACCTCCTCGCGCAGGGTTTCCAGCACGCCCTGCGCCTCGGCCATGCCGAAGCCGGGCAGCAGGGCCACGAACTCCTCGCCGCCGAGCCGCGCGACGAGGTCGGTGTCGCGCTTGAAGCGATCGTTGAGCAGGCTGGCCACGCGCTGCAGCGCGACATCGCCGGCGGCACTGCCGTGGGTCTGGTTGAACTGCTTGAACTGGTCCAGGTCCAGCACGGCGACCGACAGCAGACCGCGCAGGCGCTGCGCGCGCTTGAACTCCCGCCGCAGGGCTTCATCGAAGGCTCGCTGGTTGGCGATGCCGGTCAACGTGTCCACGCGGGCGAGGCTGGCGAGCTCGCGCTGGTTCGCCTCAAGCGCCGCGTGCGCCTCCTGCAGCAGGTGGCGCTGCTGGGCCAGCTCCCGCTTGAGTTCCCGAACGTCCTGGTCCTGCTGCCAGAGCGAGCCGCGGGCGCGCCGCATCGCGTGGCCGATGCGGTCCAGTTCCGCCGTGAGCCCGGAGGCAGGCATCGCCGCGTCGGGTGTCAGCGGCACGGGTGCTGACTCCATCGCCTCGCAGCCAGCGGCCAGGCGCTGCAGCGGCCGCAGCATCAGCACTTCGATCAGCAGCAGTTGCGCTGCACTCAGCAGCAGCACGAGCCAGCCGGTCCGCGCCAGGCCTTCATGCAGCAGCTCGTACCCGCCGAGGCTCCATTCCACCACGGCGACGATGAAGATCGTCACCAGCGGCACCGCCACGCTCACACGCCACCGCAGCGACCCGAGCCGGCGCGGGCCGGCGTCGTCCTGGGGTTCAGCGAGGGAATCGGTGGTCATGGTGCGGGGCGCCTTTGCCGCAAATTGTCACGGCCCCCCTCCCGCACGGTGCTCGGGGTTTGTCTTAGCGTGGCGCCGCACCGTCAGTAAGGCACCTGGTCGGACGGGTACTTCCAGAAGTCCTTGAGCAGGTAGTTCATCGGCAGGTTCAAGGCCGTGTTCTTGGGCGGGATCGGCTTCATGAACCAGCGCTCGTAGAGCGCATGCGCCTCGTGGCTGGCGATGAGGCGCTTCATCTCCTCGTCGACGATCGCCTTGAGTTCCGCATCGCCCTTGGGCAGCACGATGGACAGGGGCTCGATGGTCAGGAACTTGCCCACGACGGCGAACTTGGCGGCATCCGGCCGGGCCGACACCAGGCCGTAGAGCAGCACGTCGTCCATGACGAAGCCGTCGGCCTGGCCGGTGGCCAGCATCTCCATGGACTTCGCGTGATCAGGCGCTTCCACGACCTTGATGTGCAGCGCCCGCTCGTTGTTGGCCTGGGTGATGGACTTCAGCGGCGTCGTGCCCTTGGTGGAGACCAGGGTCTTGCCCTCGAACTGGGCCAGGTCGGTGATGCCGCTGTCGGCCCGCACGAGGTAGCGCGCGCCGGTGATGTAGTGCGGCACCGTGAAGGCGACCTTCTCGCGCCGCTCGGCGTTGTTGGTGGTCGAGCCGCATTCCATGTCGGCCTTGCCGTCGGCCACCATCTGCAGGCGATTGGCGGGCGTCACCAGCAGGAACTGCGGGTTCAACGTGTTCAGCTTGAGCTTCTTGCGCACCGCCTCGGCGACCTTCAGGCACAGGTCGACCGCATAGCCGACCGGGCGGCCGTCGGGCAGCACGTAGCTGAAGGGCACGGACGACTCGCGGTGCGCGAGCACGATGCGCCCGCTGGACTGGATGCGATCCAGGGCCGGGCCGGCGTGGGCGCTGGCGGCAAGGCCGAGGGCGAGCAGGAAGCGGGACAAGGTCTTCATGCCGACCCATTGTGGGCCCGACCCCGGGGGCGGGTCATGCCAAGTCGTTCTCGGTTGATGCGCATTTAGGCGCCGGCAGCGCGCTCGGTGTCCCCGCCTTCGGCGACGGTGCGGTTGCGCCCCTGGCGCTTGGCCTCGTAAACCGCGCGGTCGGCAGCCGCCAGCAGGTCGGCGAAGCTCGTCGCCTCAGGCGGCAGCATGGCCAGGCCCGCCGACAGTGTGGCGCTGACCGTGCCGCCCTCGGGCGTCACGAACGGCGCCTCCTGCACCATCAGGCGGATGCGTTCCGCCACCTCGCGCGCGCCGGCCAGGTCGGTGCGCGGCAACAGCACGACGAACTCCTCGCCGCCGTAGCGCGCCGCCAGGTCACCGGTGCGCAGCGAACGCTGGATGAGCCCACCCACCTGGCGCAGCACCTCGTCGCCCGTCGGGTGGCCGTGGCGGTCGTTGATGGCCTTGAAGTGGTCGATGTCCAGGAACAGGCACGCCAGCGGATAGCGGTGGCGCACGGCCTGGCTGAACTCGATCAGGCTGCGGTGGTCGAAGTAGCGCCGGTTGTGCACGCCGGTCAGCCCGTCGGTCATGCCGGCCCGGCGCAGCCGCTCGCGGTTGAGCATGCTCTCGATGGCGATGGCGGCGATCGCCGCGAGCCGGTCCAGGAACTTGGTGCCGGCGCTGGCGTCGTAGCGCTCCGGGTCGCGCGAGCCGAAATGCAGGCTGCCGATCAGCAGGCCCTGGCGGATCAGCGGCAGCAGCGCGCCCGAGCGCACGCCGGACTCGGGCGCAAAGGCCGTCAGCAGCAGGCCTTCGTCGGGCCCGGGGCCGATCAGGCGTGTCGTGCGCGTGGCGCCGAAGAGGTCCTTCAGGGGGCCGTGGCCGTCCAGCAGTTTCGGCGCGCGGATCATCGGCAGCGCCGGCAGTGCGCGACGCAGCTCCTCGTCGGGGTCCAGCAGCCACAGCTCGGCCGCGTCCAGCCCGAAATCGTCCCGGCAGTCGACCAGCAGCAGGTTGACCAGCTCTTCCATGGAGCTGACCGCGATCAGGCGACGCTCCAGGGCGTCGAAGCGATCGAGCTTGCGCTCGTTGGCGGTGGCGGCGTCCAGCAGTGACTGAAGCTGGCGGCGCAGTTCCTGGACCTGGGCTTGAGGGGTGGGCGCGTTCATCAGCGGGCGATTGTCGCGGCACCGCGCTCGAAGCAGCGTGGCAGGCCCGTGACAGGGTCGGTGAACGCGAGCGAGCGCGCCACCAGCTGAAGCGGCGCATGAAAGCTTGGCGGGTTCTCGTGCGGCTGCAGCACCGGGTAGATGCGGTCGCCGACCAGCGGCAGGCCGAGCGCATTCATCTGGGCGCGCAGCTGATGGCGCAGCCCCGTGCGGGGCCGCAGCTCGTAGCGCGCGAGGCCCGCCTGCGCGCCGGTCAAGGGCTCGACGAGATCGATCCAGGTCTCCGCATTGGGCTCGCCGTCCACCACCTGCATCTGCATGAAGTCGTCGCCGGGCGGCTCCGCCAGGCGATGCCGCACCGTGCGCGGCCACGGGCCGGGGCCGACCGGCGCGATGGCCTCGTAGACCTTCTCCACCGCCCGGTCGCGGAACAGGCGGTGGTAGGCGTCGCGGTCCTGCCGGCGGATGTTGAAGACGACCAGCCCGGCCGTCTCGCGGTCCAGGCGGTGCACCGGGTTCAGGTCGACCAGGCCGGTGGCATGCCGCAGCCGCGCCATCAGCGTCTGGCGGGCGTACAGGCCGCTGGGTGTCACGGGCAGGAAGTGGGGTTTGTCGGCCACGAGCAGGTGCTCGTCCTGGAACACGATGCGCGCCTCGAAAGGCACCTCGGGCTCCGCATCCAGGTGGCGCCAGTAGTACAGGCGCCGGTTGCCCCGGTAGGGCGTGTCGGGCACCGGACGGCCATCGTCGTCCACGACGTCGCCGCGGGCGATGCGCTCGGGCCAGTCATCCACGCGCGGCAGGCGCTCGCACAGGAAGGCCGTGGTCGTGGGCCAGGGCCCTGGCGGGCAGAACACCGCGCTGGCGGCCACACCCTGGCGCAGGGGGAGGGCCGGCTTCGGCGGGCGGCCCACGGCTACTCGATCCGCGCGCCGCCGCGGGCGCGCTCGTCCATGTAGGCGTTGAGCCGCTTGAGATCCTGCGGGTTGGCGTTCTCGCCGCGCCACTCGCGCACCCAGGCCTCGCGGTTCGGGTCGCGGGCCAGGTCACGCACCGCGGCATCGATGGCCTCGATCTGGCGCCGACCCTCGGGCGTGCGGCTGCAGGACACGGTCGCCAGCAGCGTGCTCAGGCCCTCGGCCATCGGCAGGGCCACCAGCGTGCCGGTGGTGCCCGTGCGCGCGAGGTAGTCCGTGACCACAGACGGGTACTCCAGCGTGTAGTCCATGCGGCCCGCCCGCAGCATGTCGAGCATCTGCGAACTCATGGTGGCCCCGACCGCCTGGCGGGGTACCGCATGCCGAGCCAGCAGGCTGTCCACCTGGGCCCCGAAGGCCCGGTCGCGCGCCAGCAGCAAGCGCAGCTCCGGCCGCTTCAGCAGTGCCGCCAGCTGCAGCCGACCGTCGCCACCGCGCTCCGCGTTGAGCTGCGCCAGCAGCTCGCGGCGCACGACGACATGGATCTCGCGCGACGCCAGCGGCGGGTAGAGGTGCGAGAACCACGCCCAGGCGAGCCGCTCGGGCGTGCGCACATGCATCGCCGAGCACAGCGTCTGGCCGCGCCGGCTCTCGGCCTCGTAACGGGCGGTGCTGGCTTCGACGAACTCGTGGCGCCAGTCGGGCATGCGCGCCAGCAGCACGCGCATGAAGCCGTCGACCTCGCCGCGCCCGAGCTCCGCCGCCGTGCGCGGCGCGTGGCCCTGCACGAAGCTGAAATGCGGCGGTGCGTCCTGCGCCACCCAGCGGATGGTGCCTCTCGGCGCGGGCTGAGCCGTGACGGACGCCGTGCCGAGCGCCAGCACGCAGGCCAGCATCCAGCCACGCGCCACGCTCAGTCTCCCTCGACCCACTCCATGCGGGCGCCGAGCTCGCCGATGTGCTCGACGAAGTTCGGGTGCGCGCGGCGGATCGGCGTTGCGTTCTTGATCACGCTCTTGCCCGGAATGCTCGCGGCCACCATCAGCAGCGCAATCGCCACGCGGATGATGTAGGGGCTCTCCACCTCGGCAGGGCTCAGCGGCTTGCCGCCGAAGGTGATCATGCGGTGCGGGTCGCTCAGGAAGGCATGCGCGCCGAACTTGGCGAGTTCGCTCGTCCAGCCCATCGCGCCGTCGTAGACCTTGTTCCAGAACATCACGCTGCCCTCGGCCTTGACGCCGAGTGCCACGAAGATCGGCAGCAGGTCCACCGGCACGTAGGGCCAGGGCGCGGCCTCGACCTTCTGCAGGATGTTGCGCGTGAAGGGTTCCTTCACCTTCAGCGGGCCGCTGGTCACGCAGCGGCTCCAGCCGTCCTCGTGGACGATCTGCACGCCGAACTTCGCGAACGTGCGGTCCAGCAGCGGGAACATCTCCGGCGCGCTGTTCTTCACGCGCACATCGCCGCCGGTGATGGCGCCCAGGGCCAGGAAGGTGACGATCTCGTGGAAGTCTTCGGTGAAGGTGTAGTCGGCACCGCCGAGGGCCGAGACGCCGGTGATCTTGAGCTTGGACGTGCCGTGGCCCTCGATCTTGGCGCCGAGCATCGACATGAAGTTGCAGAACTCCTGCACATGCGGCTCGCTGGCGGCGTTGGTCAGCGTGGACACGCCGTCCGCCAGGGCCGCGCACAGCACGAAGTTCTCGGTCGTCGTGACCGAGGCGTAGTCCGTCCAGTGCGCGTTGGCCGTCAGCGGCCGGTGCACGCGCAGGATCAGGCCGTCGGGCAGGCGCTCGACCTGGGCGCCGAAGCGCTCGAACACCTCCACGTGCGGATCGATCTCGCGCGCGCCGAGCGTGCAGCCCTTGACGTCGTCCTCGATGCGTGCCGCGCCGAAGCGGGCCATCAGGCCCGGCACCAGCATGATGGACGAGCGCATTTCCTCGGGCAGGCGGTCGACGTTGGGGTCGAAGTGGGTGTGCTCGTGGTGGACGTCGAGGATGCCGGTCTTGAAATCGAGCTCGACCTTGGAGCCGAGCTTGCGGAAGACCTCGACGATCTTCTTCACGTCGGTGATCTCGGGCACGCCGCGCAGGCGCACCGGCTGCTGGGTCAGCAGCGTCGCGCAGAGGATGGGGAGAACGGCGTTCTTGTTCGCCGAGGGAATGATGCGGCCCGAGAGGGGCGTGCCGCCGTGGACGATCAGGTGAGACATCGAAGGGCTGGTGGGCAGTGCGCGCAAGTGGCGCGCGGAGTGGATTGTCGGGCCTTGCAGCGCCGGCCGACGCCCGTGGGGCCGGAAGCTTTGCTCCGCCGCGGGGCGGCTGCGCGTCGGACGGGAGGATTTACGGCGAGTTACAGCAGGACGGTCGCCATACTGCGGCCCCTTTGATCACCCCTGCGTCGCATGCCGCCCCCGACGTCACCCCGATCCCTGCTCCCTTGGCGCCGCTGGCGGTGCGCGGCTGCGGCCGCCGTCCTGTTGGCGGCGGGCCCACTGGCCCGGGCCGCCCCGTCGCTCGCCGCCGACTGCCGGGCGGACCAGGCCGACCGCGCGGCCTACCGCGCGACGAACGGCGGCCCCGGCTGGACGGGCATCGCCCAGCGGGATGGCCAGCGCCAGCAGCGGGTGCGGGCTGCGGTGAAGGCCGGGCGCCTGCGCCGCGCCGAGGACTTCCGCTGCGCGGCCTTGATCCTGTTGCACGCCGGTGACGAGACTGCGCTGCGCCTGGCTTTCTCACTGGCGGTACAGGGGCAAGTGCTGGACCCGCAGCGGCCGGCGCTGGCGCGGCTGGCCGCGGACGCCTGGGACCGGCTGATGATGGCGCGCCAGCAGCCGCAATGGTTTGCCACACAGTTCGTGGCAACCGGGGGCGATGCGACCCGGTTTCAGCTCTACCCCGTGCAGCCCGGGCTGATGAGCGAGGCCGAGCGCGCCCGCCTCGGCGGCCTGACCGATGCCGAGATCCAGGCCGAACTCGCCCGGCTCAATGCGCGCCCCGCGCCGGCGGCCCCCGCGTCTCCCGCCCCCCCAGGCCAGGACGCAGCACCGCTGCCCGTCACGGCAGACGCCACCTTGCTGCTCGCGACACTGGACACGGATCTCGGTCTGGCCAACACGCTGGCACAGCTGCTCCAGGAAGGCCTGCCTGCACCCACCACCTCTGACGGTTCGACACCCACCCGCCTGCTCTTCATTCCACGCGACGCCGACGCGCTGCGACGCTACTTCGAGCGGCAGGTGCCGCGCATTCCGCGCTTCGAGGGCTCGGCCACGCCGACGTCCGCCAGCGCCGCGGAGATCCAGGTCGACACCCGCAACGGCCGGGTGTGGCGCGTGCAGCTCGGCATCGATGATGCGGTGCAAGCCGCAGCGACCCTGACGGTGCGCCCGAATCGCGTGTTCACGCTGACGGTGGCACAGCGCACCGCCGGCGGCCCGCTGACGCTGACGCACATCGAACGCCAACCCTGAGCGGCGCTCACGCGCCCGACGGATCCAGCCGCTTCGCCCGCGCCAGCCGCAAGGCGTCTGCCGGGTCCGTGAAGACCTGCTCGGCCGTCGTGCCGGTCTCGCGTGAGGCGGCGTCGATGGCGATGCGCTTGTCGAAGACGTAACACTCGCCCTGCCAGTCGGCTGCGGCGTCGTCGAAGCGGGCGAAGTAGTTCAGGATGCCGCCGTCGAGCTGGGCAACCTTCAGGCCCTGGGCCTGCATCCAGGCGGCCGTCTTCTCGCAGCGGATGCCACCGGTGCAGTACATCGCGACCGTCTTGCCCTGCCAGGCGTCGCGGTGGGCCTCGACGTAGGCGGGGAAATCACGGAAATGCGCCACGCCGGGGTCGACGGCGCCGCGGAAATGGCCGAGCCTGAACTCGAAGCTGTTGCGGTTGTCCAGCACGACGGTGTCGGGGTCGTCGAGCAGCTCGCGCCAGCGCTCGGGGCTGACGTGGGTGTCGGTCGCGTCGCCCTTCACGCCGGGCACGCCGAAGGCCACGATCTCGCGCTTGACCGACACCTTGAAGCGGCTGAACGGCCGGCGCTCGCAGGCGTTGTGCTTGAGCGGCAGGTCGGCCAGACCCGGCAGGGCCTGCAGCTCGGCTTCGAGCGCCAGCACCGCCGCCGCCTCACCGGCGATGGCCGCACTCAGGCCTTCCTCGGCCACGAGCACCACGCCGCCGAGCGCCAGCGCGGCACCGCGGCCGCGCAGCCAGTCGGCAAACGCGGCGGGGTCCGCCATCGGGGTAAAACGGTAGAAGGAGCTGTGCAACACGGGCATGGGCCCGAATTGTCGGCCCGTACACTGGGTGGTGTTGCGCTCGCCGGCGTTTGGACACAGCCACAGAGGCACAGAGACACAGAGAAGTTGCGCCGCCTCTCTGTGTCTCTGTGCCTCTGTGGCTTTGTTCACTTCGGCCGAGCCTGAGCGCCTGTTGAGCCAGCCCCGCTGGAGCCGAAACCATGTCCGACCGTCTCAAAGTCCTGCCCCAATACCTTGCCCCGAAGCTGGCGATGACGCGCCTGGCCGGGCACTACGCGTCCAAGCCGATGGGCGGACTGACCACGTCCACGATCCGCCGCTTCGTGGCCCGCTACGGCGTCGACATGGCCGAGGCAGCCGAGCCGGACATCGCCGCCTACCCGACCTTCAACGACTTCTTCACCCGCGCGCTCAAGCCCGGCGCCCGGCCGCTCGCCCAGGCGCCGCTGATCTGCCCGGTGGATGGCGCGATCAGCCAGGTGGGCCGCATCCAGGGCGACCAGGTCTACCAGGCCAAGGGCCAGGCGTTCACGACGACGGCCCTGGTGGGCGGTGATGCCGAGCTCGCCGCGCGCTTCCAGGACGGCCTGTTCGCCAACCTCTACCTGAGCCCGAAGGACTACCACCGCATCCACATGCCCGCCGCCGGGCGGCTGGTGCGGATGGTGCACGTGCCGGGCGAGCTGTTCTCGGTGAACCCCACCACGGCCCGCGGCGTGCCGGGGCTGTTCGCGCGCAATGAGCGCGTGGTGTGCGTGTTCGACGACGACACGCTCGGCCGCTGGGTGCTGGTGCTGGTGGGCGCGACCATCGTCGGCAGCATGGCGACGACCTGGCATGGCCTGATCAAGCGCAGCGGCCCGGTGCACGCCTGGGACTACGCGCCCGGCCAGGTCACGCTCGCCCAGGGCGACGAGATGGGCCGCTTCCTGCTCGGCTCCACGGTGGTGATGCTGTTCGAGAAGAGCGGCCTGCAGTTCAACCCGGCCTGGCAGCCCGGCGGCAGCATCCGCATGGGTGAGTGGATGGCCCGCTGATCACCAGACGAAGGTGGCCACGCTGCCGGCCGGCAGCGCGTAGCCGAAGCGCCGCCCCGGGGCCTGCACGCTGAAGCGCCGCGGCTGCGCGGCCGAGTTGCTGACGACGACGACGGTGCTGCCGTCGGGGTTGGTGAAGGCGACATGATCCAGCCCGTTGACCTCGCCCGAAGACGCGATGCGCCGCGCGCCTTGCCGCACGAAGCGGCTCGCATGGCCGAAGGCGTAGTACTCGATGTTGCGGGTCACCTGGCCGGTGGCCGGGTCGATGGTGACCACGCCGCGGCAGTCGTTGCAGCCGCCGCGATGCGGACCGTGCTGCGGGTCCAGCGCCAGGTTCCACATCAGCACGCCACGTGCCCCATGCCGCACGCTGCCGATGACGAGGTTGCGCGTGATCCACGGCAGGGTCTCGGCCCACTGCGGCTTCCACTCGCCCCCCGAGCATTCGGTGAACCACACGTCCAGCTCCGGGACGTGCTGCGCCACCTGTGACTGCGCGGCCACGTCGCCGGCGTAGCAGTGCCAGGCCACGCCCGAGACGTACGTGCGGGCCGTGGCGTCGGACAGCATCGCCAGCGGGCTCCAGGGCTCGTCCCAGTTGTGGTCCCACTCCAGGATCTGCGTCTTCAGGCCCTTGGTCTTCAGCAGCGGGCCCAGGTGCTGGCCGACGACGGCCGCGCGCGTGGCCGGCGGCATGCGCATGCCGGGATAGTCGCCGGGCTCGAAGTGGGGCTCGTTCTGCAACGTGAGCGCAAAGATGGGCACACCCTCGGCGGCCATGCCTTCCACGTAGCGGACCAGGTAGTTCGCGAAGGCGTCGTAGAACTCGGGGCGCAGCTGGCCCTGCACCAGGCTGTCGGTCGTCTTCATCCAGCCGGGTGCGCTCCAGGGCGAGGCCATGACCTGCAGCTGCGGGTTCAGGGCCAGCGCCTGTTTGACGGCCGGGATCACGTCCGCACGCTCGGGGTCCAGCGAGAAGTGGCGCAGCGCCGGGTCGGTCTGGCCCGGCGGCATGTCGTTGAGGCTGTAGTGATGGCGCGAGAAGTCGGACGCGCCGATGGTCAGCCGCGTGAGGTCGAAGCCCACACCCCCGCCCTCGCGCGTGAACAGCTCCTGCATCAGCGCGGCCTGCTGCTCGGGTGTCAGGCCATGGCGGATCAGCCAGGCCGAGGCCTCGGTGATGGCCGCGCCGAAGCCGGCCATGCGCTGGAACTGACGGTTCGGGTCGATGCGGATGACGCCCTCCGGGCGCGCGGCCGGCGCGGTGACAGCGCTGGGTGCGAGCAGGTGCCGCTGGTCGGGCGTGGTCAGCCAGGCGCGCACCGGGTCGGCGTGGGCGATGCCGGCCGCGCCGGCCAGCAGGGTCAGGAGCAGGGTCTTCATGAAGCGCGGCAGCGGCATCAGGCGATACGCTGCTCCGTCGACGCGTCGAACAGGCTCAGCGCCGATTCGTCGAGATCGAAGGCCACGGTGTCACCCGCCGCGATGCGCCGGCCGTCGTGCACCAGCACCGACAGGCCCTGCCCGCCAAGCTTCATCCACACGACCTGGTGGTTGCCCATGGGCTCGACCAGCTCGACGGTGGCCCGCCAGCGGCCGTCGTCCTGCAGGCGCAGGTGCTCAGGCCGCACGCCGAGCACGACCGATTGACCCGCTGCCGCACGGCCGGGGGCCAGGCGCAGCGGCAGGGCGCCGTCCAGCGTGACGCCATCGGCACTCACGCGGGCCGGCACGAGGTTGATGGCCGGCGCACCGAGAAAGCCGGCGACGAACAGGTTGGCGGGCCGTTCGTACACCTCGCCCGGCGTGCCGATCTGCTGGATGACGCCGCCCTTCATGACGACGATGCGCGAGGCCAGCGTCATGGCCTCGACCTGGTCGTGCGTCACGTAGATCATGGTGCTGCCCAGGGTGTGGTGCAGCAGCTTGAGCTCGCGGCGCAGCTCGGCGCGCAGCTTGGCGTCGAGGTTAGACAGCGGCTCGTCGAACAGGAACACACCGGCCTCGCGCACCAGGGCGCGGCCGATGGCCACGCGCTGGCGCTGGCCGCCGGACAGCTGGGCCGGCTTGCGGTTGAGCAGCGGCGTGAGCTGCAGCATCTGCGCGGCCTTGTCCACGCGCCGGGCAATCTCGGCCTTGGGCGTGCCGGCCACGCGCAGGCCGAAGCTCATGTTTTTCTCGACCGTCATCGTCGGGTAGAGCGCATAGCTCTGGAACACCATGCCGATGCCGCGCTCGCTGGGCTCGGCGTCGGTCATGTCCTGCCCGCCGATCTCGATGCGGCCACCGCTGACGTCGATCAGCCCGGCAATGCTGTGCAGCAGCGTGGACTTGCCACAGCCCGAGGGCCCGAGCAGCACGAGGAATTCGCCCTCGACGACCTGCAGGTTTAGGCCCTTGATGACTTCGTTGGCGCCGAACTTGATGCTCAGGCCCTGGATGTTCACGCCACTCATTTCACCGCACCCGCCGCAATGCCGCGGACGAACCAGCGGCCGGAAATCAAATAGACCAACAAGGGCACCGCCGACGTCAGGATGGTCGCGGCCATGTTGAGGTTGTAGAGCCGCTCGCCGGTCGTCGTGTTGATGACGTTGTTGAGCTGCACCGTCATCGGCTGGTTCTCGCGGCCGGCGAAGGTCAGGCCGAGGATGTAGTCGTTCCACACGCCGGTGATCTGCATGATGGCCGCGACGATCAGCATCGGCGTGGACATCGGCAGCACGAGCTGCACGAAGATGCGCCAGAAGCCGCCGCCGTCCACCCGCGCCGCCTTGAACAGCTCAGCCGGCAGGCCCGCGTAGTAGTTGCGGAACAGCAGCGTCATGATCGGCATCGCGAACACGAGGTGCACGAACACGATGCCCGGCAGGCTGCTGTAGAGGCCCAGCGCCGCCTCCAGCTTCACGAGCGGGTAGATCATCACCTGGATGGGGATGAAGGCGCCGAGCATCAGGATGCCGAACAGCCATTCGCCGCCCTTGGGCTTCCACCAGGACAGCGCATAGCCATTGACGGCGCCCAGCAGGATGGGCAGCACGACCGAGGGCACGGCGATGGCCACCGAGTTCCAGAAGCCGCCTCGCACGCCTTCGCAGCTGACGCCGGTGCAGGCCTCGCTCCACGCGGCGCGCCAGGCGTCGAAGCTCGGCGCCAACGGCAGCGCGAAGATCTGGCCGAGGCGGATCTCGTCCATGCTCTTGAAGGACGTCGTGAGCATCACGTACAGCGGCAGCAGGAAGAAGGCCGCCGCCACCGCCAGGAAGGCGTAGATGCCGACGCGGGCCCAGACCGCCGTGGATTTGCGTTGCGCCATCAGTGGCCTCCCTGGGTCTTCTGGCGGCTGCGCACGTAGGCGAGCGGCGCCACGAGGGCCAGCACCGTGATCAGCAACATCACCGCGCCGGCCGAGGCCAGCGCCAGGTTTGCGCGGCCGAAGAGGTGGTCCATGATGAACTTGGCCGGCACGTCGCTCGCGGTGCCGGGGCCGCCCTGGGTCATGGCAACGACGGTGTCGAACACCTTGACCACGCCCGTGGCCAGCAGCGTGAAGACCGTGGCGAGCGTGGGCGCCATCATCGGCAGCACGACCGAGAGGTAGACGCGCCAGGTCGGGATGCCGTCCAGGCGCGCGGCCTTCCAGATCTCTTCGTCGATGCCGCGCAGGCCCGCGATCATCAGGGCCATCACGAGCCCCGCGCCCTGCCAGGTGCCGGCAATGACCACGGTGTAGATCACCATGTCCTGGTCGACGATCCAGTCGAACTGGAAGTTCGTCCAGCCGAGTTGCTGCATCGCGTTCTGCAGGCCGCTGTCGGGGTTGAGCACCCACTGCCAGACGAGACCCGTGGCGACGAAGGACATCGCATACGGGTACAGGAAGGCGGTGCGCAGCACGCCCTCGCCGCGCACCTTCTGGTCGATGAAGACGGCCAGCAGGAAGCCGATCAGCATGGCCGCGGCGATGTAGAGCACGCCGTACACCGCCAGGTTGTGGATGGCGTGCTGCCAGCGCTCGTTGTCCAGCAGCCGCTCGAACTGCTGCAGGCCGACGAAATCGTCCTTGGGGAAGGTGCGCGAGCTGGAGACGGACGTGCGCAGCGTCCAGAGCACGGTACCGACGTAGCCGACACCCACGATGAGGGCCAGGGGCAGCAGCGCGCCCCAGGCGGCAAGACCGCGGCGCTTCATCAATTCCTCAGCGCAGCAACGATGTCCTTCTGGACCTTCTCGACCGGGATGTTGCGGTTCCAGTAGCCGGTCAGCACATCCTGCAGCGCGCCGTTCTGGTCCGGCGTGATGTAGATCTCGCCGTTGCCGAGCTGGCGCGACTTGTCCTTCATGGCGGCCACGCCCATCTGCGCGCAGAGGTCGAGCTTGCTGGCGTCCACGTCGGTGCGGATCGGGATCGAGCCCTTCTTCTGGCTGAAGGCCACCTGCGTGGCCGGCTGCGTGATGACGCTGGCGAGCAGCTGTTGCGCCTTGACCTGGTCGGGCTTGGTCGTCTTGGGGAAGACCATCACGTCGCCCTGCACGATGTAGGGCGCATTCGGGCCGAAGCCGAAGGTGCAACCGTAGTCCTTGCCGGCTTCCTGCCTGGCCTGGGCGAACTCGCCCTTGGCCCAGTCGCCCATGATCTGAACGCCGGCACGGCCGCTGATGACCATGGCGGTGGCGTCGTTCCAGTTGCGGCCCGGCGAGCCCTTGTCGGTGTAGCTCTGCAGGCGCTTGAAGGCGAGCAGCACCTTTTTGAAGTCCTCACCCATGATGACCTTGGGGTCGCGGTCGCGGAAGACCTTCAGGTACAGGTCGCGGCCGCCGTAGTGGGCCAGCGTGGCGGTGAAGACGATGCCGTCCTGCCAGGGCTGGCCGCCGTGGGCCAGCGGCACGAGGCCGGCGGCCTTGAGCTTGTCGAGCGCGGCAAAGAGCTCGTCGAAGCTCTTGGGCTCTTCCGCGATGCCGGCCTTCTTGAAGGCGGCCTTGGAGAACCAGAACCAGCTCATGTTGTGGATGTTGACCGGCGCGGCGTAGTAGTGGCCGTTCACGCGGATGGCCTGCAGCACGGTCTCGGGCAGGAACTTGTCCCAGCCGTCGCGCTTGGCCACGTCGTCGACGTTGTTCAGCAGCCCCTGCTCGACGATGTCGCGAAACTGCTGCGTGGTGTTGAACTGCGCCGCGGTCGGCGGATTGCCGCCGGCGATGCGGTTGATGGCCACCGAGCGGGCCTGCTCGCCCAGCGCGATGGCGGTATCCACCCACTGGCCGCCCTGGGCCTTGTAGGCCTCGGCCAGGGTCTTGACCGCGGCTGACTCCCCGCCGGACGTCCACCAGTGGATGACCTCGGCCTTGAGCTGCGCGCTCGCGGGGAGGGACGCGGCGGCCAGGACGGCCGCTGCGGCCAGGGCATGGCAGGGGAACTTCATGGTGTCTCCGGATCTTGTCGGGGTCGGCGGTGCCGCAGTGTCGCGCGGCCGGCCGCAACGCGCCTGCGGGATGACCCTGTAATTTTTCATTTAGAAACCCGCAGTACCCCGCCGCATCAGGGGGTTAATGCGTTAATCATTCATTCAGAAAGCGGGCGTACCAGAGCCCGCTGTCCTTCAGGATGCGGCGTTGGGTCGGGTAGTCGACATAGGCCAGGCCGAAGCGGCGCAGGAAGCCTTCGGCCCATTCGAAGTTGTCCAGCAGGCTCCAGGCGAAGTAGCCCCGCACCGGCACGCCGGCGTCCACCGCCTGCTTCAACGCGGCGAGGTGGCGCTGCAGGTAGGACAGGCGCTGGGCGTCGTGCACGCGGCCGTCGGGGGTGAGCACGTCTTCGAAGGTGGACCCGTTCTCGGTGAGCTGGATGACGGGCGGCGCGTAGTCGCGCTGCAGGCGCGTCAGCAGATCGACCAGCCCCTGGGGCGACACCTCCCAGCCGAAGCCGGTGCGCTCCACACCCTCGCGTTCCACCAGTTGGGCGCGCATCGGGCTGTGGCTGCGCGTGGGGTCGTCAGCCACCTGCTCGGGGAAGTAGTAGTTGACGCCCAGGAAGTCGGTCGGCGTGGCGATGGCGGCCAGATCGCCGGCCAGCACCAGCGGGGCCGCCGAGCCCAGCAGCGCGAGCGTGTCTTCCGGGTAGCCGCGACCGA
>RXJW01000208.1 GCA_003963005.1 Burkholderiales bacterium
CAAGGCACGGATGTCGGCCGTGGTCATGGCCTTGAGGTCGCCGGTCTCGATGGCACGCAGCTGGTCGGTGTTCAGCGAGGCGACCTGGTCAGAGCGCAGGGCGGCAATCTGCGCCGAGGTCAGGGCTACGACATCGGCCGTCGTCAGCCCCTTGAGTTGATCCGTCAGCAGCGCAGCGACCTGGTTGGTGGAGAGGGCCGCCCATTGGTCCGTGCTCAGCGCCCCGATTTTGTCCGAGGTCAGCGCGCGCAGTGAACCCGTGGCGATCGAGCGCAAGTCCTGAGTTTCGAAGGCACGCAGCTGGGCGGTTCCCAACGCTGCCAACCCGTCCGAGCTGATGACCGCCGCCTGGGCGGTCGTCAAGGCAACCAACTGGTCGGTGCTGAAGGCAGCCCAGTCCTCGGTCGTGAAATCCCGAATGGTGGTCGTCGTCAGGCCAGGGATGCGGGACACCGGGATGAACGGGACGATGGTTGCCATGGCTATATCACCTGCTGCTAGCTTTGATCGACGCCGCCCTGCGGGCGACGAAAAGGGTCTCTGTGCTGCTCGAAGTCGTGCGTCGCAGACGCGCAATGGCGCTGCGCAGCCTCCGAGAGCTTTTCCACCTTCAGTCGGTTATCGGGCCGGGACGGCTTGACTTGAGGACACCTGCAGAAAAATCTGGAAACACGGTCGTCCGGGCGCACGGCCCCCCAAATCCGTCACGAAGCCCGTTTGAGGGCACCCGTTCGGGTGTGTGGAGGGTCTTGCCAGCGATGTTAGGGACGCCACGGTGCGCTGGAACACCGATAACGACTTGGTTTCGGGCGCAGTTCACGCCCGCCGGGGACACTTTCAGGAAGCTGTCTTGGTCGCGACCAGTCCGTTACGGAAATGTGTCTGGACGAGCAGCCGGCAGGCGGCCGTGTCCCGCGTCAGCAACGCCTGCATGATGGCGCGGTGTTCCTGCAAGGATTCTTCCAGGCGCCCCTCGCGAAACAGCGAGTGGTGCCGGTTCAGTTTCATGAGGCGGCGCAAATCGCCAACGATCTGCAGGCGCCATCGGTTGCCGTCGATCTCCAGCACGCGAAGGTGAAAGCGCTCGTTGGCGGCGAAAAAGGCATCCCGGTCGGGCAGGGCGGCTTCGAGATCCGCGTGCAGCCGGGACAGTTCCTGCAACTCGGCATCACTCCCGCGGGAGGCAACCTCGGCCGCTGCGTCACTTTCGAGCAGGGCCAGCAGTTGATAGGCTTCCCGGACGTCGCGTTCGCTCATCTCGGTCACGTAGGCGCCGCGGCGCAGCTTCATCGTGACCAGCCCTTCGGCCGCCAGCACTTTCAGGGCCTCGCGCAGCGGGGTGCGGCTGATGCCCAGTTCGCCACACAGCTTGAGTTCGTCGATCCAGCTGCCGGGCTCCATCTCGCGCGCCAGGATGCGGCCGCGCAGTTCGTCCGCCACCTGTTCGTACAAGGCGGTGGAGGCGAGCGGGGTGGTGGCGGAGGCAGGCATGCGCGATGGTCGTTGTCAGCCTAGTGTAGCGATTCTGAATTCATAATTATGAATGACGGGTCGGCTAAGATGCCCGTCCAGTTTCAGGAGAGTTTCAGATGTCCGACGCCAGCCACGATGCCCAGCCCAGCGGGGACGCCCCGGAATTCAAGACGGCCACGCTGGAGCAATGGGCCAAGGCGGCGGCCAAGTCGGCGCCCGGCGGGGACCTGTCGGCGCTGAACTGGATCACGCCCGAGGGCCTGACCGTCAAGCCGCTCTACACCGCGGCGGACACCGCGGGCCTGCCGCATGCCGACACGCTGCCCGGCTTCGAGCCCTTCGTGCGCGGGCCGCAGGCCACGATGTACGCGGCGCGCCCCTGGACGATCCGCCAGTACGCGGGCTTCTCCACCGCCGAGGAAAGCAATGCCTTCTACCGCAAGGCGCTCGCCGCCGGCGGGCAGGGCGTGTCGGTGGCCTTCGACCTGGCCACCCACCGCGGCTACGACAGCGACCACCCCCGCGTGACGGGCGACGTCGGCAAGGCGGGTGTCGCCATCGACTCCGTGGAAGACATGAAGATCCTGTTCGACGGCATTCCGCTGGACAAGGTGTCGGTGTCGATGACGATGAACGGTGCGGTGCTGCCGGTGCTGGCCGGCTACGTCGTGGCGGCCGAGGAGCAGGGCGTCAGCCAGGCGCAGCTGGCCGGGACCATCCAAAACGACATCCTCAAGGAGTTCATGGTCCGCAACACCTACATCTACCCGCCGGAACCCTCGATGCGCATCGTCGGCGACATCATCGAGTACACGGCGCGGGCGATGCCGAAGTTCAACTCGATCAGCATCTCCGGCTATCACATGCAGGAGGCCGGGGCCAACCAGGCACTCGAATTGGCCTTCACGCTGGCGGACGGCCAGGAGTACGTGCGCACGGCGCTCGCCAAGGGCCTGAGCGTGGACGACTTCGCCCCGCGGCTGTCCTTCTTCTGGGCCATCGGGATGAACTTCTATCTCGAGATCGCCAAGATGCGCGCCGCCCGGCTGCTGTGGTGCCGCATCATGAAGCAGTTCGGCGCCACCAACCCCAAGAGCCTGATGCTGCGCACCCACTGCCAGACCTCGGGCTGGAGCCTGACCGAGCAGGACCCCTACAACAACGTCGTGCGCACCA
>RXJW01000080.1 GCA_003963005.1 Burkholderiales bacterium
CAGCCCCAGGCAGTATGAAGAGCGCTGGGTCGCGGCACAGCTCAACAAGGCCGCGTAACAAGGATGCTAAGAGCTACGGGATTCAGGGGCAAGGTCAGGGATCACTGGCGCCGTTTCCTCGATGCTTCCGTCCTTGAGCCAGATGGCGATCGCGTTGTTGATCGTCTCGGACATGCGCTCTTGCCCGTCGACCACCCAATAGATGTCGCAACCGTTGAACATGACCCAGCCGTGGCCTGGCTCGATGAGCACGTCGTACTGCTCACGACCATTGAAGAAGCCCAGCGCGATCTCCTTATGGATGTTGAAGTAGCGTTTCATGATGGCTGGCGCCAACCGCGTCGCCGTCGGCCGGCGTCGCCCACGGCCAGTGCCCGCGGTCCGCGGCCGCAGCGTTCTTCGCTTGGCGGGCTGGAACCGCATGAGCAGCTCGGCCGTGGGGCGGAAAACGGATCCGAGCGACAGCTCATGCGGATCCCCTCGTCGAGGGCGAGAGAGGCTCATTCATGCCTTTGTCCTGCGCGTGCTTGCCCGGCGCCTGCGACCGGTGCCCGTCGGCGGGGTATTGCGCCGGCTGTGCGGGCGGCGCTGCGGTCTGACCGGCGCAACGCGCAGCACCAGGTCCTTCTTGACCGGCTCTACGTGTTCCGGCACCAAGCCGCAATCGAACTCCTGGCCGACGGCGTCGACCAGGAGCACACTCTGCCCAGCCAGCGAGCTGCACATCCAGACTTCTCGGACCTCTTTAGACGACCACTGGCCGTTGGGCGATGCCCACGCAGGCACCATGCATACGATGCCAAGGACAAGCTCAGCATCGAGCCCGCGCAGCACTTCGGCCAGGTCGTAGTCCCAGGCGATGCAGATGGTGCGGCTCATGCTGCAGTCGCGGATCTCGGTATCGAAAACCTCGACGGTGAGCAGGAACCACGGGGCGTGCAAGGTCAGTTCGACCATGCGCCAGTGCTGGCAGCCGGGTTGCTCCAGGCCGGGCGGAAACGGGAACTCGTACTGCGGCTGGGAGACGAACATTGGGTATAGGGCCGCGAACAGCTACAGGTTCAGCGGCCGGATTGTTGAACTCCGATCAATTGTTCGGATCACGCTGCCATATCAAAACTTTTGATATGGAATCGGCTCAGTTACGGTGCGAGGCTGAGAACCATCGCGTCCATGTCCAAAGTCCTGCACAGCCGCCACAACAAGATCTTCCTGGACAAGCTTCGCAAGCTGCGAGAGTCCCGCCAGCTGCGGCAAGCCGACCTATGCAAGTTGCTCGGCCGCAGCCAGGGCTGGGTCAGCTACATCGAGTCCGGCCAAACCACCCTCCACATCATCGAGCTGCGGCAGTGGCTCGCCGCGCTGGGTGTCGAGTTCCTGGATTTCCTCAACGAACTGGATGCTGAACTCCGTCTCCTCGAAGCCATGCGCCAGCGTGCCAACCCGCCGCGGCGCCTGGCGCGTAACGCGCTCAGCCAGCTCGTGCAGGCCGGACTTTCCATGGACGCGGTCTCAGCCGCGCCTGCCCAAGCCACCAAGCCCGCCAAACGCCAGGTGCGCCGATGACGACGCCGGACGAGAGGCGGCGCAACCTGATCTGGGGCCGAGAGGCGTTGGAAGAGCTGTCAGCCGATGCGACGCTGCCACAGGACTGGCGTGACGAGTCGGCCGAGCTGCTAGGCCGTTACCCGGCGCTGGCCTCGCTCAGGGACAGCAGCGACCAAGGGCTGGAGCCGCTTCAGATCCAACACGCCACCGTTCTGACGGCCACCAGGCACCTCTTCCAGCGCATGCGGGTCAGCCTGGCCATTACCGAACAGCGCAGGTACAGCTTACTGGTGATCCTGCGGCACTTCTACTGAACGGTACGCGCTTGCAGGCGCCGGCCAAACTCTTCGAGGGTCGAACCGCAGGCAAAGGCCCAGCGCTGCAGCTCCACCACGCCGACACGGCGGGTGCCGGCTTCACCGCGCGTCACGGCGCTTTCCTGGACGCCCAGGCGCTCCGCCAGCTCCAGCGGACTCAGCCCGGCTTGGGTGCGCAGGCGGACCAGCTCTTCAAGGAATGCAGCGTACGCCGGCCCTTCGTCGGCCGGGGCAGTCATCGCGCAGGCCGGCGCCGGTCACGCCGGCCGAGGCTCAGGTTCTCGAACGAGGCAATCTCGTCCTTCACGCCAGCGAGCAGGCGGTCAACTTCAGCCGGCGACCCCTTGCTGCAGAACGCCAGCGTGAGCAGCGTCAGAGGATGGGTGCCCATGAGCTGGGCCAACTGAACGATCTTCGACAGCGACGGGTCGGCCCCGTTGTTTTCGAGGCGACTGACGTAAGTGCGCCCCGAAACCTCGTAGAAGTCTTCCTGCGAGAGGTCGCGTTCCAGCCTCACGGCGCGCAGCGCCTTGCCGAAGTCGGGAGCAGAAGCCTTGGTACTCATTGCGGGCATCAATCGGCCCGCATTGGCTCATTACGTACCTTAAAGGACTACACCTTATAAGGTGCGTTCGAAGAGCCTGTTTCACCCGACGGCGCAACGAATCCTTTCTCTCACTCCCGCAGACCGTTCCTGCAACTGTCACGGGCCAATATTGGCTCCGACCTCAGCGCCGCTGTGCTGGCCGCGGGGGTCCCCCGGCCCCATCCGAAGCGGCTCGCGGCCCTTGAACGGCTGGTAGTCGACGATGCCGAAATGCTTCTCCAGCTCGTGCCGCATCATGTCGATGTCCGCGATCTGGCTGTGCCACATGCCGGTGCATTCACGGCGTAGCTCTTCGTGGCGAAGATCGCTTGCGGTGAGGCAGGCATTGACGGGCTCCATCAGCGTGTAGTGATGGCGGGCAAACACCTCCAGGAAGAGGTGGTTGAAATCAGCGCCAGCACTGGCCTGTTCGAGGATGCGGATCATCACCTGACCGTCGTGCCGGACGCGAGGTTGGTAGTCGATCCCGTACCAGTCCCGCAGCATCGCCTTCATGGACAGAATCTCTTCGCGCTGCATCCGGTTGTTGCGCCGTGCGAGCGACTTCAGGTCGTCGAGCGTGGCCTTTGCCGGCGTCGCCGCGTAGCCCGGCGTGGGTGAGGTCCCTTCAGCGGGCGAAAGCATGCCGTCCCGCCGTGTATCGGTGCCAGCTGCCAGCTCTGTGATCCGCAGGGCGGAATAGTGATGGTCTATGGCGAGTTCCATGAACTCGACCTCAAAGGCAGCCGTCAGCCCTCGCCCGGGCTCGGCGGCATGCGAGAACGGGGTCAGGGCGACCGCCGTAGCGAATCCGACCAGGGAAGTGCGCAGGGTGTTGAACATCGGTTGCATCGCTGTCTCCCGCACATCAATGAGCACTGGCAGTCGCGCCGGTGCTGCCAGCCTGGCTGCCGGCCTGCTGGCCCATGCGGCGGCACTCATCGGCGCAACGCTGGCACGCCTGTGCGCAGGCCTGGCAGTGCTGCATCGCCGTGTGCTTCGCGCATTCGTCGCCACAGGCTTCGCAGATGTCCGCACACAAAGCGCAAATCTGCTGGGCGCATTCACTGCCCCTGGCCATGGCGGCCGCCGCCAGTTGGCATATCGCGGCACAGTCGATGTCCAGCGCGATGCAACGCGCGAGCATCTTCACGTCCTGCTCTTGCAGGCAAGCGGTGGCGCAATGGCTGCACTCGGTCGCGCACTGCGTACAGGCCTCGATACACGAGGCGTATTGCTGGTGGGCCATGTGGATCTCCTTCGATCTCAGAGCCGGGGAATCGGCCGGATCGACGGGCAACCGAGGCTCCCACCAAGCGGGCCGCGGATAAGAAAGCGCACGGCGCACTGGCCCCGCGCGCACCTGTTCGGGCGAAGCAGGCGGCGCTCTTATGCAAACTGCACAGTAGGAACTACGGCATGGTCCCGAGGCCTGTGTCTGAGCCAACTTATCGGCTTCGGTGCATTCAGTGCATGTGCGCGGCACCCTTGCTCGCGAGATGCGCCGCGACGAAGGCGAGCGCCACCGCGATGGCGATCCGCTTCAGCCACATGACCCATGCGGGGCGACTCTCGGCCTTGCTCGTCAGCCCGCCCGGCTTGTAGATGGCCAAAGCCGTCGTGAACAGCAGCGCAACGATGGCAACCGCCGAGTCGGCGATCAACTGCACGCGAAGGTCATGCATGGCGTCGGCGGCCAACGCGCCCTGGAAGGCCGCTGCCGCCAGCTTCGCGATCGGCAGCATGTGCAGCAGGAGGATGGCGGTACAAGGCAGGGACACCACAAGCTTGACCGCGACCCAGTAATGCTTGAACAGCCCCCACGGCGTCCAGAGGGACTGGGCAATGCCGGTGGCCGGGGATAACAGGCTGAGAGGCACGATGACGGCCCAGCAGACCATCTCCATCGCCAAGTAGGCCGCCTGGACGCGCTCCGGCTGTTGGCTGGTCAGGCCGGCGATAGCCAGCGCCAGGAAACACGCCACGGCCCCCATCCAGCCCACCGACGACGTGATGTGGGCGGTCAAGGCGAACCTGCGAAGCGGCGGTGACATCTGCATGGTGGACTCCTTCGGATACGACCATGCAGCGTCGGTTCGCTGGCGTCAAGGGACGTGCCACGAATCGCTCTTCCAGACCTACCAGTAGCCGGAAAGCGCTGCTGGGGACAACGGGCGGCGCATCCGCTCCTGCTACTCGATCGCGTGCGAGCGCAGCCGCGACGGGGTGGCGATCACTCTGGCTGACAATAGTGCCATGACAGCGGCTTCGGCCACGTGCGACAGCAGCTGGTCTACCAAGGGACTGAGGACGCCCGCGCCATGCCGGCACGCACCTCACAACCGCCCTTGCAAAAACACCATCGCTGACGTCGGCCGCTTGCCATAGAACGGCTCAAGCGCGCCGGGAGCACTGTAGATCCCCACCAGGCCGCCTACGCCCCAGGAGACCTTGCCGGTCTTGAAGAAGTCGTAGATGTAGCCAGCAGAAACCTTGCGCACCCGAAAGGCTTGGCCGGCAAGCGCCTCGCCGTCATGGAAGAGCTCGTCATTGCGCACCTGCTCGAGCCGACCAAAGAAGGTATGGCGCTCGTGAGCGACCAAGGTGGTCTCGGCCAGCCAACCCGGCAGGCGCTCCGAGCCGGACGGCGACTGTTTCTGGTTCTGGCCCCAGGCCAGCGTCGTCTGCCACGGGCCGACGGCTGTGGCAGCGTGATAGGAAACGGAGGCCGTCGTGCGCTTGATGCGCATGTCGGGTTCCAACTGCTCGGGGCTTTTGAGGTCTCCGTAGCTGACCTGCATCGACCACTGCGGCGTCGGATTGAACGTCGCCCGCGCCGACCAGGAATCGAATCCGCGGGTCTCGATGTTCCAGCGCTTCTGGTCCGGCTCCCTTCCGTTGAAGGACGACGCCTCCAGCTTCCACGGCCCCTTGCTTACACCGAGGGTGGCCACGCCGAAGGTGATGTGCGTGGAATCGAGCCAATGGTGGGTCAGCGGCGCTTCTGGGTTGCGCATACCTGAGAACCGGTGCATGAAGGCGGCCGGGCCCAGCGCGGGTTCGCCCGGCAGCCCCACATATGCGAAGACAGCACCATCGCTGCCGAAGCGCAGGCTGTAGCTGCCCGACAGCTCCATGAAGAAGTCGTGCGGATGCTGGCGGTCGATCAAGGGGTTCACACCATCTGCGGTTTCGCCGGTCTGGAAGAGCAGCGGGTAGCCGCTCCTGCCGGTCGCGGCAGGGTCGAGCGACACCATCGCTCGCAGACCGAGCGTCCCCGGCCCGGCCTTGCGCTGTGCCATCACCATGCCCATGCTTTCGGCGAAGCCCTTCTTGTCACCCCGTGGACCGCTCTGCCGGTCGTAGATCGCGTTCACGAAGCCATGGGCCATCAGCATCCAGTCACCGCTCATTCCCATCCAACCCTCCATGGTCGTGGCTTCCGGCTGCCAGCTGGTTCCTGACCCGGCCCGCGTCATCGAATAAGGGCCCAGCGCGCTTTGCATGTCGTACCCCATGGCCATGTCGTCGCCCATTTCGCTGCCCTTCTTCTTGCCCTGTGTGGGAGCAGGCATTTCCGGAGCGGCTGAGGCCTTGTTGCCGCTCATGTCTGCATGCGAGTGCTGAGCCATGGCGACCAAGTGGACGCTGGCAGCGGCCAGCGCGGCCGTCGTAGAAAAGATCTTCATCGTGAATATCCAATGATTAATGTCAGGTCCCCGGGGGCGTCCTGCGCGTCCCAGGGACCCGGAAAAATTAGACGGTTGAAGCCAGATACTGAGGATCAGGCCGCCGCCATGCGCCGACATTCATCGGCGCAACGGTTGCAGGCCACCGCGCAGTCCTGGCAGTGCTGGTGTTTGTGCTTGGCGCACTCTTCTCCGCAGGCGTCGCATACGGTGGCGCAAAGCTGGCAGAGCTGGCTGGCGAAGTCACTGCCACGGGCCATGAAACCCGCGGCCAGGCGGCAGATGGCCGCGCAGTCCATGTCCAGGGCGATGCACTTCGCCATCATCTTGACGTCCTGCTCGTGCAGGCAGGCAGTTGAGCAATGGTCGCAGGCGTCGGCACAGGCGTTGCACGCCTCGACGCAGGCTTGATTGATTTGGTGAGCCATGTGAGTCTCCAGAAGGCCGGCAGACAGCGTCCGCCGGCTGGTCAATGAAAGAGGCTTGCTTCTCGAGCGAGCCGAAGGGGAGACGGTCAAGCTTTGGGCGGTGGCTGCGGAGGTGAAAGCACATGGGACATCTGGCCAAATGAAGGGCCGGCCGCCCACGCAAATGTGGGTTCGAGCAGTCCCTGAGCCGCGACATGCGCGGGAACTGCCGGTACCGCCGCCAAATGGCACGGTCCGTGGTCGACGGTTTGACTGTCGACGCTGCCGTTCGCCGCGTCCTCTATGTGATGGTCTGCCGGGCCGCCGTGCGCGTGATGCGTTCCAGCATCGGCGGCGGTCGCGCACAGCACCTGGCAAATGAGGGATGCGGTTGCGACAGGCAGCATCGTGGCCAGCATCACCGCGACCAGTAGGCGCTGAAACAAGCGACCACGCAGACGCCTCAGCAGAAAGGTGAAGGTTGCCTCACGATCCATCGCACTACCAGGTTGAACAATATGAGCGGATTCCGGAACGGCTCGCATCTGCCGGCAAACGGCGTTCCGGCGGCGCCAACGCTCTTCGCGGGCGATGGCTGCCAATCGCCAGTTGGCACGCCGATTGCCCTTTAGCGCGGATGTCCAAGCGGAATCTGACGCGCAGTCAGATGCCCATTGGCGTTGACTGCCTTTCGCGTTGAGTTCGCGATGCGGCTGCCGCCACGGATCCAGTCCATTTCACCGGCCAGCGAGCATGCTGATTCAGCCCATCGACTACTTTCTCGTCGTCTGGTTCTTGCTGGCGGGGGCTTCGACGCTCTACGTCGGAATCGACCAGTTCCGCAACAACCCGGAGCCCACGGTCATGCGGTGGGGTTTCATCCTTGTCACGCTCTACATGGGCCCGTTCGGTCTCCTCATGTACGTGATGGCGGACAAGGAGCCACGGCCTGGCGAGCATGAGACCTTCGTGGCGCCGCTGTGGCGACAAGGCGTTGGATCCACCATTCACTGCGTGGCTGGAGACGCGACCGGGATCATCCTTGCAGCCGTGATCACTGCCGCGCTGGGCCTGCCCATGTGGATCGATCTCATCGTCGAGTACGTGGCTGGCTTTGCGTTCGGACTCTTCATCTTCCAGTCGCTCTTCACGAAAAGCATGATGGGTGGCTCCTACTGGGAGAACGTCCGCAAGAGCTTCGTTCCCGAATTCATCAGCATGAACTTCATGATGGCCGGCATGGCGCCGGTGATGAGCTTGCTGATGATGGGGCGCGACATGCGCGCGATGGAGCCGACCGAGCTGCTGTTCTGGGGCGTGATGTCCCTGGGCGTCATCGCGGGCTTCGTGTTGGCCTACCCGGTCAACGTCTGGATGGTCGCTCAAAAGATCAAACACGGCCTGATGACCGAACGCAGACCCGGAAGCCGATTTGACCTCGGCAGAAAGACAGACGCTCATCCCCCCGCCGCAGGCCATGGCGACCATACCGCGCATGGTGGACATGGAAAGTCGAAAGGTGATGCCACCGCCCATGCTGATTCGCGCGGCTCAGCACCTGCCCACGCCGTACAAGACGCCGAGAGCGCCAGTGCTGGCGGTTCAAAAGCAACTGCCGCATCGTCGGGCGGGGAACACAGCAGCGCCAGTCATGCGGGCCATGGCGACGCGTCAGGCGGCCTCACGCGGCCGCAGCTTGCCGCCATGGGTGGCATCTCCGTCCTGCTGCTGTTGGTTGGCATGGTGTCCCCCGCCAACTTCGTGAACATGAGCTTGAGCGCGCGCGATGTGGGCGGCGCCATCATGCCTCCCGGAATGATCATGGACCGGGACACGCCGGGCGAGGCGATGCGGGACATGGCCGCCGTTTCGCCTCGCTTCGTCACGGCAACCTATGGTCTGGACCGACGCGGCGGCCAAGAGCTTGCTCCGCGCATCGAAGACGGCGTCAAGGTCTTCGATCTCGAGACTTCGGTCGTGCGCTGGCAGATCCTGCCCAAGGTGTCGGTAGAGGCCTTTGCATTCAATGGCCAGGTTCCGGGGCCGCGTCTGCGTTTTAAGCAAGGCGACCGTGTACGGATCAACGTCACCAACCGCCTGCCGGAATCGACGACGGTGCACTGGCATGGCCTGGTACTGCCGAACGTCATGGACGGACCCGCCCATGTGACCCAAAAGCCCATTGAGAACGGCGAGCTCTACCGCTATGAGTTCACCGCGGTTCAGTCTGGCACCTACTTCTATCACTCGCACGACCATGTCGATCGACAACAGGCCCTGGGTCTGTACGGCGCGCTGATCATCGAGCCGGCCGAAGCCAAAGATGAACTCCGGGCGGACCACGAATACACGCTGATGCTGCAGGAGTGGCTCAAGCGCGAAGGCCTGACCTACCCCGCCATGCCCATGGAAGGCGGCATGCCCAACTACTTCACCATCAACGGTCGTGCCTACCCGGAAACCGACACCATCAGGATGAAAGTCGGCGAGACGCTCAAGGTGCGCTTCATCGGGTCCAACAGTGGCTTCATCCATCCTATGCACATCCACGGCGGCCCGTTCGTCGTGGTGGCGCGCGATGGCGAGACACTGGCTCCCTCAGCCCGCTTCAAGGCGGACACCCTCAACGTGGGCCCAGGCCAGCGCTACGACGTGATCTGGACTGCACTCAAGCCGGGCAAGTGGATGATCCACTGCCACATCTCTCACCACACCACCAACAACAATGTTGAAGTAAGGGGAGGAGGGGGCTTGATGATGCACATTGACGTTGAAGGCAGCGCTGTTGGCTGAGGCTACCTGCAGAACAGGCTGGGTCCTCCCAGCCCATCGTGTTGGCCGCCCCGGGCGCGCTCTGGAAGCCGAGCGCCTCCAGAAATCCCAGAGTCCGAGAACGGCGGCGTGAGAGGAAGAAAAGCCCGTCGACGGTCCGCGAGGGCGTTGAGGACTTCGCCCTGCTGAACGTACACTCTTGGCGGTGCCTCGCGTTGGTCAGCTGACGGGCGCACCTGGCTGTTCGAGTAGAAGGTGGAAGAAGCGCAAAAGGTCTTCGGTGATGGCCAGGCGAACTGCCATTTTTCCAATCGTGACTGGATCATCGGCCCTTCAAGTTCGACGCCATTCCGCTGTTGACGTCCTGAACGGTTGATCAAAATCAATCCGGAACTGCGCCGAGGACCGCATCATCCTCCCAACATTCTTGGAGCCCGCTCTTGTTTGGTCAGCACGTCAACGTCAGAACGCGCGCAGCCCGGTTGCTGCTGATCTGGCTATTGACGTTGGGCAGTGGACTGCTCAATGCGTGTGCGTTGACGCCCGACCATGGTCGAGGTGGCCGGATGGCTGATGCGGAGCTCTCGGTGGCGGGCGAGGCGGGTCAACACGATGACCGATCCTTGCCTTGTCCTGATTGCCCTCAGCCTGGGGACGCAACCGGCCTGTCCGCCTGCGGCGAGTTCTGCGCCGAGGCCTCGGGGGCCGTTCCCATTGCCAAGTTGACCTTCGACATCGGCAGAGGACTGGCCTTGGCGCCGCTGCCAACGCTCGGCTTGGTCATGGCTGCCCAGGCTGACCCCGTGGAAGAAGCGATTTCCTCGCATCTTTGGGCACCTGCCTACCCACCGATTCCCATCTCGTATCTGAGATTGACGCTATGAAGCGTCTGCTTGCCGACGCCATGTTCGCTCGGCAAGCCGTTCGGCCTTAGAGACTCCCGCCCACCTTGCCAGGTGTCCGTGCGGAAAGCCTCTGGCCTGTCTCAGCCCGGACCGGACGCCGAAGCCTGCGCGAGTCGCGGCTTTCGATGCCGTCCTCCTACGACCGATGGAGATCACCATGAAGACCTCGCACCTGATCGCGGCCGCACTGGCCGTGCTGTTCTCGTCTCTGCCCGTCGCGGCCCAGTCAGTTCCCGCGCCCCCCGTAACGGCGGCCAGCGCGCCCCAGGCGGACTGCGCCAAGGCGTTCAAGCGACACGACCATGGCGCCGAGCGCAATGCGCCTTCTCCTCAGGCCATGCCCTGCCGGGCCGAGGCGGGAGCGTCGAGCGCCGATGCGGGCGCCAAGAAGCCTGCTCCGCACGATCACGCCAAGTTCCACAAGAACCAGTAAGGCTGTGGGGCGGCCGACCAGTCGCCCCGGACATCACCGGAGAACGTCCATGAACAAGCAAGTCCTCGTCGGCCCTTCGCGGCGCGCCCTCCTGGCTTTGCCCTTGCTTCTGCACCTGCCGACAGCCTGGTCTGGGCAGGCCGGAACCGTCGAAGTGTGGAAGGGCGCCGGCTGTGGCTGCTGCGGGGACTGGGTGTCCCACTTGAAGGCAAACGGCCTTGCCGTCGTGGTTCACGACGGCGGCAATATCGCAGCGCGCCGCCGCCTCGGCATCAACGAAGAATTCGCCTCCTGCCACACAGCACTCCTGGACGGCTATGCGATTGAAGGCCATGTGCCGGTGAGCGCGATCCGGCGCCTGCTGAGCGAGCGGCCACGCGCGATCGGTCTGGCAGTACCGGGCATGCCCCTGGGCTCGCCCGGCATGGACGGGCCCGCCTACCAGGGCCGCAAGCAACCCTACGAGGTTCTGTTGCTGACGGCGGACGGACGCTCGTCGGTGTACGCCTCGATTCGCTGAGCCGGGAGAGCTTCATGTCGAATCGAACATCAAGAGCCTTGCCTCTCGTCCTGGCAGTCGCCAGCCTCATCGCCCTGGGTTGCAAGCCGGCATCGGCTGCCGAACTCGGCAGCGATCTGCCCGGTCTGCTGGAGTACGCCCGTGCGCAAAGCCCCGAGCTGGCCGCGATGCGCCAGGAGACTGCGGCCGCCTCGGCGCGCATCCAGCCCGCCGGCGCGCTGCCGGACCCGGTGCTGCGGGTCGAGTTGGAAAACGTCAACAACTACGGTACCAGCAACGCACCCAGCCTGTTGCCCTGGAAGGTCGGCGACACCAAGTACACGCTGATGCAGGCGATCCCGCTCTGGGGCAAGCGAGAGCTGCGGCGACAGGTGGCAACGGCCGACGCGCAGCAGGCCTCGGCCCGCGAGGAGGCCAGTTGGCGTGAGCTGGCCGGCAGGATCAAGGCGGCCTATGCCCAGTACTACCTTGCCGCCGGCAATGAACGCATCACCCGCCAGGTGGCCGACCTGCTGGCGCGCATGGAGCAACTCGCGCAGGCCCGCTATGCCGGCGGGCTCGCGGCCCAGCAGGACGCGATACGTGCCCAGCTTGAGCAGACTGCGCTGCGAGCCGAGCTGATTGCCACCGAGGCGGACAGGCGCCAGGCCCGCGCTCGACTGAATGGCCTGCTGGCGCGCGAGTCCGGTGCGGCGCTGGCCGAGCCACAGACCCTCAGGCCCCTGCCGCCGGCCGAGGCGCTCGATCTCGACGCCCTGGTCCAGCGCGCCTGGGCCGGCAGTCCGGCCGTTGCCGCCGAGGAAGCGCGGCTGCGCGCAGCCCAGGGCAATCGCGAGCTGACCCAGCGCAACCGCTATCCCGACCTGCAGCTCGGGGTGGTGCCGACCCAGATGGGCTCGCGCATCACCACCTGGGGCCTGATGGTCGAGATGAACATCCCGCTGCAACGCGAGACCCGCCGCGCCCAGGAGCGCGAGGCCGAAGCGATGGTCGGCGCCCAGGTCGCGCGGACCCAGGCCCTGCGCGCCCAGCTGCTGGGCGAACTTGGCGAGAACCTGGCCGGGCTGGAAGCCGCCCGTCGCAGCGAGACGCTGATCGGCGGCCAGATGCTGGCGCAGTCCGAGCTGAGCTTCCAGTCGGCCCTGGCGGCCTATGAAACCGGCAAGGTCGATTTCGCGACCCTGCTGGACGCCCAGCGCCAGATCCGCAGGGCCAAGGCCGACCGCCTCAAGGCACAGGTCGAGGCGCAGATGCGCCTCGCCGAGATCGAACGCATCGTGGGAGAAGAACTGTGAACAAGACCCCCCTCATCGTCGGCGCGGCGCTGCTGGTCGCCGGCGGCATCGCCGGCTATGCCCTTGGCACCCGCAACCCCTCGCAGGAGGTGAGTGCCAAGGCACCGGCCGGCCCGGCTTCGGGCCCGGCCGCGGCGGCGCGCAAGCTCCTTTACTACCGCAACCCCATGGGCCTGCCCGACACTTCGCCGACGCCCAAGAAGGACCCCATGGGCATGGACTACGTTCCTGTCTACGAAGGTGAGGAGGCGGGTGCCGACGCGGGGCCGGCCGGCCTGGTCCGAGTCAGCACCGAGAAGATCCAGAAGCTGGGTGTGCGCACCGAGGCCGCCGCCCTGCGCGCGCTTGACCGCAGTGTGCGCGCCGCGGGTCGGGTCGAGCCGGATGAGCGGCGCGTGTCCATGATCTCCCCGAAGTTCGAGGGCTATGTCGAGCGGCTGCATGTCAACGTCACCGGCCAGCCGGTGAGCAGGGGGCAGCCACTCTTTGAGGTCTACAGCCCGGAACTGGTCTCGGCCCAACGCGAATACGCCATCGCGCTGCAGGGTGTGCAGACCATGAAGGACGCGGGCAGCGACTCGGCGGTCGGCATGAAGCAACTGGCCGACGCGGCGCTGGCCCGGCTGCGCAACTGGGACCTCTCCGCAGAGGACCTGGGCGCGCTCTCCCGGACGGGTGAGGTACGACGCTCGCTCACCCTGCGCTCGCCGGTCTCCGGCATCGTCACGGAGAAGAAGGCCTTCCAGGGCATGCGCTTCATGCCGGGCGAAGCGCTCTACCAGGTGACCGATCTGTCCTCGGTCTGGGTCGTGGCCGACGTACCTGAACAGGAGATCGGCCTGCTCAAGTCCGGCGCGAAGGCAGACGTCACGTTGAGCGCGTATCCGGGCCAGCACTTCAGAGGCACCGTCACCTATGTCTACCCCAGCCTGAAGGCCGAGACTCGCAGCGTGCCGGTTCGCATCGAGCTGGCGAATCCGAAGCAGCTGCTCAAGCCGGCCATGTACGCGCAGGTGGAACTTCAGGTGGGCAGCGGCGCGACCGTACTCGCGGTGCCTGATTCGGCCGTGATCGACAGCGGCAAGCGGCGCATCGTGCTGGTCCGGCGTGGCGAGGGGCGCTTCGAGCCGCGCGAGATCCAGACCGGGGCCAGGGGCGACAACTACGTCGAGGTGCTGAACGGCTTGCAGGCGGGCGAGGAGGTTGTCGTCACGGCCAACTTCCTGATCGACGCCGAAAGCAACCTCAAGGCGGTGGTCGGCGGTCTCGGCGGGCACGCCGGGCATGGCGGCGCAGCACCCGGCGCTGCCGCGGCGCCGCCCGCATCCGTGGCGGCCCGCGCCGCGGTCGGGCATCGAGGCAGTGGAAGCGTCGAATCCATCGACGCGAAGGCGGGCTCGCTGACGCTGAACCATGGTGCCATCCCCTCGTTGAAGTGGCCTGCCATGACGATGGAGTTCGCGCTGGCCAACCCCTCGCTGGCGGCGAGTCTCCGGCCGGGGCTGGCGGTGGATTTCGAGTTCATCGAGCGCAAGCCTGGCGAGTGGGTGATCACCAGCGTCGTGCCGTCGGCTTCCGCACCGGCCTCGGCCAGCCACGCCGGCCACTGAGGGAGCCGCCATGCTGAAAAAAATCATTCAGTGGTCGGGCCGCAACCCCTTCCTGGTCCTGCTCGCCACAATGTTCGTGGCCATCGCGGGTGCGGTCGCGCTGGTGCGCACGCCGCTGGACGCACTGCCAGACCTCTCCGACGTGCAGGTCATCGTCTATACCGAGTATCCCGGCCAGGCCCCGCAGGTGGTGGAGGATCAGGTCACCTATCCCCTGACCACGGCCATGCTCGCCGTGCCCAAGTCCAAGGTCGTGCGGGGCTTCTCCTTCTTCGGGGCCTCTTTCGTCTATGTGATCTTCGAGGACGGCACCGACATCTACTGGGCGCGCAGCCGGGTGCTGGAGTACCTGAACTTCGCGTCCAGCCGTCTGCCGCAAGGCGTTTCGCCCTCGCTCGGCCCGGACGCGACGGGTGTGGGCTGGGTCTACCAGTACGCCCTGCTGGCCAAGAATAAGACCCTGGCCGAGCTCCGCACCATCCAGGACTGGTATGTGCGCTACCAGCTGACCAAGGCCCCGGGGGTCGCCGAGGTGGCCTCGCTCGGCGGCTTCGTGCAAACCTATCAGGTCACGGTGGACCCGCTCAAGCTGCGCAGCTTCGGCATTCCGCTGTCCAGGGTCGCCCAGGTCATCCGCGAATCCAACCGCGACGTCGGCGGCCGGGTCGTCGAGATGGCTGAAACCGAGTACATGGTGCGGGGCCGCGGCTATCTGCGCGGCACGTCCGACATCGAGGCCCTGGTGCTCAAAGCGGACCGCGGCACACCCGTCCTGGTCCGTGACGTTGCGCGCGTCGAGCTGGCGCCGGACGAGCGGCGCGGTCTGTCCGAGCTCAACGGCGAGGGCGAGGTGGTGTCTGGCATCGCAATGTCGCGCTACGGGCAGAACGCGCTGGAGGTCATCCACAACCTCAAGACCCGCATCGGCGAGATCTCGGCCGGCCTACCGGAGGGGGTTTCCATCCAGGCGGTCTACGACCGCTCGGACCTCATCCACCGCGCCATCGACACCCTCAAGCGCACCCTGCTTGAAGAGAGCCTGATCGTGGCCGCCGTTTGCGTCGTCTTCCTGATGCATGTCCGTTCCGCCTTGGTGGCGATACTGATGCTGCCGGTCGGCGTGCTGATCGCCTTCATCGCGATGCATCTGCTGGGCATGAACTCCAACCTGATGAGCCTGGGCGGCATCGCCATCGCGGTCGGCGCGATGGTCGATGCAGCCATCGTGATGATCGAGAACGCCCACAAGCACCTGGAGCGCTTGCCTGATGGGCACAGCGTCCGCGAGCGGGCCGACGCCATGCTCGAGGCCTGTGTGGAGGTCGGCCCAGCGCTGTTCTTCTCGCTGCTGATCATCACCGTGTCCTTCCTGCCAGTCTTCACGCTGGAGTCGCAGGAGGGGCGGCTGTTCTCGCCACTGGCCTACACCAAGACCTTCTCGATGGCCGGAGCGGCACTGCTGTCAGTGACCCTGGTGCCGGTGCTGATGATGCTTTTCATCCGCGGCAAGGTCATGCCCGAGGCACGCAACCCGGTGAACCGCTTCCTGATCTGGGTCTACCGGCCGATCATCGCGGGCGTGATGCGCTGGAGGGCGCTGACCATCCTCGTATCGCTGGTGGTGCTGGCCGTCACCTGGTATCCGGCGTCGAAGCTCGGCAGTGAATTCATGCCGACCCTCAACGAAGGCACCTTGCTGTACATGCCGGCCTCTCTGCCAGGCATGTCGATCACGAAGGCGGCGGAGGTATTGCAGACCCAGGACAAGGTCATCAAGAGCTTCCCCGAAGTCGCCTCGGTCTACGGCAAGGCTGGCCGTGCCAACACCGCCACCGACCCGGCGCCCACCGAGATGTTCGAAACCGTCATCAACCTCAAGCCGCAGAACGAGTGGCGGCCCGGCATGACCACCGACAAGCTGATCGCCGAGATGGACAAGGCATTGCAGTTTCCGGGCATCTCCAACGCCTGGACCATGCCCATCAAGGCGCGCATCGACATGCTCTCGACCGGCATTCGTACGCCCATCGGCATCAAGGTATTCGGCAAGGATCTTGGCGAAATGGAGCGCCTGGCCCAGCAGATCGAGACCGTCGTCAAGACCGTGCCGGGCACCACCAGCGCCTTCGCCGAACGCATCACCGGCGGCAGCTATCTGATGATCGAGCCGAACCGCGAGCAGTTGGCCCGCTACGGCCTTGGCATCGGCGAACTGCAGGACGTGATCGCCACCGCCCTGGGCGGCGAGATGGTGACGACCATGGTCCAGGGGCGTGAACGATTCGGCGTCACCGTGCGTTATCCCCGCGAGCTGCGTGCCAATCCCGAGCAGATCGAGCGTGAGGTGCTGGTTCCGACCATGGATGGCGCCACGGTCCCGCTCGGCCAGGTGGCCCGGGTGAGCGTGGAGCGCGGCACACCCGGCATCCGCACGGAGAACGCGCTGCTGTCCGCCTACATCTTCGTGGACATTCGCGAGCGCGACATCGGCTCCTACGTCAAGGACGCCCGCAAGGCTGTGGCCGAGCAGGTCAAGTTCCCGCCGGGCTACTACATCACCTGGAGTGGCCAGTTCGAGTACATGGAGCGGGCGGTGGAGAAGATGAAGATCGTGATCCCAGTGACGCTGCTGACGATCTTTCTGCTGCTCTACCTCAACTTCCGGCGCCTGACGGAGACCTTGATCGTGATGCTTTCCGTCCCGTTCGCGCTGGTCGGAGGGGTCTGGTTGATGTGGTGGCTGGGCTACAACCTGTCCGTGGCCGTCGCGGTGGGATTTATCGCGCTCGCCGGGGTCGCTGCCGAGACCGGTGTGGTGATGCTGATCTACCTGGACCATGCCTGGAAGGAGGTGCAGTCGAAGTGCAGCGGGGAGGGGCGTGAGCCCACTGCCATGGATCTCTATGCGGCTGTGATGGAAGGGGCCGTCGAGCGGGTGCGGCCCAAGATGATGACGGTGGTGGCCATCATGGCCGGCCTGCTGCCCATCATGTGGGGCACGGGCACCGGCTCCGAGGTCATGAGCCGCATCGCCGCCCCCATGGTCGGAGGAATGATCTCGTCGACCGTTCTCACCCTTGCGGTTATTCCCGCCCTCTACGCGCTCATCAAGGAGCGCGGCCTGGGCAAAGTAGCAGAATGAAGTACATGGACAAGACATTCCATCGCTTTTCCGAACTGTTCGCACAGCTTGGCCTGCCGGCCGATGTGGCGTCCATCCGATCCTTCATCGAGGCGCACTCGCCGCTTGACGGTGCTGTGCGAATCGAGGAGGCATCTTTCTGGACGCCGGCCCAGGCCCGGCTGCTGGGCGAGCTGATCGCCCAGGATGCTGACTGGGCCGAAGTGGCGGATCGACTGAATGCGGCGTTGCGGCGCCGTTGAAAGAGGCAATGCTGCAAGGCGGTGTGTGCTGCGGGGCGGCCCCGTTGGACGATCACGATCCGCGCTCGGGCCCGTTTGACCGGGAGGCGCGACCGGGAAGGCAACAGGAAGCAGCCGGAAACCCCGGCGCGGCATTCTGCGGCTAGCTCGCGTTCACGCCCTGCACGCCCAGGAGGGCGGCAATGATGGGGCAAGGGTGCGGATGGCCGGTCGCCTCGCACTCCTGCAGCAACAGGGTCAGGGCCGTGCGCATGCGCTCCAGATCGCCGACTTTCTCGCCGATCTGTTCAAGCCTCTTGCGGGTGACGGTTTGAATCGCGCGCCGGTTGCGTCCGTCTTCCAGGTCCAGCAGCGACGCCACTTCGTCCAATGAAAACCCGAGCGCCTGTGCCCGCTTGATGAAGTGGATTCGATCGATCATCGATGGCGAGTACTGCCTGAATCCAGTGGTTGCCCTGGGGACCGGCAGCAGCCCGCGGCTCTGGTAATAACGGATCGTTTCGACGCCGATCCCGGCCGCCTTCGCAAGTCGACCAATCGTCAAGGGCTTGGGGCCCGCCGCCGAATCGGACAGAACTTCTTTCTTTGCCATCGTGGTGGCAGGATAGCGCTGCAGTCCGTAGTTGACACCTGTACTTTCTTGATCAAGATCAACAGCGCAAAGGTCTGCCTCACTAGCATCGGATGCGTTGGCAATCTATCGGCACATGCGCAGCTACATCCCCTCCAGGATCATGCGAACCACCACTTGGGCGGTGCTCGTCGCATGGCTGTTTGCGCTTGCGGCTGGCATGGCAAATGCCTGCCTGCTCGAGACCCACAGCGAGCACGGGCATCACCATGAGCATGGCCGCGCGGCTGAACTCGTGCTCGATGGCGATGCTTCGGCTTCGGGACCATCCGCCCACCATCATGACGACGAGCAAGACGGCAAGGCGTCCTGCATCAAGGCCTGCCGGGACACGACGCAATCGACGACGCAGAAGAGCTTCGACTTGGCGCCTGACGCGGTGAATCTTCTGCCGCAGCCAGTCGCGGCCTGGATTCCGGCAGTCGAACCGGTGATCGAGCTTCTGTTTGACGACGTGCAGATTCCGCCGGAGCCCCCACCGCGGCTTCTCTTCGCGCGGCTGGCCTTGTAGCGACTGGGCGCCGGAACGGCGTGCGGGTTGGTTTTGATTCTCCCGCCCCTTGACTCCGTTCCCGACTACGGAGTTCTGATTGCCGTTTCGGCTTGTCGGCCCATCCTGATCGACCGGCGATCGCCCCTTCATTTCCGGGGCGGATGCGGTTCCTGCCGACACCCACCCTCGGCAGACCGGACATGGAGATCGCAAAGCGACGCCGTCCCTTCTGCAATGTCAACAAGCGGAGAAAACTCATGAACCATGACGCCCCCGGGTATGGCCTGTGGATGCTCGTTGTCCTGAATTCGGCGATCTTCATCATGTTCGCCTTCAGCTTCTTCAAACCCCAGACGTCGCGAGACTGGCGAACATTCGGCACATTCGCAGCCTTCATCGTGGCCTTGTTCGTGGAGATGTACGGCTTCCCCCTGACGCTGTACCTCATCTCCGGATGGCTGCAGACGCGCTACCCCAGTCTCGACCTGCTGTCGCACAACAGCGGACATTTGTGGTCGACGCTGCTCGGCGAAAAGGGTGATCCGCACTTCAGCCCGCTTCACATCGCGAGCTACATCTTCATCGGCGGTGGCTTCTGGCTGTTGTCAAGTGCGTGGAACGTTCTCTACCAGGCGCAACGCCAGGGGGGCCTGGCCATCAGCGGTCCCTATGCCCGCATCCGGCACCCGCAATATGTCGCCTTCGTGGCCATCCTGCTCGGCTTCCTGCTGCAGTGGCCAACGCTGCTCACCTTGTTGATGTTTCCCGTCCTCGTTCTGATGTATTCGCGACTGGCGATCAATGAAGAGCGTGACATGCACAAGCGCTTCGGGGCGGAGTTCGATGCATACGCTGCGGGCACCCCGCGCTTCCTGCCGGCCCTCGGGCGTTTCAAGAAGGGGGCCTAAGGTGTCCATGCTCTGCCTGCGCCGTGACGTCGGCTGTGCGACCGCTGCCATGCCATGGCTTGTTGGTGGCCATTCTTGCGACCTCGCCATCCCGGTGGCTCGACCGGCTTGCATCCAACATCGATAGAGACCCAGAGCATCCAAGAGGCAAAACGTGGCAAAGATCAAGAAGTCAGCCGATCGCGGCAAGCCGGACATGAGCTCCCGTCATACGACGGACGGCCCTTCGGAAGGTCAGTCCATCGGCCGGGAGGACTACGAAGCGCAGCTGCACCTGCTGCACATCGAACTTGTCAAACTGCAGCGCCATTTCATCAAGTGCGGCGACCGCATCTTGATCCTGCTTGAGGGCAGGGATGCGGCAGGCAAGGACGGCAGCATCAAGAGGATCGTCGAGAACCTCAGTCCGCGCGAGACCCGCGTGGTCGCGTTGGGTAAGCCCTCAGATCGCGACCGCAGCGGCTGGTACTTCCAGCGCTATGTGCCGCATCTGCCCGTCGCGGAGGAACTCGTCCTCTTCAACCGCAGTTGGTACAACCGGGCCGGCGTCGAGCGCGTGATGGGGTTCTGCACCTCGGCCCAGCTCGAAGAATTCATGCTGTCGGTCCCCAGGTTCGAGGAAATGATCGTCGGCTCGGGCATCAAGTTGCTCAAGTACTACCTTGATGTCAGCAAGAGCGAGCAAAAGCGGCGTCTCGAAGAGCGGCTGCGAGATCCGCTGAAGCAGTGGAAGTCGAGCCCCATCGACGCGGTGGCCGTCAAGAACTGGAAGGCCTACTCGCAGGCGAGGGACGAGATGCTGGTGCGCACACACACCGCCGTCGCACCTTGGCACATCGTGCGCGCGGACGACAAGCGTCAAGCGCGGCTCAATCTGATGCGCGACATCCTCTCGCGGCTGCATTACGCCGGCAGGAAGGACAAGCTTCTGCAGGCCGATCCCGAAGTCGTTTTCCAATTTTCACCAGACTGCATCGAAGCGGGCCGCCTCGCTCGTTGATAACCCCTGGAAAGGTCCACATGAAGACCAGCACCGTTGAAGTCCGCGATCTTTTGTCGACGCTGAGCGCGACCGGCGTGCAGCGCCAGATCGCCTCGCTGCCGGGCATCCACCATGTGAATGTCAACTATGTGGCGGGCAGCGCCACCATTCACTACGACGAAACCGTGGTGAACCTCGAAGCCATCCGGCAGCGCATCACCGACTGCGGCTATCACTGCCGTGGCGAGATGTTGCCTGCCCATGTCTGCCCGCCCGAGGGGCATCAACATGCACACGCCGCGCATGAGGGCCACGGCATGCATACGGCGCACGGAGCCCACGCCGGCCATGCCGGCCACGCGGGGCACGCGCAGGAGAAGGTGCAGCCGGCAGTTCACGCCGGGCATGATGGGCAAGGGGGACACGCCCACGGTGCGGGGCACGAGATGCGCGACATGATGCACGACATGGGCCATGCGCCCGGCATGTCGATGCAGGACATGGCCAATGACATGCGCAACCGTTTCCTGGTCGCGCTGGCGTTCGCGATCCCGGTGTTTCTCTATTCGCCGATGGGCAAGATGATCGGCGAGTTCGCCACGCCATTCGGGCTCAGCCGCAACCTCTTCCTGTTCATCGTGGCCACGGGCGCGATTGCCTATCCGGGCTGGCCGTTCTTCGTCGCCGCGTGGCGCGCGGCCCGCAACCGGGTTGCCAACATGGCGACGCTGGTCGTGCTGTCCGTTGGCACGGGCTACGTCTTCAGCGTGGGTGCCACCTTTTTTTACGAGGGTGAGGTCTTCTACGAGGCGGCCGCGGTTCTGCTCGTCTTCATCCTGCTCGGCCACTGGCTCGAGATGCGGGCACGGGCCGGCGCCTCGGACGCAATCCGCGCGCTGATGGATCTGGCCCCGCCGATGGCCACCGTGCTTCGCAATGGCGTCGAGACCAAGGTCCCGACGGCCGAGGTGCTGGTCGGCGAGACGGTGGTCATCAAGCCCGGCGACAAGATCCCGGTTGACGGCAAGATCACGGAAGGCGCCTCGCAGGTCGACGAATCGATGCTGACCGGCGAATCGATGCCGGTGAAAAAGCTCGTCGGCGATGCCGTCATCGGCGCCACCATCAACAAGAGCGGCAGCTTCCGCTATCAGGCGACCAAGGTCGGCGCCGACACGGCGCTCGCGCAGATCGTCAAGCTGGTGCAGGAAGCGCAGAACTCGAAGGCGCCGGGGCAGCTGCTGGCCGACCAGGCCTCTCAGTGGCTGGTGCTGGCGGCCATTTCCATCGGCCTGCTGACCTTCGCCGTCTGGTTCTGGGTGCTGGGCCAGCCGCTGCTGTTCGCGCTGACGCTGACGATCACGGTCTTCGTGATCGCCTGCCCCGATGCCCTCGGGCTGGCCACGCCGATGGCGATCATGGTCGGTACCGGCCTCGGCGCGATGAACGGCATCCTGTTCAAGAACGCGGCGGCGCTGGAGAACGCGACCAAGCTGACCGTGATCGTGTTCGACAAGACGGGCACCTTGACGCTTGGGCAACCTGACGTCGTCGAAATGGTGCCTGCGCCCGGTGTGACCGAGGCGCAGTTGCTGTCCACCGCAGCCGCGGTCGAGAAGTTCTCCGAACACCCGCTGGCGCTGGCGGTGCTCAAGCGTGCCGGCTCCGAGATCAGCGAGACGGCGTCGGACTTCGCCAACATCGACGGCCAGGGGGCGCGTGCGTCGATCGCAGGCGAGGTCGTGCTGCTCGGCAATCGCAAGCTGATGGACGCTCAGGGCATCACGCTCGGCGCGCTGGCCATCGAAGCATCGCGCCTGCAGGGCGGCGGGCGCACCGTCGTCCACGTCGCCCGCGCGGGCCGACTGCTCGGGCTGATCGCCATTGCCGATGCGGTACGCCCCACCTCCAGCGCGACGATCGCGAAGTTGCAGGAGCGCGGCGTCAAGGTGGCCATGCTCACCGGTGACAACCAGGCGACCGCAGAGCGCATCGGCAAGGAGCTTGGCATCGACATCGTGCTCGCCGACGTGCTGCCCGGCCAGAAGGCTTCCAAGATCAAGGAACTGCAGAGCCAGGGGCACAAGGTCGGCATGGTCGGCGACGGCATCAACGACGCGCCCGCGCTGACCCAGGCCGACGTGGGCTTTGCGATCGGCGCCGGCACCGACGTTGCGATGGAAAGCGCCCAGGTCGTGCTGATGAAGAGCGATCCGTTCGACGTGGTTGGCGCCATCGAGCTGTCGCGTGCAACCCTGCGCAAGATGCACCAGAACCTCTGGTGGGCTGTGGGCTACAACCTGATCGCCTTTCCGCTCGCGGCCGGCGTGTTCTATCCGTTCACCCTGTCGCCCGAGGTGGCGGCGCTGTCGATGTCCGGCAGCTCGGCCCTCGTCGCGATCAACGCGCTGATGCTCAAGCGCACCAAGCTGGCAGGCATCCGCCGCGCGCGTCACGATGCCGAGTCGCCGACGGCCGGCCAGGGCCAAGAGGCCCACGTCTGAGCGCCGCGCGCAGCGGGCCGATCACGCCATGATGCGCCTCGGATCCGATGCCAGCCCCTCCACGGGCGCCAGCACGCTCGGACGCTGGCAGCTCGGATGGCTGGCCGCCGCCGTGTTCGTGGTTTCTGCGGGCTACGGTGCGTTGATGCCCCTGCTTCCCGCGTGGCTCGGTGCATTGATGGCGGCCGACCCGCAGGCGGAGATTGCGCGTCATGTCGGGCTGCTCAGCGGCGCCTATACCGCAGGCATGCTGGTCGGTGCGCCCCTGTGGGGCATGGCATCCGATCGTGTAGGGCGCCGGCTCATCCTGCTCGCCGGCCTGGTCGGTTACGTGGCGAGCCTGTTGCCGCTGTTGCGCCCGGAGATGATTGGCCTGGCAGGCGTCTACGCGATGCGGGCCGCGACGGGCCTCTTCGTGGCCGCGGTCGTGCCGGTCGTGCCGGCGCTGGTGGCCGAGCACACGCCGGAAGACCGCCGGGCGAAGCGCTTTGCATGGCTGGGCGCCATGTCGCTGCTGGGATTCCTGTTCGGGCCCGGCCTCAATGCGTTGAGCAGCAGGCTGTCCGTGGCATTGATCGATATGGGCGCAGGCACCTACTCGTCGACGGATCTAGTCATCCTGCTGTCCATCCTGCTGGGCGGCTTGATGATGCTTGGCCTGGCGACTTCGCTTCCGGGCAAGCTCGCGCCGGCCCCCGACCTCGAGACGGCGCCTTCACGGCTTGACGACGGACGTGCCGCTTTGGCGCTATTGGTTCTGAACGGCGCCGTCATGTTTGCGCTGGCCGGATTCGAGCTGGGAATCGTGCTGCAGGGCCAGCAGCATCCGACGCTGTCGTCGCGCGCGATTTCACTGATGTTCGCCGAGTGCAGCCTCGTGATGCTGGGCATCAACGCGCTGCTGTTCTTCACCGGGCTGCTTGAGCGTGCGGCCGACCGAGGCGTTCTCGCGGTCGGTCTGATGGTGGCCATCATCGGCCTGGCCATACTGGCCCAGCACCGCAGCGATGCCTGGATGTATGTCGGCGTGAGCCTGACGGCGGCCGGCACCGGCCTGGTGCTACCCACCATCTCATTTCTCGCGGCCGGTCTGTCCCGGCAACGTCTGGGCGCCACCATGGGTGGGTTGGCGTCCGCTGCGGGTCTGGGCCAGACGATGGGTTCGGCGGTCACCGGCTGGCTCTTCGGCACCGTTGCGCAACTTAGCTTCGCGTGGCTTGCCGTACCGCTGCTGGCGCCACTGGTGCTGCTTCTCCTCAGGCCGTCGGCTTGGCGCGTTCGAAGGCCGGCCTCCGCCCCATCCGACCCCTCAGCCCGTTTCAATCCCCCCAGACCTTCACAGGAGCCATGACCATGCGCAAACTGCTTCTTGCCGCTCTCGCCACCCTGACGCTCGCGCTGTCGGGCTGCGGCTACAACACGTTCCAGTCGACCGACGAACAGATCAAGGCGAGTTGGTCTGAAGTGCTCAACCAGTACCAGCGGCGCGCCGACCTCATCCCGAATGTCGTCGCCACCGTCAAGGGCGAAGCCAGCTTCGAGCAGGAGACGCTGACCAAGGTCGTTGAGGCGCGCGCCAAGGCCACCTCGATCCAGGCCACGCCCGAGCTGATCAACAACCCGGAGGCGTTCGAGAAATTCCAGGCTGCGCAAGGCCAGCTGTCAGGTGCGCTGTCGCGGCTGCTGGCCGTCTCGGAAAACTACCCGAGCCTGAAAAGCAACCAGGGGTTCCAGGACCTGCGGGCCCAGCTCGACGGGACCGAGAACCGGATCGCCGTTGCACGCGGCCGCTACGTCAAGGCGGTGCAGGACTACAACGTGGCGGTCCGCAGCTTCCCCAGCAACCTGACGGCCATGGCGTTCGGCTACCGCACGAAAGCGAACTTCAGCGTGGCCAACGAACAGGCCTTGGCGACGCCTCCCAAGGTCGACTTCGGCACACCGAGCGCCGCGGGCGCCTCAAAGTGAACGCGATCCGTGGCCGCTGCCGGCGCTGGGCCGCGGCCCTCTTCGGACTGCTGCTTGCGGTGGCGCTTGGCGCGGCGGCACAGGACTTGGTGCCGGTGCCGCCCCTCAAAGGGCGCGTGACGGACATGACGGCGACCCTGTCGAGAGAGCAGGCGGCGTCCCTTGAGCAGTCGTTGCGCGCCTTTGAGGACCGCAAGGGCATCCAGATCGCCGTCCTGATCGTTCCAAGCACGCGGCCCGAGGCCGTCGAGCAGTTCGCGCTGCGGGTGGTGGAGCAGTGGAAACTGGGCCGGCGCAAGGTGGACGACGGCGCCTTGCTGCTGGTCGCCAAGGACGACCGCGAGGTGCGACTGGAGGTTGGCTATGGCATCGAGGGGGCTCTGAACGATGTGACGGCCCGGCGGCTCATCGCCGAGGTGATCACGCCCCGCTTCCGGCAAGGCGACTTCTTCGGAGGCATCGCCGCAGGCGTCGAGGGGATGCAGAAGGTCCTGGACGGCGAGGCCCTGCCGGCGCCGTCTCGGCGATCCCGTGATGCTGATGGGTTCCGGCAGGGCTGGCCGGTTGCCTTCGTCTTTGCGCTGATGCTCGGCAGTGTGCTGCGACGCGCGCTCGGTCGTCTGCCCGGTGCGCTGACGGTCGCGGGCGTGCTTGGCGCGGTGGCCTGGTTTGCGATTGGCACATTGGCCACGGCCTTCGCTGTCGGTGCCATCGGCTTCATCATCACGCTGCTCGGCATCGGGATGGGTGGACACGGGGGCATGCACGGCCACGGGGGCCATCGCGGTGGCGACGCATGGTCCGGCGGCGGCGGCTTCCGCGGCGGTGGTGGCGGTTTCGGGGGCGGCGGCGCCTCCGGGAGGTGGTGAGCATGGACCTTCCGCGCATCCTTCGACATCTGTCGACGACGTCCTGGCAGGTGAGGCGAGCTTTCCCAAAGGCCACGCTGTTGGCGATCGAGCAGGCCATCCGCGCCGGCGAATCGGATCACGGCGGCGAGTTGCGCTTCGTGATCGAGGGAGCGCTCGACGGCGCGCCGCTGTGGCGCGGCCAGTCCGCCCGCGAGCGGGCCATCGACTTGTTCGGCAGCCTTCGGGTCTGGGACACCGAGCACAACAACGGCGTGCTCGTCTACGTGCTGCTGGCAGACCGCCGCGTGGAGATCGTGGCGGATCGGGGCATCCACGCCTGTTGCGGCACGCACGCCTGGACCGCCATCTGCCGCGGCATGGAGAAGCAATTCGCCATAGGCGAGTTTGATGTGGGCGCATTGTTCGGCGTTCAGGCTGTCGCACGCCTGCTCGCCAGCCATTACGCGGAGGGACGTGGCGGCCGCAACGAACTGCCCGACGCCCCCATCGTGCTGTGACTTTCAACGGAACAAAGGAATCAACATGCAACTTCAATTTCTTGGCGCCACCGGAACGGTGACTGGATCGAAATACCTGCTGCGCCACGCCGGCGCCACCTTGCTCGTCGATTGCGGCCTGTTCCAGGGCTTCAAGCAATTGCGCCTGCGCAATTGGGATGCCTTGCCCGTGCCGGCCGCGGAGATCGACGCCGTGGTGCTCACCCATGCGCACATCGATCACAGCGGCTACCTGCCCCGGCTGGTGCGCCAGGGCTTCAAGGGCAGGGTTCATTGCTCGGAAGCGACCTACGACCTTTGCCGCATCCTGCTGCCGGATAGCGGCCACCTGCAGGAGGAGGAGGCCGACTACGCGAACCGGCACGGCTTCTCCAAGCACAAGCCAGCGCTGCCGCTGTACACGCGCGAGGATGCCGAACACTGCTTGAAGCAGTTTTCCCCGCAGCCGTTCGGCACCTCCTGGAGTCCGGTCTCCGGCCTGCAGGTGCGTCTCGATCCTTCCGGTCACATGCTGGGTTCGTCCTTCGTCCGCATCGACAACGGTCAGCGCTCCATCCTGTTCTCAGGCGACATTGGTCGTCCGAACGACCTCGTGCTCGCGGCGCCGATGCAATTGCCAGGCGCCGACTACGCCGTCGTGGAGTCCACCTACGGCGACCGCCAGCATGAGCCGGGCGACCCGTTGCAGAGGCTGGGCGAGGTGATCAATCGAACGGCAGCGCGGGGCGGGGTCGTGGTGATTCCGGCCTTCGCGGTGGGCCGGGCACAGTCGCTGCTTTACGCCATTCACCTGCTCAAGGAGCGCGGCGTGATCCACCACCTGCCGGTCTTCCTGGACAGCCCGATGGCCATCGACGCCACCCGCCTCTACCACGTGCATCGCAGCGAGCACCGCCTGACGCCGGAGCAGTGCGAGGCCATGTGCCATGCCGCCACGATCGTCAACAAGCCCGAGGACTCGAAGGCCTTGAGCGCGCGCCGCGGTCCGATGGTCATCATCTCTGCCAGCGGCATGGCCACGGGCGGCCGCGTGGTGCATCACCTCAAGGCCTTCGCGCCGGACCGCCGCAACACCATTCTCTTCGCCGGCTACCAGGCTGGCGGCACCCGGGGCGCGGCGATTCTGCAGGGGGCCACCTCGGTTCGCATCCATGGCGAGGAAGTCCCTGTCCGGGCCGAGGTCGCGTCGCTGGACAACATGTCGGCACACGCGGACGCCGGCGAGATCCTGGACTGGATGCGCGCCTTCAGCGCTGCGCCGAAGCAGACCTTCGTGACCCACGGCGAGCCCGCCGCCGCGGACGCGATGCGGGCGCGCATCGAACGTGAACTGGGCTGGTCCTGCCGGGTGCCGGACTACCTTGAAACCGTGGAGCTCGCATGAACCCGGGCACACCCACCGGGCGCGCGGATGCCGGCGACCGGTTGCGTCCCTGGCGCACCGGCATCGACACCTACCAGGAGCCCGTCGTCTATATGCGCCGCGACTGCACCGTCTGTCGCTCGGAGGGCTTCACGACGCAGGCGCGCATCCAGCTCAGCGTCGGCACGCGCAGCGTCGTGGCGACGCTCAACGTCGTCGACGGCTCATGGCTCGATCAAGGCGCAGCGGGCCTGTCCGAGGCGGCCTGGCTGGCGTTGGATCCCCTGCCGGGCTCCTGGGTCGATATTGCCCACGCGCCAGCACTCGACTCCCTCAGCCATGTGCGGGCAAAGGTCTACGGGCACCGCCTGGACGAGCGTGCACTGCACGCCGTGATTGGTGATGTCGCTGCAGGCCGCTATTCCGATCTGCACCTGGCGGCGTTCATCACCGCCTGCGCCGGAGACCGGCTCGACGTGGAAGAGACGACCGCGCTCACGCGCGCCATGATCGCCGCTGGCGACCGCCTGGATTGGGGGCGCGACACGGTGGTCGACAAGCACTGCGTCGGCGGGCTGCCGGGCAATCGGACGACGCTGCTCGTGGTGCCCATCGTGGCGGCTTGCGGTCTCATCATGCCCAAGACCTCGTCGCGGGCGATCACCTCGCCGGCCGGCACCGCCGACACGATGGAGGTGCTGGCGCCGGTCGACCTCGACATCGCTGCCATGCGGCGCACCGTCGAGCACACCGGGGGCTGCATCGTCTGGGGTGGATCGGTCCGCCTGAGTCCGGCGGATGACATCCTGATCCGCGTCGAGCGCCCCCTCGATCTGGACAGCGAAGGCCAGCTGGTCGCCTCGGTGCTCTCGAAGAAGGCTTCGGCAGGATCGACCCATGTGGTGATCGACCTGCCGGTCGGTCCTACCGCCAAGGTGCGCAGTGCCGAGGCGGCGCAGACCTTGGGAGACCGGCTGGTGGAAGTCGGCCGAGCGCTCGGCCTGCGGGTGGCACTGCGCATCACCGACGGGCTGCAGCCGGTGGGACGAGGCATCGGGCCGGCCCTCGAAGCCCGTGATGTGCTGGCGGTGCTGCGCGGCGAGGCGGATGCGCCAGGCGATCTCCGCCAGCGCGCCCTGGAGCTGGCTGGCGACATCCTTGAACTGGGGGGCGCCGCTGCTCACGGCGCGGGACTCGCCCGGGCTCGTGAGGTGCTTGCCGACGGGCGTGCCTGGTCCCGGTTCCAGGCCATTTGCGAAGCTCAGGGCGGCATGCGCGAGGTCCCTGTCGCGGCGCACCGTCACACCGTCCTGGCCCCGGCCGCCGGTCACGTCAAGGCCATCGACAACCGCGTGCTCGCGCGGGCCGCAAAGCTGGCCGGGGCACCCAATGCCGCGGCGGCGGGCATCGAGGTGCACGCGCGCCTCGGCGACCCCGTGTCGGCCGGGCAGCCGCTGTTCACCCTGCATGCACAGGCCCGAGGCGAACTTGACTATGCGAGGCGCTATGTCGAATCGCACCCGCCCATCTTCGAGATTTCGGAGGCGCCATGAAGCCCCTGATATTTGCCTTGCCGGGCAGCGAGCTCTTCGCCGATCAGCTGGCGCTGGCCATGCAAGCCGACCGGGCGGGTCTGGCACTGCACCGATTTCCCGACGGCGAGTCTCTTGTCCGCCTTGACGCTGATGTGAGCGGACGCGACGTCGTCTTCGTGTGCAGCCTTGCGCGACCCGACGAGAAGACCTTGCCGCTGCTGTTCGCGGCCGATGCCGCCCGGGACCTCGGTGCCGTTCGAGTCCATCTCGCCGCGCCCTATCTGGCCTACCTGCGCCAGGACCGTCGCTTCCATCCTGGCGAGGCCGTGACCTCGCGGACCTATGCGCGCCTGCTGTCGGCGACGTTCGACGGTCTGGTCACCGTCGATCCGCATCTGCACCGGTACCACGCGCTGGACGAAATCTACGGCATTCCTTCCCGCGTCGTGCACGCGGCACCCCTCATCGCGCGCTGGGTCGCGGCCAAAGTGGAGCGACCGCTGCTAATCGGGCCCGACTCGGAGAGCGAGCAGTGGGTCGCAGAGGTGGCCGCCGGTGCCGGTGCGCCCTTCACCGTGCTGAAGAAGTTGCGGCACGGGGACCGCGACGTGGAAGTCAGCCTGCCCGACGTCTCCGCCTGGCGTGACCGGCAACCGGTGCTCGTCGACGACATCGTCTCCAGTGCGCGGACGATGATCCAGGCAGTCGGAAGCATCCGCCGCGTCGGCCTGGCAGCCCCGGTGTGCATCGGCGTGCACGCCCTGTTCGCGCCGGACGCCTACGACGAGCTTCAGGCCAGCGCCCCCTCGCGCATCGTCACCTGCGACACGGTGCAGCATGCCTCCAACGCGATCGGGCTGGCCGAGCCGATGGCGCGTGCGCTCGACCAGCTGATGGAGGGGAGGGCGCCATGAATCCGGCTCGCCCCTCCTTGCTGTGGCGGCTCTGGTTGCTCCTCGCGCAGGTCGTCGCAATCGCTGCCGGGCTGCTGATCGCCTGGCGTGCGTTCGGCCCTTGTATCTTCAAGACTCGGACCGGCTCGGGTAGCCCGAGCGGCCTCTGGGTAGAAGTTTGAAGCCCGTGACTGAGCACTGGGCGCCTGAGCC
>RXJW01000128.1 GCA_003963005.1 Burkholderiales bacterium
CTACCTCAACGCCTGGCGCATTGCCGCGGTCAAGGCGGCCCTGGGCGACCCGGCCCGCGACGGCGACACGGTGCTGAGCCTGGCCACCGACGCGGGCTACAACTCCCTGTCGGTCTTCAACCGGGCCTTCAAGGCGGCCGAGGGCTGCACGCCGACGGCCTTCCGGGCGGCCCGCCAGGCCAGTCCCGTCGCGAGCAGGCTGAAGGCGATCGACACTCCCAGGCTGGACTGAGCGGCGGTTCGCACCGGCAACTGCTGGGCTGCGGCCACGCTGGCCAAGGCGCCGATCATGGCGCACATGTGCCACGCATGTTCGGCTGGGTTCAGGGCGCGCCGCCACGGCCGGGGGAAGGCGGTGCGGATCAGGTCATAGCCCGAGACAAACACCATGGCGATGCCGATCGAGCGCACCACGGCCGCGGGCCAGTGTGTGCCGTCCGCGTTCCGCAGCGCCACCGCGGCGGTGAGCAGCAGCAGAGCCGGGATCCAGTCCGCAGGCCGCCGGCCCCCATCCGGCAGCCGCAGACTGCGCCAGCCGCTGTAGAGGTGGTAGCTGACGAGCGCGCTGACGGCCAGCAGGTCGGGCCGTGGACGGAACACCAGCGCGCCGAGGGCAGCACTGGCGACGCTGGCGCCGGCCAGCCCCATCAGCAGCCAGCCGCGGCGCCGGTGGGCGGAAGTGCCCTTCGGGGCGGCGAGTTGCCAGAGCCCGAGCAGCAGTGCGGCGACGCCCGCGCTGACGTGCAGGGTGATGTTGAGCGCGTGCAGATGATCTTGCATGGGGCCTTGCCGTGGAAGAAAGGCGCCATGCTGGCCAGGCCGGCGGGCAGCGGCTGCCGGCATTCAGAAATCCGTCAGGCGGGCTTGCGAGCCGGCATGAAAAAAGCGACCCCGTGGGGTCGCTTCTTGTGCGGGGTGAACGGCCTCAGGCCGCGTTCAACCACATCGACGTGTCGAAGGCGCTGCACATCATCGGCATGTTCATGCCGAAGTTGGGGTTGCCAATCGTCTTCGCGCTTTTCGGCGCAGGCTTTTCAACCACCGGGGCCACCTCAGCAGCCCGCTCCCATGACCCGTTTTCTTGGGAGCGGGCTACTGAAAAGAATAGAAACACCGGAATGGCACCTTCCGGTCGGCCCAGTAGTCGGCCGTGTCGCGGAAGACGTCGAGCAGTTGCTCGCGGGCTTCGCGGTCGAAGCGCACGTTGTCGGGCAGCTGCTCCAGCACCACCACGAAGCCCGGCTGGCTGCCAGCCTTGTGGACGAGGTCGGTCATGCAGTCATGCAGGGCGTCCAGGTTCTTGCCGAAGTGAGCGGGGAAGAGGAAGGCCTGCGCGATGCCGTCGAGCACGTCCTGCTTGGACTGCGCCTCCGACAGGTTGGCATACAGGAAATGCTGGCCCGCTTCTTGGGCGGCCTGCATCAAGTCCTCGACCCGGTAGGCCCGTATGGCCTGCACGATATTGGGACGGACGGTCTGCAAAAGCATGGTCTCGATCCTCCTTTCAAGTCACAAAACTGCCGAACCTTCGACCTTCACCGGCCGGCTTCGGCGCGGATGCGCTTGAAGCTGGCATAGTGATCGTCGGTGTAATAACAGACCTCGGGCGCCGTGGGCGGGGTGCCGCCGCACACGAGGCGACGGGCACCTCGGTCACGTGAGCCGGGGGTCTTGACCGTGTATTCGCGATAGAAGCCGCGAGCCTTGCGGGGGAGCAGGCGCTCGCGATTGCCGAACACCACGCCATCCTTGCCGTGAGGAAACGGCCCGCCGGATAACACCAGCCGGTGGGTTTCCTGCGCCTGGATGGGCAGCTCGCTCAGCGAAATTTCAGCCAGAGCGGGCGTTGCGGTGGGGGACGCCTCCTTGGCTTGCGCACCCCCGGCAAGGCCGGAAAGCAGCAGGGCGGTGGTGACCGCCGAGGCGCCGGAGCGCGCCAGCCACGAGAGCAAAGACACGGGTTTACCCTGAACGGAAAACCGATATGGTACCGAAGCGCCCCCAAAAGCTCAAGCCGCCAGCGGGCGATCCCGCCAGGCGTGAGGGCTTGTGAGCCTGTACTCACATAGCGCTAAGTCTTTGAATCTTCAGTATCTGTGACGGATGCATGACGAAGTTTTTGACATGAAAACTTCTGTCAATTGGGGGAGTCCGGGCGCTGTTGCCCGTCTCCCCCGGGGGGCCTTGGACCGTGCCTCAGCCCCGCGCCGCGTTCGCGTCCGCGACGGTCAGGGCGGTCATGTTGACGATGCGGCGCACCGTTGCCGACGGGGTCAGCACGTGCACCGGCTGGGCGGCGCCAAGCAGCACCGGTCCGATCGCGATGCCGCCGCCGGCGGCCGTCTTGAGCAGGTTGTACGAGATGTTGGCCGCGTCGATGTTCGGCAGCACCAGCAGGTTGGCCTCGCCGGTCAGCGGGCTGTGGGGCATGAGCTGCTTGCGGTAGGTGGCATCCAGCGCGGTGTCGCCGTGCATTTCGCCGTCCACTTCCAGCCACGGCGCGAGCTGCTGGATCAGCGCCAGCGTGTCGCGCATCTTCACCGCCGACGGTTTGTCGCTCGTGCCGAAGTTGCTGTGCGACAGCAGGGCGGCCTTCGGCGTCAGGCCGAAGCGGCACATCTCCTGCGCGGCCATGATCGTGATCTCGGCCAGTTGCTCGGCGGTCGGGTCATCGTTGACGTGGGTGTCCACGAGCATGACCTGCCGGCCCGGCAGGATCAGGCCGTTCATGCAGGCGTAGGTCTTGACCCCCGCGCGCTTGCCGATGACCTGGTCGATGTACTGCAGGTGGGTGGCCGTGGTGCCCCAGGTGCCGCAGAGCATGCCGTCGACCTCGCCCTTGTGCAGCAGCATCGCGCCGATCAGCGTCAGGCGCCGACGCATCTCGATCTTGGCCAGCTGCTCGGTGACGCCCTTGCGCTCGGTCATCCGCAGGTAGGTCTGCCAGTAGTCGCGGTAGCGGTGGTCGTTCTCGACGTTGACGACGTCATAGTCGCGCTCCTGCTGCAGGCGCAGGCCGAAGCGCTCGATGCGTTCGGCAATCACCGCCGGGCGGCCGATCAACGTGGGGCGAGCGAGGCCTTCATCGATGACCACCTGGGCGGCGCGCAGCACGCGCTCCTCCTCGCCCTCCGCATAGGCCACGCGCTTGTTCGGCGCGCGCTTGGCGGCGGTGAAGATCGGCTTCATCGTGTTGCCGGAGGCGTAGACGAAGCTCTGCAGCTTTTCGCGGTAGGCATCCCAGTCGGTGATCGGGCGCGCGGCCACGCCCGAGTCGGCCGCAGCCTTGGCCACAGCCGGGGCGATGCGCATCATCAGGCGCGGGTCGAAGGGCTTGGGGATGAGGTACTCCGGGCCGAACGACAGCGTCGCGCCCACGTAGGCCGCCGCCACCACTTCACTCTGCTCGGCCTGGGCCAGCTCGGCGATGGCCTGCACGGCCGCGATCTCCATCTCGACGTTGATGGTCGTCGCGCCGGAGTCCAGCGCGCCGCGGAAGATGTACGGGAAGCACAGGACGTTGTTGACCTGGTTCGGGTAGTCGGTGCGGCCGGTGGCCATGATGGCGTCGTCGCGCACCGCCTTGACCTCCTCCGGCAGGATCTCGGGCGTGGGGTTGGCCAGCGCAAAGATCAGCGGCTTGGCCGCCATCGTGGCGACCATGTCAGCCTTGAGCACGCCGCCGGCGGACAGGCCCAGAAACACGTCCGCGCCGGCGATCACTTCGCGCAGCGAGCGCGCATCGGTCTTCTGTGCGTACTCGGCCTTGTCCGGGTCCATCAGCTCGGTACGGCCCTCGTAGACGACGCCGGCGAGGTCGGTCACCCAGATGTTTTCCTTGGGCAGGCCGAGCTTCACGAGCAGGGAGATGCAGGCCAGTGCCGCCGCCCCCGCGCCGGAGGTGACGAGCTTGACCTGCTTGATGTCCTTGCCGACGACCTTCAGGCCGTTCAGGAAGGCAGCGCCCACGACGATGGCCGTGCCGTGCTGGTCGTCGTGGAAGACGGGGATCTTCATGCGCTCGCGCAGCTTGCGCTCGACGTAGAAGCAGTCCGGCGCCTTGATGTCCTCGAGGTTGATGCCGCCGAAGGTCGGCTCCAGCGCGGCGATCACGTCGACAAGCTTGTCCAGGTCGTTCTCGGCCACTTCGAGGTCGAAGACATCGATGCCCGCGAACTTCTTGAACAGCACGCCCTTGCCTTCCATCACTGGCTTGGAGGCCAGCGGGCCGATGTTCCCCAGACCCAGCACCGCCGTGCCGTTGGTCACCACGGCCACCAGGTTGCCGCGCGAGGTGTAGCGAAAGGCATTGGCCGGGTCGGCCACGATCTCTTCGCAGGCCGCCGCCACGCCGGGCGAATAGGCCAGCGCGAGGTCACGCTGGTTGACCAGTTGCTTGGTCGGCGCGATGGCGACCTTGCCGGGTGTCGGGAACTCGTGATATTCGAGGGCGGCCTGGCGGAGTTGAGCGCGTTTTTCTTCTGAGCTGGACATGGCGGGACATCACAAGGACCGGACGGGGGGGAATCATGCCACCGCCCTCGCGCCCGGTCCCTGTGGATCTCCACAAGGGCGCGAGAAGGTCTAATGGCGGCATGGGTGAGTTCGATCTGATCCGGCGCTTCTTCCAGCGCCCTGCCGCGGCCGGCGTCGAGGTGTCCGTGGGTGATGACTGCGCTGTGCTCGTGCCCACGCCGGGCGCGCGCTGGCTCGTGTCGAGCGACATGCTCGTCGAGGGCCGGCATTTCCTGTCCACGGTCGATCCGGCGCGCCTGGGCCACAAGGCGCTGGCCGTGAACCTGAGCGACCTGGCCGCCTGCGGCGCGACACCGCGAGGCTTCACCTTGGCGCTGGCCCTGCCGCGCGCTGACGAAGCCTGGCTGGCGCGTTTCGCCCACGGGTTGTGGGCGCTGGCCGATGCGAGCGGCATCCCGCTGGTCGGTGGCGACACCACGCAGGGGCCGCTGAACCTGTGCATCACCGTGTTCGGCGAGGCGCCGCCGGGGCAGGCCCTGCTGCGCCGTGGCGCGCGCGTCGGTGACGAGGTCTGGGTGTCGGGGCAACTCGGCGATGCGCGGCTGGCGCTGGAGGTGTTCCGCGGTACCGTGGCCCTGCCGGGCGAGGCCTTCGAGCGGGTGCGCCGCGCGATGGAGCTGCCCACGCCGCGGCTGGCGCTCGGCCAGGCCCTGCGCGGCATCGCGACCGCGGCGCTCGACATCTCCGACGGCCTGCTGGGCGACCTGGGCCACATCCTGACTGCCTCGGGCGTCGGCGTCACGATCGATGTCGACGCACTGCCCCGCAGCGCGGTGCTCGCTGCGCAGCCCACCGACCTGCAGCACACCTGCGTCATGGCGGGCGGCGACGACTACGAACTCGTCTTCACGGCGCCGCCCGGCGCCGTGCTGCCCGACGTGGGCGTGCCGCTCACCCGTGTCGGCCGCATCGAGGCCGAGCCGGGCCTGCGCGTGGTGAACGCACGCGGCGAGCCGGTTCAGCACGGCCTGCAATCCTTCGACCACTTCCAGTCATGACCGCCTCCGCCCCCGTCCGCGCCACGCCCGCCTTCATGCTCCGCCACCCGGCGCGCTGGATCGCGCTCGGCTTCGGCAGCGGCCTCAGCCCCAAGGCGCCGGGCACCGTGGGCACGCTCTGGGCCTGGCTGGTGGCCGCCTTGATCTCACCGTGGATGAGTGACGCCGCCTGGGCCGCGCTCATCGGCCTCGGCACGCTCGTCGGCTGGTGGGCCTGCACCGTCACGGCGCGGCACCTGAACACGCCCGACCCCAGCCCCGTGGTCTGGGACGAGGTGGTGGCCTTCTGGCTGATCCTCTGGCTGATCGGGCCAGCCTCCTGGCTCGCGCAACTGGTGGCCTTCGGCCTGTTCCGGCTGTTCGACGCCGCCAAGCCCGGGCCGGTGGGCTGGGCCGACCGGCTCTTCAAGGCCGAGCGCGGTGCGCCCATCGGCTGGGCGCAAGGCTTCGGCATCCTGTTCGACGACTTCGTCGCCGCCGGCTGCACGCTGGCCGTCATCGCCGGCTACCGTTTCGTGATGGGGTGACCTGATGAGGGACCTGCACACTGACGTGGTTGGCCCGATCGCCGAGGCGCTGCTCGCGCGGGGCCAGCGCCTGGGCACGGCCGAGAGCTGCACCGGCGGCATGATCGCCGCGGCCTGCACCGACCTCGCCGGCTCCAGCCAGTGGTTCGAACGCGGCGTGGTGACCTACAGCAACGAGGCCAAGACCGAGCTGCTGGGCGTGCCGGCCGCGCTGATCGCGCAGCACGGGGCTGTCAGCGCGGAAGTGGCCGAGCAGATGGCGCTGGGGTTGCTGGCGCGCGCGCCGGTCGACTGGGCACTGTCCGTCACGGGCATCGCCGGGCCCACGGGGGGCAGCCCGGCCAAGCCGGTTGGCACGGTCTGGCTGGCCTTGGCGCCGCGCCACGGCGCGGTGCAGGTGTGGCGGGAGCTGTTCAGTGGTGACCGCGCCGCCGTGCGCGCGCAGACGCTGGCCTCGGGCCTCGGTGCCCTCCTGAAGGCCCTGCAGGCGAGCCAGGCCTGAGGCGCCTCAGTCCAGCTTGGCCAGCTGGCTTTCGGCGGAGATGATGGACGGGTCCGGTGCCTGCCAGTCACGCGCCCAGGCGATGAACTGGTCCTGCGGCATGGGCTTGCTGATGTAGTAGCCCTGACCCTCGTCGCAGCCCAGCTTCGCGAGCAAGGCCCAGGCCTTGATCGTCTCCAAGCCTTCGGCCACGACGCTCAGGCCCAGGTTGTGGGCGAGCTCGATGGTCGAGCGCACGATGCGCGCGTCGTCCAGGTCGCGCTCCATGGCCATGACGAAGCTCTTGTCGATCTTGAGCTCGTCCACCGGCAGGCGCTTCAGGTAGGCGAGCGACGAGTAGCCGGTGCCGAAGTCGTCGATGGACAGCTTGAAGCCCATCGCATGCAGGTGCTCCAGCGTGGACAGCGCCCGTTCGGGGTCGTCCATGATCGCGCTCTCGGTGATCTCCAGGCAGATCGTCTCCGCCGGCACCTTGAGCGGCGCCATCAGGGCCTCGATCTTGGCCGGCAGGTCCTGGTCCATCAGGTCGCGCGTGGACAGGTTGACCGACAGCTTCAGCGTGAGGCCTGCATCCGCCGCCTGGCGCGCGAAGGTGGCCGCACCGGCCAGCACCCAGGCGGTCAGCATGCGGATGAAGCCGGTCTGCTCCGCGAAGGGGATGAACTGCATCGGCGGCACCAGGCCGCGCGTCGGGTGCTGCCAGCGCACGAGGGCCTCGGCACCCACGACGCGGCGGTTCACCAGGTCCACCTTGGGTTGCAGGAAGAGGCGAAGCTCGTCCGACTCCACCGCATGGCGCAGCTCGGACAACAGCGACAGCGATTCCTGGCTGCCCGCGTCGAGTGCCGCGTGGTAAATCAGGCTGCCGCACTGCCGCGTCTTGGCGGCGTACATCGCCAGCTCGGCACGGCCCAGCAGCAGGTTGACGTCCTCCCCGTGCTCGGGAAAGAGCGCGATGCCGATGCCGGCGCCGAGGTCGATGGTTTCGTTGTCGAGCTGCAGCGGATGCTCGAAGTCCTTCAGGATGGCCAGGGCCGCTTCGCTGGCGCCCGTGGCTTCGGTGTGCGCGAGCAGGATCGCGAACTCGTCGCCCGACAACCGCGCGAGCACCGCATGGTCAGGCGTGCACAGGGCCTGGAGCCGCTCGGCGACGCTCTGCAGCAGGCGGTCACCGACGTCATGCCCGAGCACGTCATTCACGTGCTTGAAGCGGTCCAGGTCGAGCATCAGCACGGCGCCGGGCTGGTCGGTGTGCGCGAGGTGGTGGGCCAGGATCTCGGCGAAGCGCGCACGGTTGGGCAGCAGGGTCAACTGGTCGACGTAGGCGAGGTTGTTGACCAGGGCGTCGCGGCGCCGGATGCCTTCGCGCATGCTCTCCAGCGCCAGGGCCAGCTTGCGCACCTCGTCCAGCTGCGAAGTGGCGGGCACCGGCGTGTCGTAGTCGCCACTCTCCAGCCGCCGGGCTGACGCCGACAAGGCCGTGATCGGGTTGCTGATGCCGCGCGCCAGCAGCACGCTCACGCTGGCGAACACGACCACACCGAGCAGGGTCAGGCCCAGCAGCACGAGCTGCAGCTGCTGGTAGGGCGCGAGGGCTTCGTCCAGCGAGCGCAGCAGCAGCACGCCCAGCGGCTGCTCGCCGCCGATCAGGGCCACGAAGCGGGCCCGCATGCGCTCGCTGCCCAGGTCGAGGTTGCCGTCCATGGGCACCTCGCGACCCAGGCTCGCGCGCAAGGTCTTGGCCGCAGTGGGGTCGAGGTTGTCGACGATGCCGATCCAGGCCTTGGCCGGGCCCTGGAGCAGCACCATGCCCTGCAATTCCGACAAGGCCTCGAGGTCGTCCAGCACCCTGCGGTCCAGCGCGAAGGCCATGAGCACCCAGCCTTGCGGCGCGGGCGTGCGCACCTGCACGGCCACCACCTGGTAGACCTGGTTGCCCTGCACGGCCAGCGCGACGCCCTCGCTGCTGCGGATGATCTGGGCCAGCGTCGCCCCGAAGGTCGCGGCATCGTCGCGCGTGGCGCCGACGAGGCGTTGCTGCTCATCGAAGTACGCCACGACGGAGGCGCCGATGCGCTCGCCCTGGTTCTTGAGGGCGTCCTTGATCGTCTCGACCGTGTCCGGCTCCGCCAGCGACAAGCCCACGGCGGTGCGAAAGCCGAAGTCCTTGGTCAGCAGGTCGGAGGCGTCCCGCAGCTTGCCCGCACGCTGCTCCAGCAGCCGGCGCAGCACGCGCTCGCCGGTCTGCAATTCGGCGGCGAGCGAAGTCTCGGCATTGCGCGTGATGCTCGCGCGGATGGCGCCGAAGCTCACCAGCTGCACCACCAGCAGCAGCGCCAGGAAGAGCGCCACGATGCGCCCTTGCAGGCGCCGCAGGTTCAGCCAGTTGGGCCAGCGCATCGTGGGCGTGTCACTCGGCCAGCGTCAGCGCGACCGTGCCGCCGGCCGCGGGCACGTCGAGCTTGAGCGCTTGCAGCGTGGGCGATTTCTGGCCGGCATGCCAGGCCTTCACGGCATGCTCGCCGGCGGGCAGGTCGAAGCTGGCTTGGCCCTTGTCGTCAGTGCGGGCGAAGGTGGGGGTGTCGACGACGATGATGTGGGCGCTCATGCGGTCGTGGATGTTGCAGCCCAGCGCGGCAACGCCGGGCTTGTCGAAGACCACCGGCTCGCTCGGAGTACCGGAGTAGAGCTTGATGTCGATCACCTTGATCGGCGAAAACGAATAGACGTGATGCCGCACGGTGTCGAAGTTCGGGAAATTCACCGCGGTGCCGGTCTGCACGACGAGCAGCTGCGGTGTGAACTGCCGGTCGCGCTGGCCCATCTCGGCTTTGGCCGTGCTGGTCTTGCCGGTGCGCCCCTTGACCTCGACGGCGACTGCGGCACCCGCCAGGGGCTGGCCGTTGGGCCCGCGCAGTTGGACCGTCACGGGCACGGCCTGGGCGCTGATGCAGCCCAGGGCGAGCAGGAAGGGCAGGAGGCGGTGGGTCGGTGTCATGTCCAGCAGCATTGCATCGCCCTCGACGATAGCCCGAATCGCCCTCACCGGGCCGTGAGAACTGCCCCGGTTTTCCCGCTGGCAGCTTCGCCGAGCATCAGGGCGAGGCGGCGCAGCGCCGCCCAGGGGTCGGCGGGCCAGTCGGGATGGCGCAGGCCCTTGACGAGGCCGTCACACACCTGGGCCGCCTGCACGAGGGCGCCGGCCTGCAGCCCGTCCAGTCGCGGTGCGATCCGTTCGATCAGCCGCTCCTTGGCACCCCAGACCCGGGCTTCGCGCATCGCCATCGGCAGCGGCTTGCCGGCGTCCAGGGCGGCCCGCACGCGGGCCAGGGCCCGGGCGTCCTCGGCAAGCGTCCAGTGCACCAGCACGGCGGCTTCGCCCTCGGCCTCCAGGCCGTCGAGCATGCGCAGCATGCGCGGCACGGCGCCGGAGAGCACCGCCTCGCTCAGCTTGAAGACGTCAAAGCGCGCCACGTCCAGCACCGCGGCTTCGATCTGTTCGAGCGTCAGCTCGCCCTGGGGGTGGAGCAGGGCCAGCTTCTGCAGTTCCTGGTGGGCCGCCAGCAGGTTGCCTTCCACGCGGTCGGCGAAGAAGGCCAGGGCCTTCTGCCCGTCCTCGCCTTCGGGCACCGACTGGCCCTGGGCCTTGAGGCGCTGCGCCAGCCAGGCCGGCAGCAGCCGGCGCTCGACGGGCTCGACACGGATCGACACGCCATGGCCATCCAGCGCGGTGAACCAGGCGCTGGAGAGTTGGGTCTTGTCCAGTCGCGGCAGCGTCACCAGCGTCAGCACGTCGTCGGGTGCGGCCTCGGCATAGCGCTGCAGGGCTTCGGACCCGTCCTTGCCGGGTTTGCCGGTCGGGATGCGGATCTCAATGAACTGCCGCTCGGCAAACAGGCTCATCGCCTGGGCCGCAGCCAGCACCGGACCCCAGTCGAAATAGGCGCCGGCCACGGTGAAGATCTGCCGCTCGCCGAAGCCCTGGGCCTTGGCGGCAGCGCGGATCTGGTCGGCCGCTTCCTGGGCCAGCAGGGGCTCGTCGCCGTGCACGGTATAGATGCGGGCCAGGCCCTTGGCGAGATGGGGCGCGAGCGATTCGGGACGCAGTTGCATGGGTCAGCGACCTTGAACACAGCCACAGAGGCACAGAGGCACAGAGGGGGCGCCTTCCCTCCCCCTCTGTGCCTCTGTGCCTCTGTGGCTGTGTTGGGTTTTCATGTCAGCCCGGCAACCGCACGGCGGCGAGGCGCCGCATGACCTGCGCGATGGCATCGGAATGCATCGCGTTGTAGAGGTTGATGGCCTCCTGCTCCTTGGCCAGGGCCGCGGTCTCGGTGAAGTTCATGTCGCGCGACAGGCGCAACTCGACCTTGGGCACCAGCAGCTCACCCGCCGCCGTGCGGATGAGGTAGTCGAACTCCAGCCGCAGCTGCCATTCACGCACCTGCCCGACGCTGGTGGAGGCCACCACGCGCCGGTCGCGGTATTCGCGCAGGGTCTCCAAGACCACCTGGGCGCGGGCCTGGTCCTCCAGCAGTTGCACCGGCGTGCGCTTGATCTGGCGCTTCAGGCCCGCGGCGAGTGGCGAGTCCGGCGGGAAGCCGGTCAGCGCCAGGGTCTGGAAGGGCAGCACCGGCTCGTGGCGCAGCTCGAAGCCGCAGCCGGCGAGGGCGGTCAGGCCCAGAAGGGCGGCACGCCGCTTCATCACACCACCACGTTGACGAGGCGGCCCGGCACGATCACCACCTTCTTGGGCGCCTTGCCTTCGCTGAACTTGGCGAACTCCTCGGTCGCGAGTGCTGCCGCCTCGACGGCGGCCTTGTCGGCGCTGGCGGGCACCTTCACCGCGCCGCGCAGCTTGCCGTTGACCTGCAGCATCAGTTCGATCTCGTCCTGCACCAGCGCCGCCTCGTCGACCGTGGGCCAGGGCGCATCCAGCAGGTCGCCATGTTCGGCGGCGAAGCCGAGGTCCTGCCAGAGCTGGTGGGCGATGTGCGGCGTGGCGGGGTAGAGCACGCGCAGCAGCACCGAGAAGCCGTCGCGCACGGCCGCGGCCTGGCCCTCCGCCTTGAAGCCTTCGAGTGCGTTCAGCAGCTTCATCGCGCCGGAGACGACGGTGTTGTACTGCATGCGCTCGTAGTCGTAGCTGACCTGCTTGAGCACGTTGTGCACCTCACGGCGCAGCGTCTTGCCGTCGGCATTGAGCGCGGCGAAGTCCTTGCCGCCGGCCTTGATGGCGTCGGCGTTGCGCACGCCGAAGTTCCACACGCGCTTCAGGAAGCGGTGGGCGCCTTCGACGGCCGCGTCGTTCCACTCCAGCGTCTGCTCCGGGGGCGAGGCGAACATCACGAACAGGCGGGCCGTGTCGGCGCCGTACTGGTCGATGAGGGCCTGCGGGTCCACGCCGTTGTTCTTCGACTTGGACATGGTCGTCATCTCGTACTCGAGGGGCGTCCCGTCCTTCTTGAGCTTGGCGCCGACGATGCCGCCGCGCTCGTCGTGGATCACGTCGATCTCGTGGTCCCAGTAGTAGTCCTTGCCGCCGCCCTCGGGCTTGTGGAAGAACGCGCCCTTCAGCACCATGCCCTGGGTGAGCAGCTTCTGGAAGGGCTCGGACACCTCCACCAGCTTCAGGTCGCGCATGACCTTGGTCCAGAAGCGCGCGTACAGCAGGTGCAGGATGGCGTGCTCGATGCCGCCGATGTATTGGTTCATCGGCATCCAGTACTTCGTGCCGGCGCCGACCATGGCCTGGTCGTTCGTCGGGTCGCAGTAGCGCATGAAGTACCAGGACGAGTCCACGAAGGTGTCCATCGTGTCCGTCTCGCGCCGCGCCGGCTTGCCGCATGTCGGGCAGCCCACGTTCAGGAAGTCGGCGCGCTTGTTCAGCGGGTTGCCGCTGCCGTCGGGGATGCAGTCTTCCGGCAGCACGACCGGCAGGTCCTTTTCCGGCACCGGCACCACGCCGCAGTCGTCGCAGTGGATGATCGGGATCGGTGTGCCCCAGTAGCGCTGGCGGCTGATGCCCCAGTCGCGCAGGCGCCAGGTGGTCTTCTTCTCGCCCAGTCCCTGGGCGCCGAGCAGCTCGGCGACCTTGTCGACCGCGGCCTTGTGGCTCAGGCCGTCCAGCGCGCCGGAGTTGACGCACACGCCGCGCGTCTTGTCGCCGTACCACTCGGCCCAGGCGTCGGTCGTGAAGGTCTCGCCGTCGACGGCCACCACTTGGCGGATTGAGATGCCGTACTTCTTCGCAAACGCGAAATCGCGCTCGTCATGCGCCGGCACGCCCATCACGGCGCCGTCGCCATAGCTCATCAGCACGTAGTTGCCCACCCACACCGGCACCTGGGCGCCGGTCAGCGGATGCGTGACGCACAGGCCCGTGGGCACGCCCTTCTTGTCCTGCGTGGCGAGCTCGGCCTCGGTCGTGCCGCCGGCCTTGCATTCCTCGATGAAGGCAGCGACCTCGGGCTTGTCCTTTGCGGCAATCGTGGCCAGCGGATGCTCCGGTGCCACGGCGCAGAAGGTCACGCCCATGATCGTGTCGGCGCGGGTCGTGAACACCCACAGCTTGTCACCGCCGCCTTCGATGGAATGCGGGAAGGCAAAGCGCACGCCCTGGCTTTTGCCGATCCAGTTCTCCTGCATCAGGCGCACGCGCTCGGGCCAGCCGGAGAGGTAGTTCGGGTCCTCGGGGTTGGCCACGGCCGAGAGCAGTTCCTCGGCGTACTGCGTGATCTTCAGGTAGTAGCCCGGGATCTCGCGCTTCTCGACCAGGGCGCCCGAGCGCCAGCCGCGGCCGTCGATGACCTGCTCGTTGGCCAGCACGGTCTGGTCCACCGGGTCCCAGTTGACGACCTGGGTGCGGCGCTCGGCGATGCCGGCCTCCAGCATCTTCAGGAACAGCCACTGGTTCCACTTGTAGTAGCTGGGTTGGCAGGTGGCGACCTCGCGGCTCCAGTCGATGGCCAGGCCCATGGCCTGCATCTGGCCCTTCATGTGGGCGATGTTGGAATACGTCCACTGCGCCGGCGGCACCTTGCCCTTCATCGCGGCGTTCTCGGCCGGCAGGCCGAAGGCGTCCCAGCCCATGGGCATGAGGACGTTGTAGCCCTTCATGCGCAGCTGGCGGGCCAGCATGTCGTTGATCGTGTAGTTGCGCACATGGCCCATGTGCAGCTTGCCGCTGGGGTAGGGCAGCATCGAGCAGGCGTAGAAGTGCGGCTTGCTGGCGTCTTCCGTGACGCGGTAGGCATCGCGCTCGGCCCAGTAGGCCCGGGCGGCGGCTTCGATCTCGGTGGGGTTGTAGCTTGCGGCTTCGACAGGGGCGTTCATGCCCAAATTGTATGGGCCGCCCTCCGGGGCACCCTTCGCTCAGGGCGCGGACGCAGCGGCCTGCGCGACGAAGGCGATGCGGCTCAGCCCCGCGGCCTGCACCCAGCCGATCAGCTCGGCCACCTGGCCGTAGGGCACGGCCTGGTCGGCGCGCAGCTGCACTTCCATCTGCGGGTTGGCGCGGCCGAGTTCGGCCACGCGCTGCTGGAAGGTCTTGGCGTCGAGTTCATCCTCGCCCAGGTGCAGCTTGCCGTCGGGCGTGATGGCCACGGCAATGAAGCTGGGCGCGTCGCTCGGCGTGGCGGCTTCGCTCTTGGGCAGGTCCAGCCGCAGCGACGCGGTCATCAAGGGTGCCGTGATCATGAAGATCACCAGCAGCACCAGCATGACGTCGATGAGCGGCGTCATGTTGATGTCGCTCATCGGCCGTGAGCCTTCGGGTTTTTCGAGGCGACCGAAGGCCATGCTTACTGCGCGTCGGTCAACAGCTCGCGCAGGTCGTGCGCAAAGCCTTCCAGGTCGGCCTCGCAGGCCGCGACCATCTTGCCGAACACGTTGTAGGCCAGCACGGCCGGGATGGCCACGGCTAAGCCTGCCGCCGTCATGATGAGCGCCTCGCCGACCGGGCCGGCGATCTTCTCGATCGTGATGTTGCCGCTGGCCGAGATGCTGACCAGGGCGTGGTAGATACCCCAGACCGTGCCGAACAGGCCCACGAAGGGGGCGGTGGCGCCAATGGAGGCGAGCAGCACCTGGCCGAACTGCAGCCGCGCGAGCACCGCATGGAGCGCGTCACGCAGGCGGCGCGTCAGGCGCGACTCGCGGCGGCCGGCGGCGTCCAGCGTGGTGGCGCGCGTCTCGGCGGTGGCGGCGTCCAGCAGCGGCAGCAGCACGCCTTCGGTGTCGAAGTTCTGCAGCGCGTGGCGGCCCTCGGCCACGCCCGCGGCCGACCAGAAGGCCGGCACCGCGCGCACGAGGCCGCGGCGCGCCCGGCGCAGCAGCCAGGCCTTCCACAGGATCAGCGCCCAGGCGCTGACCGACATCAGCAGCAGCACGAGGGCGACCGCGCGACCGATCAGGTCGCTCTGGGCCCAGAACGCGGCAAAGCCCCCCATGGTCAGCGGGCGAATCCGAGCACGTCGTTCATGCCGAACAGGCCCGTGCGTTGACCGGCCAGGAAGCGCGCGGCGCGCAGGCTGCCCTGGGCGTAGATGCTGCGGTTGCTGGCCTTGTGGCTGATCTCGATGCGCTCGCCCGTGCCGGCGAAGAGCACGGTGTGGTCGCCGATGATGTCGCCGCCGCGCACCGTGGCGAAGCCGATCGTGGACGGGTCACGCACGCCGGTCACGCCTTCGCGGCCGTAGACGGCGCAGGCTTTCAGGTCACGGCCGAGGGCGTCGGCCACGACCTGGCCCATCTGCAGCGCGGTGCCGCTCGGGGCATCCACCTTCATGCGGTGGTGGGCTTCGACGATCTCGATGTCGAAGCCTTCGTTCATCGCACGGGCGGCGAGGTCGAGCAACTTGAGCACGACGTTCACGCCGACACTCATGTTGGGCGCGAAGACCACGGCCGTGCGCTCGGCGAAGCGGGCGATCTCGGCCTTCTGGGCCTCGTCGAAGCCGGTGGTGCCGACGACGGCCTTCACGCCCAGGTCGGCACACACGGCCAGGTGGGCCAACGTGGCCTCGGGGCGGGTGAAGTCGATCATGACGTCGGCGCCGGCGAGGCCGGCGCGCACGTCGTCGCCCTTGTCCAGCGTGACGTGCAGCGTGCAGTCGTCGGCCGCCTGCACCGCCTCGATGAGCATCTTGCCCATGCGCCCGGAGGCGCCCATCACGGCGACCTTCATCACGAGCCGGCTCCGGTCTTGGCGTCCAGCGGCGGGTAGGTGCGGCCCGGGGCCGGGCCTTCGGCGGCCGCGGTCGGCGCCGGCTCGGCGCTGCGCTTCGGGGGCGGCAGTGCGCCGCGCTCAGCCGCGCTCAGTTCCAGCTTGGGCGCCTGCCGCGTCGGCTTGAAGGTGTTGATGGCAGCCACGAACTCCTGCTCCGTCGGCAGGTCGTCGGGCACGTCGAGCGACTTCAGCCGCTCACCGTCGAACAGCGCGACGACCAGACGCTTCTGCGGCGTGGCGCCCTGGCGGTTGATCGTGAAGACGTAGTCCCAGCGTGACTCGTGGAAGACGTCGGTCAGCAGCGGGGAGCCAAGCAGGTCGCGCACCTGGGCCTTGGGCATGCCGGGCTTCACGCGGGCGACCATTTCCTTGGTCAGCACATTGCCCTGCACGACTTCCAGGCGGTAGGGCGTGACCAGGCCCAGCACCTTCTCGCCGGTGACGGACGGCAGCGAGTCCAGGGTGGGGAGGTAGGAACAACCGCCGAGCAGCGCGAGCAGCGGGAAAGTGGCAAGCAGGGAACGCATCGGGCGGCTTCAGAGAAGGGGGCGGAACGCCGGCCGGGGGGCCGGCTGGCTATGATCGCGCAGATTCTAGCGGGGCCGTTTTTGGCCTTTGCGCCCCTCCCGCCATGCCCTCCTCCCCCAAGAACCAGACGAGCGACATCAAGAACAGCGGCCTGAAGGCGACGCTGCCGCGCATCAAGATCCTCGAGATCTTCCAGCGTTCGGCCCAGCGTCACATGACGGCTGAGGATGTCTACAAGGCGCTGCTTGGCGAGGGTGCGGACATCGGCCTGGCCACGGTCTACCGGGTGCTGCAGCAGTTCGAGCAGGCCGGGCTCCTGAGCCGCAACCATTTCGAGACCGGCAAGGCGGTCTACGAACTGAACGAAGGTCATCACCACGATCACCTCGTCTGCCTGAACTGCGGCAAGGTCGAGGAGTTCTACGACGCCAACATCGAGGAGCGCCAGCACGCCATCGCCCGCGAGCGCGGGTTTGCGCTGCAGGAGCACTCCCTGGCCCTGTACGCGGCCTGCGTGAAGACCGACTGCCCGAACCGCAGCTGAGGCGCGCTCAGTCGAGCGCCGCCCGCGCCCGGATGGTGGCGAAGGGGTCGTCCACCAGCAGCCGGCCGTTTTCCCAGACGGTGCGCAGCACCTCCGTTGCGCCGGCGCCCTGAGCGGCCGGGTCGTCCAGCCGCACGGTGGCGTACTGGCTATCCCGCTGCACCAGCGTCAGCCGGCCCGCCTTGCTGCGTTTGGCCGGGTCGGTGACCGGGGCCTTGAACACGTCGCGCCAGGCACCGTTCACCTGCACGGCGGAGGCCTTCATCGCAAAGCCCAGCGAGTCGCGGTTCACCTGTTGCAGCAGGGCGCCGCCCTGGCCGAAGGCGACGTTGTCGGCCGAGTAGCCGGCTTCTTCCAGCGCGGCCAGGATGCTCGCGATGGAGCTGCGGGTGATGCCGTCGCCCTGGATGACACGCACGTGGCGCAGCACCTTGAAGCCCTGGGCATTGACGTCGCTGCCGAAGGCCGCGTCCAGCGACTGCACCGTGCGCCGCACGACGGTGGTCGGGTCGCCGCTGTCCGGGCGGATGACAACGACCGCGCCGCTCGCGATGACGGCCTCGCGCAGTTCGCCGCCCCACAGCCGCGTGACGGCGGCATCGAGGTCGTAGGAGTCGGATACCACCGCCAGCAGCGCCCCCGGTTTGCCGAACTGGCGCAGCATGTTGCGGTAGGCGTCCGCCTCGCCGTCGCGGCCCCAGGCGGTGATCGTGCTGTGCTCGGCGGCGGGGATGGAGAAGCCGGCCATCGGCTCGCCGTAGTAGGCGCGGGCGCCGAGCAGGGCGGTCATGGTGTCCGTGCCCTGGAAGTTCACGAGGTGGGCCATGCCGCCCAGCAGGGCCGACTCCAGCGACGACACGCCGCGCGCGCCGAAGTCATGCAGCTTGAAGGGCAGGCCGGCCGGGTCGCCGGTGCGGGCGAGCGCCTCGCCGATGAGGCGGCGGGTGGCGTGGCTGTGCGTCGCCACCGTCGTCGGGTACCAGACGCGCAGCAGCACCGTCTCGACATAACTCGTCAGCCACCAGCAGGCGGGGTCGGTGTTCTCGACGGTGACCAGCACCTGGTTCACCGGCACGACCGTGCCCTCGGGCACCGCCCGAATGCGCAGCGGCAGGCGGCCGCCGTGGGCCTGGACGATGTGCTGCCAGCCGTCGTGGTTGAAGGGCACGCCGTGCGCGGCGCAGACCTCGCCGGCCAGGGCCACGTCTTCCGCGGTGACCGGGTCGCTGAAATACTCCTTGAGCAGCGCCTGCAGCCCGAAGAACACCGTGTAGGGCAGGCTGCCGCCGCGGGCCTCGATGTAGCTGAACACGGTCTGCGTGCCCGGTGGGTACTGCAGCCAGTGGCTGGTCTTGTAGCTGTCCGTGTTCAGCACGAGCAGCCGGGCGATGTCACGGAAGCGGTTCAATCCAGGGAGCCGTTCTCGATGGCGCGCTGGTGGCGCTCCACGAATTCCTTGTAGGTGTCGATGCCGCGCAGCTGCAGGATGGTGTTGCGCACGGCGGCCTCGACCAGCACGGCCAGGTTGCGGCCGGCGTCCACGGCGATGACGACCTTGCGCACCGGCATGCCGAGCACGTCTTCGTATAGCGGCTCGTAGGGCAGGCGCTCGAAGTCGCGCTCCATCGTCTCCTTGCGCACGAGGTGCACGATGAGCTTCAGGCGCATCTTGCGGCGCACGGCGGTCTCGCCAAAGATGGACTTGATGTCCAGCAGGCCGATGCCGCGCACTTCGAGCAGGTTCAGCAGCAGCTCGGGGCAGCGGCCCTCGATGGCGGTCTGGGCGATGCGGAAGAAGTCGACAGCGTCGTCGGCCACGAGGCCATGGCCGCGCGAAATGAGTTCCAGGCCGAGTTCGCTCTTGCCCAGGCCCGATTCGCCCGTCAGCAGCACGCCCAGCCCGAGGATGTCCATGAACACGCCGTGGCGCGTCGTGCGGTTGGCGAAAAGCTGCGACAGGTAGCCGCGCACGAGGTCGATGACGTGGCCGGCCGACTCGGTGGTGCGGAACAGCGGGATCTCCGCCCGGTCGCACATCGCCACCAGGCGCGGCGGCGGGGCGGTGTCGTCCGCCACGATGATGACCGGCGGCTCCAGCGTGACGATGCGCGAAATGCGCCGGTCCTGGACCTCGGCGCTTTCCTGGCTCAGGTAGGCCACCTCGCGACGGCCGACGATCTGGACGCGGTAGGGATGGATGTAGTTCAGGTAGCCGACCAGGTCGGCGGCGCTCTGGGCGTCGCGGACGGCGGCTTCGTCGAAACGGCGCTCGGGGTGGGCGTGGCCGGCAATCCACTCCCAGCGAAGAGCTTCGCGGTGCTCTTCGAACAAGCGCTCAGCGCTGATCGAGGTGGGCTTCAATTCAGGGTTGACGCGAGGCTTGGAGCGGCGGCGTCAGGCGACCGACTTCAGCGGTTCCCACGCGGCGATCAGCTTGAACAGCGTGGCGGCGTCGGGTTCGGCCTTCAGTTGTTCGCGCAATTCGCGGTCGGACAGCATCTCGGCGATCTCGGACAGGATCTCGAGGTGCCGCTGCGTGGCCGCCTCGGGCACCAGCAGGAAGATCAGCAGGCTGACCGGCTCGTCGTCCGGCGCATCGAAGCCGATCGGCTGGGCCAGACGAAGCACGGCGGCCAGCGGGTTCTTCAGGCCCTTGACCCGGCCGTGCGGGATCGCCACACCATGGCCGAGGCCGGTCGAACCGAGGCGTTCGCGGGCGAACAGGTTGTCGGTGACCAGGGCGCGCGCCATCTGGTGGTGGTTCTCGAACAGCAGCCCCGCATGTTCGAAAGCGCGCTTCTTGCTGGACGCATCCACATTCACCAACACGTTGTCGGCGGGCAGGATGGCGGCGAGACGGTTCATGGGATGAGGCCTGGCGTCGGGGGCGCCGGGTAGGCGCGGCCGCAGTCGGGCAGGTGGGTCAATCAGAGCGTTGGATTATGGAACCGCGGACCGTTTTGGGGTGGATGTCAGACCCTAGACCCCCCGAAATCACCGTCCGTGACCCCTGAATGCGTGCTTTTGCGGCACCGCAGCAACAACCGATTGCGCATCGCAAAAAACAAAAGCGGCCCGGAGGCCGCCGAGGATGAGGCAGGCGGGTTCAGGGCGCCGGCACCTGCAGCCGCTTGGCCGAGGCGTGGTGGTGGTCCTGGACCTTGTCCTTGTGACGGCAGACCTGGCGGTCGAGCTTGTCCATCAACTGGTCGATGGCGGCGTACAGGTCCTCGTGCGACTGCTCGACGAAGATGTCGCGGCCCTTGACGTGGAGCGTCACTTCGGCGCGCTGGCGGCGTTCCTTCTCCTTTTGCTTCTCTACGGTCAGCAGGACGTTGATGTCAACGACCTGGTCGAAGTGGCGGGTCACTCGGTCCAGCTTCGTGAGCACGTACTCGCGCAGGGCTGGCGTGACTTCCAGATGATGGCCACTGATCGTCAGATTCATAAAGCCTCCTTTCAGAGGGTTGGGTCAGAAAAACAGACCGGAAAAACTGAGAAAACCAAACGAAGGGGGGAGGAGGAGGGAGGGGTCTTTCGGGTAGCGGAGGTGGGTGGGAGTGGGGGAATCGACGAGCCCAGTTTGCGCGCGAAGGGGCTGCATGACAAGGGGATGACGGTGAAGCTTTGTGCCGGTCTGGCTCAAGTTTTTGTGCCTTCTTTCACGACGTTGCCAGTGCAATAATCCTTGGCTGAACCCCCTCCCGGAGAACCCCTTGGACAGCGATCACCCTCGGTGACCGTCCGCTCCCGCCGTTCGTGTCCGCGAAGCCTTGAGAGGCCCGTGACCCGCCGCCCGGAGTGAGACGGTTGACCTGAAACCTGCCACCCCGGACGGCGCCGCGTCGTCCCCTTGCTTGCCGCTGCCGGAGACGAGGCATGCTGAATGTGTTCACGCTGGACAACGGACGCCTGAAGGGCGGTCTGTTCCAGGAAGAGATCGAAACCGCTGAAGACCTGGCGCTGTCCCGCCCGATCTGGGTCGACCTGGAGAGCCCCAGCACCGAGGAGAAGGGCTGGATCCGCGACCGCTTCGGCCTGACCATCCCCGAGGACATCGTCGACGAGGACCTGGAGGAATCGGCCCGGTTCTACGAGGAAGACAACGGCGAGCTGCACATCCGCTCCGACTTCCTTATTGAGGGCGACGAGCAGCCTGACGGCAAGCCGGCGCGCAACGTGCGGGTGGCCTTCATCCTCTACAACAACGTGCTGTTCTCGATCCACAACGAGGACCTGCCCGTCTTCCGCCTGCTGCGCCTGCGCGCCCGGCGCATCCCGGCGCTGATCGAAGACGCCAAGGACGTGCTGCTCAAGCTCTACGACGCCGACGCCGAGTACTCGGCCGACGTGCTCGAAGGCATCTACGACAAGCTCGAGGCCGTGAGCGCCCGCGTGCTCAAGAGCGACGTGACCGACGCCGAGGCCGGCGAGGTGCTGTCGGCCATCGCCCGCGAGGAAGACTTGAACGGCCGCATCCGCCGCAACGTGATGGACACGCGCCGCGCGGTCAGCTTCATGATGCGCAGCCGCATGCTCAATGCCGAGCAGTTCGAGGAGTCGCGCCAGATCCTGCGCGACATCGACTCGCTGGACTCGCACACCGCCTTCCTGTTCGACAAGATCAACTTCCTGATGGACGCCACCGTCGGCTTCATCAACATCAACCAGAACAAGATCATCAAGATCTTCTCGGTGGCCAGTGTCGCGCTGCTGCCGCCGACGCTGATCGCCTCCATCTACGGCATGAACTTCAAGTTCATGCCGGAACTGGAGCAGCCCTGGGGCTATCCGTTCGCGCTGGGGCTGATGCTGGTGTCGGTGGCTGCGCCCTTCATCTACTTCCGCAGAAAAGGCTGGTTGAAATAGGCCAGCCCGTGCGGCTTGGCGGCCTTCCCCTCAAGCGGGCCCTGCCCGTGGCCTGGCAGAGCCAGATCCACGGCAGTTGCCCGGTCATGCCTACGCCGCCTTGAGTCGTCGCTTCAGCAGTCGCATGAGGGCGCCGAGCACGGGCAGCTTCTCGTAGAGCTCTTCGGCGGCGTCCCAGTAGTCGCGGTGATCGGCGACGAGCCCGTCTGCATCAAAGCGCAAGTGGCTCGCGCCGCGGATGACGAAGTCACCGGCGTGGAAATCCCAGCCCAGGAAGCACTGGTCGCCCTCGGCGACGACCGAGGTGACGACGAAGCGCGGCGCCTTCACCGTCTCGAACATGTGCGCAAAGATGCGCTGCACGGACACGCGGCCTTGCACCTCGTTGAACGGGTCCTTGAAGCGGCAGGTGGCGGCGTAGCGGGCGGCCAGGTCGTCCAGCGTGGCGGGTGACAGCGCCTCGTACAGCCCGATCAGCGCCGCCACGCGCGGGTCGGCATGCGTCATCGGTTGGCCTTGCTGACGAGCGGGAAGTAGAGCCGGTAGGGCAGCTGCCGCAGCGCCTTCATGAAGCGCGTGAAGCGCTTCGGGAAGTGGATCTCGAAGTCGCCGTCGGCCCAGCCTTCGACGATGGCGCGGGCTGCCTGCTCGGGGCTGATCTCGGCAGGCATGTGGAAGTCGTTCTGGGCGGTCATCGGCGTCTTCACGAAGCCGGGGTGGATGACCGACACGCCGATGCCGCGCGGGTGCAGGTCCAGGTACAGCGCCTCGGCGAGGTGTGTGAGCGCGGCCTTGCTCGGGCCGTAGGCCAGCGCCTTGGGCAGGCCGCGGTAACCGGCCACGCTCGAGATCAGGCTGAGGTGGCCGTGCCCGGCGGAGAGGATCTGTGGCAACAGCGCGTCCAGCAGATGCAGGGCGCCGTTGAAGTTGATCTCGAGGTGCCGCCGCGCATCGGCGAGGTCGAAGCTGGTGGCGCTCATCGCACGGTAGTAGCCCGCACAGTAGACGCACAGGTCCACCGGCCCGACCTCGGCCACGGCGGCGTGCAGCGCGGGCAGGTCCAGCACATCCAGCGGTACGGCACGACTGCCGGGGTGGGCCGCCACGAAGTCGTCCAGCAGGGCCGTCTGCCGCGCGGACACGATCACACGTGCCCCCGCTGCGTGCAGGGCGCTGGCGGTGGCAGCGCCGATGCCGCTGGACGCACCGATCAGCCAGGCTGTCTTGCCCTGCCAGTCGCGAAGCCGGGGGTTGAGGCTCATGGTTGTTTGTAGAAGCTCAGGGTGACCTCGCCGAGGTCGATGCCGAATTTGCTCATGCGCGCCTTGTTGAGCATGACACGGTCGTCCATCAGGTACATCCAGTCATCGAACTGCACGTCGTAGGTGGTGTTGTCTACCGGCAACCGCAGCGTGTAGCTCCAGCGCAGCGCATTGCCGCGGGCCAGTCCTTCGGCTTCGCCGATGACGTCGCCGGCCGTACCCTTGTAGCGGCCGTTGCCCAGCGACGTGATGGTCCAGACACGGCGCTCCGTCTTGCCGTCGCTGTAGACGAAGTCTTCTTCCAGCGTGCCGACGTCGCCCTGCCAGCGGCCCACCAGCTTGACCGTGAAGCGGCGCTTGACCTTGCCGGCGCGGTCGGTGAACAGGCCGTGTGCCGTGAGCGGGCCGTTGAAGTAGGTCTTCAGGTCCAGGGCCGGCTTCTCGGCGGCGTAGTCGTCGGGCACAGGGGCGCTCGCGCAGCCGGTGAGGAGCGCGGCCGTGGCCAGCGAAGCGGTGATCAGCAGACGTCGGTTCATGGCTTGGCAATGAAGTGGCGGTACAGCAGGCCGGCGGCCGCGAGCTTGAGCGCGCAGGGCAGCAGGCAATAGGCGAGGGTGAGGGCTTGCAGGGCCGCGGGGCTGCGCTGGCCCGGCGCGTAGCCGAGCCACTGCAGCAGCGGCAGGGCCAGGCCCGCGGCGAGTGCGAGGTTGAGCTTGGTGGCGGCATTCCACCAGCCGAAGAAGGCGCCCTCGGCGTGCCCCGCGTGGCCGGCGCGCTGGATGACGCCCGCGAGCAAGGCGCCGGGGATGGCGAGATCCGCACCGAGGGCGGCACCGCTGGCGATGCACACCGCCAGGAACCCGCCCCGGTCGCCCGTGCCGAGCAGCGCTGCCCAGGCGAACGTGGCAATCGCCAGCCCCATGCCCAGGCCCCAGGCGCGGGCCTGGCCGACGCGGGCGATCACGCGCAGCCACACCGGCAAGGACGCCACCGCCGCGGCGAAGTAGCTCGCCAGGAACAGGCCCTGCGATGCGGGCAACTGCAGCCGGTCGTCGATGAAGAACAGCAACAACGTGGCCGGCACCGCGGCGGCGATGCCGTTGAGCAGGTACACGGCCAGCAGCCGGCGGAACTCGGCCACACGCCAGGCCAGTGACAGGGGGGCGGCCGCAGCATCGCTCGGCGCGGGCCGGGGCGCGAAGGCCAGCAGCGCCAGGCCCACGGCCAGCGTGGCGGCCAGCACGGCAGCCGTGGCGCCGAAGCCCACGGCCGACGGCAGGATGCTGGCCGTGACGACACCCACCAGCGCGAAGCCCTCGCGCCAGCTCACCACGCGCGTCTGCTGCTGTGGGCTGCCCCCCAGCCGCGCGCCCCAGGCCTGGTGCAGCACGGTGAGCACGCTGTAGGCCAGGTAGGTCAGCACGAGCCCTGCACCCGCCCAGGCCAGCAGGGCGGTCGCGTCCCGCGGCGCCGGGAAGAACAATGCCGCAAAACCCACTGCCAGCAGCAGCGCGGCCAGCGGCAGTTGCCAGGCCAGGGCCGGCCGGCCGAGGGCCCGGTCGCACAGCCGGCCGATCCAGGGGTCGGCCACGGCGTCCAGTGCACGGGCGCCCAGCAGCAGCGCGCCGAGGCTCGCCAGCGGCACGCCGAACTGCGTGGCGTAGTGCTGCGGCAGGTGCACGTACAGCGGCAGCGCGACGAAGGCGAGCGCCAGGCCCAGCGCACCGTAGCGCAGGCCGTCGAGGGGAGAGAAGTCAGCGGGCGCCGTCACCAGCACCCAGCAACTGCGTGCGCAGTGCCGGCTCCGAGGTCTTGGGGCTCAGCCAGATGCCGAAGAACAGGCGGGCGAACTCGGCGTCGGGGATGCGCTGGCGGAGTTGCCCGTTGAAGTAGAAGCGTGCACCGCTGCCGGGTTCGTACTGGCCGGTCAGCCGGTCACCGGACTTCACGTCGGGAAAGGCCGCCTCCATCGCCGCCAGCCACGCCTGCGCCTTGGCCTCGTCGATGCTGGCCTGCCGGCGCATCTCGACGAGGGAGCGCTTCGCGATCTCCCGGCCCACGAGCGAGCGGGCGTACTGCAACTCCAGCATCAGCGGCTGCTCGCCCCAGCGCGTGGCGTCCACGGGCTCGGCCGACCACAGGCGGGCGTCGTAGATCGACAGGCCGAAGTAGCGGAACCGCCCCTGCCCGCGCAGCGTGAGCCCGGCAAGCTCGGGCGCTGCATGGGCCGGCGCCACCAGCACGAGGCCGGCGGCGGCGAGGGCGGTGCGACGCAGCATCAGGCCTTGACCAGGGTGAACTGCATGACATCGGTGTTGCCGGCGGCGAAGGCGGCTTCGCAGTAGGCGAGGTAGAACTCCCACAGCCGCATGAAGCGGGTGTCGAAGCCCAGTTCGCGCACCCGGCCGTCGTGGCGCAGGAAGGTCTCGCGCCAGCGGCGCAGGGTCTCGGCGTAGTCGCTGCCGAACGCCAGCTCGTTCACCACCTTCAGACCCGCGCGCTCGGCATGCAGCCGGAACTGGCTCGGGCTGGGCAGCAGGCCGCCCGGGAAGATGTACTGCTGGATGAAGTCCGTGGAGCGCACATAGCGCTCGAACAGGTCGTCGCGGATGGTGATGCTCTGGATGCAGGCGCGGCCCCCCCGCTTGAGCTTGGCGGCGACCGTGCGGAAATAGCCGTCCCAGTACTCGCGGCCCACGGCCTCGAACATCTCGATGGAGACGACCGCGTCGAAGGGCTCGTCAGCGATGTCGCGGTAGTCCTGCAGGCGCAGGTCGGCCTGCAGGCCGGCGCTGGCCAGACGGTCCTTCGCCCAGGCGAGCTGTTCGGTGGAGAGCGTGACACCCGTGAGATGCGCCGAGAAGTCCCGCGCGGCCACCTCGGCCACGGCGCCCCAGCCGCAGCCGATCTCCAGCACACGGCTGCCCGGCGCGACCTGCGCCTCGGCCAGCGCGCGGCGCATCTTGGCCTGCTGGGCTTCGACGAGGTCGCCACTCTTCGCGCCCTCGAACCAGGCGCTGGAGTAGTTCATCGTCGGATCCAGCCACAGGCGGTAGAAGTCGTTGCCGAGGTCGTAGTGGGCCTGGATGTTCTTGCGGCTGCCGGTGCGGGTGTTGCGGTTCAGTGCGTGCCGCACGCGGTACAGCAGGCCGCCCCAGAAGCCGCCGTAGAACAGCGCTTCCAGCTCGGTGCGGTTGCGGATGAACAGCGCCAGCAAGGCGCTCAGGTCGGGGCTCGTCCAGTGGCCGGCCATGAAGCTCTCGGCAAAGCCGACGTCGCCCGACTTGAGCGCGGCCTCGCACACCGCCCAATCGGTGATGCGGATGGCCGCGCGCGGCTGCTGTTCCTCGCCGAAGTGGAACTGCTCGCCGTCGGGCGTCTGGACATCGAGGCTGCCGTGGCGCAGGTGGCGCAGCAGGGTCATCACACGGCGGGCCGCGCGGGGCAGCTCGGCGGTGAGTTCGGGCAGGGAGGTCGTGGTGGTGGTCGGCATGGCGGTCAACGCGTCACGAAACGCTCGGGGGGCTGGGGTTTGGAGAAGAAAGGCACGCGCTTGAGCGCGAGCTTCAGGGCCTGCCAGTGGATGCGCGCGACGATCATCATCGTCAGCGCCGGCATCGCGAAGAAGGCCCGTCGGGCACCGGGGGCGGTGAGGGGTTCGAGCCGGCCGGCCAGGCTCGTGATCAGCAGCGGCCCGGTGTCGTCGTCATGGTCCACGCAGCTCAGCACATGGGCATCGCGGCGCAGGAAACGGAATCGGTAGCGGCCTTCCACACGGCAGAACGGCGACACATGGAACACCTTGGACGCGACCTGCTCGCGGCCCCAGTCCAGCTCGGGGCCGTTCAGCAGATAGCAGTGGCGCTCGCCGAAGGTGTTGTTCACCTCGACGACGATCGCGGCCAGCGAGCGGTCGGCCCGCTCGCAGATCCAGAAGCTCACCGGCTTGAAGACATGGCCGAGGACGCGCGGGTAGGTCTGCAGCCAGATTTCGCCGTCTGCATCGGTCACGCCTTCGGCGGCGAGCAGCTGTTCGAGCCAGGCCAGCGCGTCGGGGCCGCCGTCGCCGTGGTCGCCGTCGTGGAAGCTCAGCCAGCCGCGGCCGTTGCGATTGAGCGCGGGGCACGGGGCCGTGCGCAGCGAGCGCATCGGCAGCCACAGGAAATAGCTCGGGTAGGCGAAGGCATGCTCCCGCGGCCGCAGGCGGCGGTGAAAGACCTGGCCCGTCCCCAACTGCGCGGTGTTCAAGCGAGCACCCTCTCGGCCAGCAGCTGGGCGGCGGTCAGGCCCGACAGCAGGCCGTCCTCGTGGAAGCCGTAACGGGTCCACGCCCCGGCGAAGTACACGCCGCCGGCGCCCTGGATCTCCGGCAGCCGGCCCTGGGCGCGCACGGCGCCGTCGTCGAACACCGGATGGGCGTACTCGTAGCGGCCGATGACGCGTGACGGCGCGGGCTGGCGCAAGGGGTTGAGCGACACCACCACCGGTTGCTCGAACGGCAGGGGCTGCAGCTTGTTGAGCAGGTAGTGCAGGCAGACCGACGCGCCCTGTGACCCGTGCTGGCCGGCGCTCTCGTAGTTCCAGGCGGCCCAGGCGGCGCGGCGCTGCGGCAGCAGCCGGGCATCGGTGTGCAGCACGGCGACGTTGGGCTGGTAGCGGATGGCGCCCAGCAGCTCGCGCTCCAGGTCGCTCGCATCGGTGAGCATGGCGAGCGTCTGGTCGCTGTGGCTCGCACAGACGACGGCGTCGAAGCGCTCCTCGCCCCGGGCCGAACGCACCAGCACGCCACCGCCGGGCAGGCGCTGCAGCTGCTGCACCGGCGTGGCGAGGTGCACCGCATGGAGGGCCGGCAGCATCGCCTCGACGTAGTGCCGCGCGCCGCCCGACACCGTCCACCACTGTGGCCGGTCGTTGACCTGCAGCAGGCCATGGTTGTGGCAGAAGCGGATCAGCGTGCGGATCGGGAACTGCAGCATCTGCGACGTCGGGCAGGACCAGATGCAGGCCACCATCGGCAGCAGGTACCAGTGCCGGAAGCCGTGGCCGAAGCGGTGCCGCTCCAGGAACTCGCCGATGGGTTCCGACAGCGCCGCCTCCTCGCCCCGGGCGGCCAGCTCGGTGCACAGGCGGTTGAAGCGCAGCAGGTCGCGCAGCATCGCCCAGAAGGCCGGGCGGGCGAGGTTGCGCTTCTGGGCGAAGACGGTGGCGAGGTTGCTGCCGCTCCACTCCACGTCGTCGCCCGGCACCTGGGCCGAGAAGCTCATGTCGCTCTTGGCCGCGCGCACGCCGAGCTGGTCGAAGAGCTGGATCAGCAGCGGGTAGGTGCGCTCGTTGAACACCAGGAAGCCGGTGTCCACGCCGTGCGTGATGCCGCCCAGTGTGATGTCGACCGTGTGCGTGTGGCCGCCCGCGTAGCTGCCCGCCTCGAACAGCGTGACATGGGCACGGTCGCTCAGGCTCCACGCGGCGGACAGGCCGGCAATGCCGCCGCCGATGACGGCGATGCGCCTGGCCGTGTCACCGCCCGGGCTGCGCGGATGACCGCGGCGGCGCAGGAAGTCCAGCACCGGCGCCGCGTGCGCACCGGCGGCGCCGCCCGTGAAGATCGGGCCCGCGTCGTCGACACGGGCCCGGGTTGTAAAAGGGACCGCAAAACGCCCCGGAGCCAACGAGGGAGGGAGGGAGGAGGAGGAGAACGGCTCCGAGATTGCTGCTCTGGACTCAGAGAGGTTGCGCGGCCCAAATTCGGCGTTGAACGAGGCAGCCCCGGCAGCAGCGCTGCGCGGGTTTTCATGGGGTGTGTAGCCGGAGAGTCGCCCCGAAGCATGAAGTTGCCGGGCGCTGTACCCAGTTCGGGCGACGATTGTTGTCGTCATGGTCGGGTGTCCTGCGCTGTCTTCGAGGTTGTTGCCAGGGATTGAAAACAGTGCCGGGCGGCACGCTCCAAGCCGGACAATCGAACGTGGTTGTTGATGCTTTGTCCTGTGCAAAACGGGTCTGCCGGCCTATATTACGACAAGCATCGGATGTTGTCTTACTTTTGTCCAGGACAAAACTTGAAAGTCTCCCTCGCGATTCGTGTCGCTCAAATGGCCCTCCTGCCATGACCGAGACCACCCTTTACGGCCCCGGCGAAGGCACGGATGCCTCGCCGCCCGCGGGGGCGATCGGCATCACCGCGGTCGAGCGTGAAACCGGCATCAACAAGGAGACGCTGCGGGTCTGGGAGCGCCGCTATGGCTTCCCTGCCCCATGGCGCGATGCTGCCGGTGAACGTTTGTACCCGCCGGAGCAGGTGAACAAGCTCCGGCTTATACGTCGGTTGATGGATGCCGGCCATCGGCCCGGACGCGTGGTCGCTGCGCCGGCCGAGGAGCTGACGACGCTGCTGCAGCCTGCGCCCATCCCGGCGCTGGCGCCGGCCTCCGAGGCCGAGGCGCCCGAGATCGAGGCTTGCACGGCCCTGCTGAAGCAGCACGACATCGACGGCCTGCGCCGCCTGCTGTCCCAATGCATCCTGCGCCGCGGGCTGGCCGGAGCGGTCACCGAGGTATTCGCGCCGTTGACGGCGCGCATCGGCGAGCTGTGGATGGCGGGGCACCTTCAGGTGTTCCAGGAACACATCTACAGCGAGTCGCTGCAACTCGTGCTGCGCCAGGCCATCCAGGCATTGCCTGCGCCGGCTGCCGGCGGGCCGCGTGTGCTGCTGACCACCCTGCCCGGCGAAAGCCATGTGCTCGGCCTGCTGATGGCCGAGGCCCTGCTGACGCTGGAGGGCGCGGCCTGCCTGTCGCTCGGCGCCCAAACGCCACCGGCCCAGCTCGCCGCGGCGGCCGAGGCGCACCGGGCGGACGTGGTCGCGTTGAGCTTCAGCATCCACTTGTCCAACCGCGCCGTACAAGACGGGCTAGCCGACCTGCGCGAACTGCTGCCCGCGACGATGGAAATCTGGGCCGGCGGCGCGGCGCGGGCGCTGCGGCAGTCGGCGCCGCTGCCGGGCGTCCGTTGCCTGAACGGGCTGGCCGACATCGGTCCCGAAGTGACACGGATCCGTGAACTTTTAGAATCTCGCCTCTAGACGAGGACCCGCCATGCTTTACCCCGAACTGTTCAAGCAACTCGAAGCCGTGCGCTGGAACATGGACAGCGACATTCCCTGGGATCAGTTCGATGCCTCCAAGCTCTCCGACGAGCAGGCGCAGACGATCAAGATGAACGCCATCACCGAGTGGTCGGCCCTGCCGGCCACCGAGATGTTCCTGCGCGACAACCGCGAGGACAGCGACTTCTCCGCCTTCAT
>RXJW01000114.1 GCA_003963005.1 Burkholderiales bacterium
GATGACCGGCACCATGGCGTTGCTCTGGCGGAACTGGAAGTAGGTGTTGGTGCCGTCATCAAACACCTGCAGAGGGAGGATCTTCCGCTCCCCCCCGAACTGGTACGAAAAGTTGAATTGCGCCGCGCCGGCCGCAACAGCCGCGAAGGCGCAGGCGCATGCAACCGCGGCCCTGGTCAGCCGCAACTGAGCGAAGCCCCAACGGCGGGTCGCCCGCACGAAGCTGCGTGCTCCATCCTTGCATGTCTTCATCGTGAAGGTATTCCTCATTTCGAGCTTTCCCAGGGCTCCAGCCCAATGTCGGCGGTCATCGTGATGAACAGGCGAACGGCCGGTTCGTTCTTCAGAGTCGGCGGGATCGAGGAGTTGCGGGACAAGATCTGCTGGGCAACCTGCCCCAGAACCTGCCCGGTCAACGTAGACGTGGCGACTTGCCCGCCGGGCCCCACCGTGGACGTCGTTGGGCCACCGTTGCCTGCCTTGCTTCCAATCCAGGCGATGGCCATCGAGTAGCCAAACATCTTCAGGAAGTGGTTGTCGACGGTGCCTTCCACTCCCGCACGCCCAAGGTTGTCGACACCCTGCGCTGCCGTGAGATCGACGGTCCGCCCATCCGGCAAGATCATCCTGTTGAAGGCAAACAGCAGGCGCGTCTGCCCCGGTCGGATCTCGCTGCTGTAGCGTCCGATGAAGCGCGTCCCTTTCGGAATGAGCACCCTGGACTGCGTCAGCGAGTCATAGATGTCGTTTGTCGACGTCGCCCTGATCTCGCCTGGCTGATCGCTGTTGATCGCCTCTTGGGAGACCGCCGGCACACGAGTCCCCTGGAGCACAACGTTGGCGGTGGGCAGGCGCTTCGCACGGGTGACCGAGGCAAGCCCCTGGGCGTCGCTGCCCTTGCCGTCTGCCCCGTATTCCTTGAGCCAGCCAACGTCGCGCGTCGTTGGATGGGCAACCTGCGCCACAGCGTTCAGCACCTGGCCTGGCCCCTCACCCGCACCCGAAGTGCGCATCAACCCTTGCACTTGGCGCGTAGCGGCCTCAACGGTCTTAGCGAAGTCATCAGCGCCGCCACTCTGGCCCGCCGCCGGCGCACCGGCAGACTGCCGCACGCCTTCAAGGGCGGCCTTCACAGCGGACAAGCCACCCTCCTCCTCGCCCTGCAGGGCCACGATCGCCCCGGACCGCCTCTCAACGTCAGCCTGGGTTTGGCCCGCATCGATCGCCCCGCCGACGACACCGCCGCCCGACGAAGCCGTACTGCCCATGGGGGTGGACTGGGTGGGGTACGGAACAGCCGGCTGAACAGTGGTTGCCTGTCCACGCTGTTGCTCTCGGGACGCCTCGGCCTGGGCGACTGCTGCAGATGCTGCACGTGCAGCCTCCAGCGCGCCCATTTGCCGCTCAGCGATCGCGTCGATGTCGCGCTCGTTCGACTCGGGGCCAAGGGGGACGGAAGACGCAGCCGCAGCTGCAGCTGTCGCCTTCTGAGCCTGCGAGTCTTGCGGCGGACCAATCACATCGCGAACGAACATCACGATCAGGAACGCGATGAAGAGGCCGAGCCCCCAAAACACAGAGCTGCGCGGGAATAGTCCTTTGACCTTCTTGTCTGCTTGAGGCGCATCAAGAGGCAGGACCTCGGCGTCGACCGACGCTGTGGATTCAGCAGCCACCTCAGTCTCCCAGTTCGACGCTGCCGAACCAACTGCGCTTGACCCGGTTCAGGTTGTAGAGAATGACCTCTTCCTTCCCGATCTTGAGAAGCGCCGCGTCGAGCACCCGGGGAACAACCAGCGTATCGCCGTATCGCAGCGTGTAGTCGACGAGCTCTGCCTCACCGCCCTTCTTGACGCGGAACAGGGCAGGCACATCCTCTGCCTTCGGCAGCTTCACGTACGTGGTCTGCCCATCGTCATAGACGGTCAGCGGCTTGAACGGCGCCGCGCCCTTCATCGAGTAGTTGAAGTTGAGCTTGCCGGGATCAACGCCCTCAGGGCCGTTGACGTCAGCCGACGTTGGCACCACTTGACGCGCAGTCTGGCGCGGCTGGTCAGCACCCGAGGCGTCCTGCGGACCAGTCTCTGTCTGCAACCGATCACGGTCCTCGTCGACGGCCTGAGAGACGATCAGGTCGGGGAACTCGAAGCTGACCCGCTGGTACCAACGGCCCGCCTCAGTCGTCGATATCAGCATCAGCTGATACGAACGCTTGTTGGTGATCAGCGTGCCAGATGTCGTCCGGTTCGCGAACTTCGGCTTGATGAAGACGTGATTGCCCGTCTTGGCTGTATCCCAGGCAATGGTGTCCCCCAGCACCAAGACACGGAGCTTCTCGTCCGGCTGCAACACGATGTTGGTGACAGCGTTGGGGCGCGCGAGAAGCCGGTAGCTGTTGTTCTCGTCATAGGGGAACACCACCAGGTGTGGATCACCCGGCAACGGCTCGGCTAGGACCTGCGCCCTTGCCGTGAAGAACCAGAGCGCGACGAGTGCGCCGAGCGCGAGCTTTCGGATGAACAACATCAGTTCTCTTCCTGGATGTCGAAATGGGTGATGTAGATGCCGAGCGGGTTG
>RXJW01000068.1 GCA_003963005.1 Burkholderiales bacterium
GCCCGCGCTGCGGGTGGCGCCAGCGCAGCAGCGCCTCGGCCCCGGAGAGCTGGCCGGTGGTCGCCTCGACCTGCGGCTGGAAGAACAGCTCGAACTCGTTGCGCGTCAGCCCCTGGGCGAGCTCGGCTTCCAGCACGAGGTCGGCATAGGCCGTCGCGGCGAGTGCCGGCTCGAAGAACTGGTAGGTCGCGCGGCCACGGGCCTTGGCCCGGTACATCGCCGTGTCCGCGTGCTGGATGAGTTCGTCGGCATGGCGGCCGTGGTCCGGGAACACGGCCACGCCGATCGACGGCGTGACCGACAGCGCCCGGCCGTCGGCCTTCACGGGCACCTCCACCACCGACAGCAGCGCCTCCAGCACGACGAGGATGTCCTCGCGCGAGGCGAGATCGCTCAGCAGCACGACGAACTCGTCGCCCCCGAAGCGGCCGACGAGGTCGCTGTCGCGCAGCGCGCCGATGAGGCGCTCGGACACCGTGGTCAGCACCTGGTCGCCTTCGAGATGGCCCAGGCTGTCGTTCACGCGCTTGAAGTTGTCCAGGTCGATGAACAGCAGCGCCAGCATCTCGCCCTTGCGCTCGGCGCGGCGCATCAGCCGGCCCATGCGCTCCATGAAGGCGGTGCGGTTGAGCAGGCCCGTCAGGCCGTCGTGGTGGGCGAGGTGCTGGATGCGCGCCTCGCTGGCCAGGCGGTCGCGGATGTCACGCACGACGGCCATGCGCAGGCGCTCGTTGTCGCGCTCCAGCGTGCGCATGATGAGCTCGACCGGGATGCGCGAGCCGTCGCGGTGCAGGATGACGGTTTCGTAGCGCAGCTCCTGCCCGAGACGCATCACCTCGCGCACCTTGGGCACCTCGTCCTGGGCGACGAAGTCCATCACCTGCTTGCCGATCAGCTCGTGCCGCGGCCAGCCGGTGAGGGCGCACAGCGGCGCGTTGACGTCGGTCATCACGCCGTCGCGGTGGAACAGGATGCCCTCCACCGTGGCCTGCATGAACTTGTCCAGCCGCGCCTCGGACTCGCGCAGCCGCCGCTCCGCGACGCGGTGGCGGGTGATGTCGTAGACCAGCACCCAGCTGCCCAGCAGCACGCCCTGGTCGTCGAACTGCGGGATGAGGTGGATCTCCAGGCAGGACTCGTCGCCGTTCGGATGCGCGAGCCGGCGCTCGTACACCACCGGCTTGAGCTCGCGCACCAGCTCCTCCACCGGGCCGCGCACCTGCTCGAAGGCCTCGGCACCGACGATCTCGCTGAAGTGCTTGCCGACGATGGACTCCTGCGTGAACCCGAAGGCCTCGGCATAGCCCCGGTTGGCGAACAGGCAGCGGTGGTCGAGGGCGCCGTACAGCGCGATCCAGGCCGGGACGTGGTCGGCCAGCATGCGAAAGCGCGCCGCGTCCAGCGCCTGGCGCTTGAGGTCGGGGGCGCTCAGGTCGCTCACGCGGCGTCCCCCGTGCGTGCGGCCAGGCACAGGTCGTCCCAGGCCGCGGCCTTGTCGGCGCCGGAGCGCAACAGGTAGCCCGGTGCGAAGGTGACCACCACCGGCAGGCCGCGCCAGCGGTGCACCCGGCCGCGCAGCCGGCCCAGCGGCTCGGTGGAGCCGGTCAGCCGGCGTGCGGCCTGCAGGCCCATGGCCAGCACGACGCGCGGCTGCAGCACGTCGACCTGCCGCGCCAGCACGGCGTCGCAGGCGTCCAGCTCGGCGGGCTGGGGCGCACGCCCGCGCGGCGGGCGGCACTTGACCAGCGGCGTCACGAAGGCCGTGGCCTCCTCGCCGCTGCGGCGCTGGCCGGCCGCATGCAGCATGCGGTCCAGCAGACGGCCGGCATCGGCCCCGAGGTGCTCGCCGGTGGCATCGTCGGCTTCGTCGGGCGGGTCGGTCACGACGAGCCAGGACGCCTGGGCCACGGCCCCGCTGCCGAACACCGCATGCCGCCGCTGCTCGCACAGGCCGCAGCCCTGGCAGACGGCGACGGCCTCACGCAGCGCCGGCAGGTCCAGCGTGTCGAAACCCGACGGGGCACGGGACACCGGCACGGGCGCCGCGACCGGGGGCCGCACCGGCGGCGACACCGGTGGCGACACCCGCAGCACCGGCACCGGCGGCGCGGCGACGTCGATGGGTTCCGGCTCGTCCTGCGCCGGCGCCAAGGCGACCGGCGCGCCGCCGGCGGGCCGGGCCGGCAGCCGGTAGCCCATCTCGGCGAGCATCGCCCGCTGGCGATCGTCCCAGCTCATGCGGCGATCCCCAGGCTCATGAGGATGGCGTCCTCGCGCGGCCCTTCCACCACCGGGTAGTAGGCGCGCCGCTTGCCGACCTCGGCAAAGCCGTAGCGGCGGTAGACGTCCCGGGCGCGGGTGTTGCTGATGCGCACCTCCAGCCAGAGCTGCGACAGGCCACGGCGGCGGCACTCGTCCACGAGGCGGTCGAGCATCACCACGGCCAGGCCGCACCCCTGCCAGGCGGGCACGACGGTGATGTTGAGCAGGTGCATCTCGTCAGCACCCGGCATGGCCACCCAGTAGCCCAGCAGCTCGGCACGTGGCCCGCGCAGCACCTCGGCCGGGTAGCCGGCCGCCAGCGAATCGACGAAGTTGCCGTGCGTCCACGGCACCGGGTAGGCCACCCGCTCGGTCGCCATCACTTCGGTCAGATCGGGCACGCGCATCGCGGCGGCCTCGAAGTCCGGACGACGGGGCTGCACGATCGCGTTCATGCGCGCTGCTCCCGCTCGGCGGTCGTCAGGGCGACCTTGTCACGCACGTACACGGGCAGCGCCTCGGCGGCATCGCGCGTGTCACCGCGCACCCAGGCGGCGCTGGCCAGCGCCCCCAGTGCCGCGGCCCGCGAGCGGGCCTGCGGCCAGGCGCGGGCCACCGGGCCGAGGGCTTCGGCGTACTCGCTCAGGGCCGTGCCCGCGACGGCATGCGGGCTGTCCCAGTGGGCGGCCAGCGCGGCGGGGGCGTAGAGCGCCGGGGCGTCCAGCACCTGCCAGGCCGTGCCGTCGTGCTGGTAGCGCGCGGCGTAGATCTCGCCGATGCGGGCGTCCATCGCCACCCAGACGTCATCCCCGGCGCCCTGCGCGCGGGCGTCCTCGGCGACCAGCATCAGGCTGTCGATGGCCAGCACCGGCTTGCCCAGCCCGTAGGCCAGGCCCTGGGCGACCGCGCAGGCCGTGCGCAGGCCGGTGAAGGCGCCCGGCCCCTGGCCGAAGGCGATGGCGTCCAGCTCGGCCATCGTCACGCCGGCCTCGGCCAGCAAGGCCTTGACCTCGGGCAGCAGCCGGGCCGACGCCTGGGCCCCGCCAGCCGCCTCGAACACCCGCGTCAGCCCCGGCGTGACGAGGGCCACGGCCATCGTGTCGGTCGCGCTGTCGAGAGCCAGGAGGAAGGGCATCGGGGCAGTGTAACTTTCGGGTCATGCGCAAACAGGCACTGGGATGGGTGTTGGGGGGGTGGATCTGCACGGCGGCGGCGGCGGAGGTGCTGCCGTTGTCCGTGCAGGTCGCGCTGAAGCAGGCGGCGCTGCCACCGACCGCCCTCGGCGTTGTCGTCCAGGCCCTGGACGAGGCCCAGCCGCGTCTGGCCTGGCAGGCGGCGACACCGCTGAACCCGGCCTCGCTCACCAAGCTCGTCACCAGCATGGCCGCGCTCGACACCGTCGGCCCGGCCTGGCAGTGGCAGACCCCGGTCTGGCTGACCGAGGACGGTGGCCTGGCCGTGCAGGGCAGCGGCGATCCGCGCCTGGGCACCGAGCGCCTGTGGGCCGGGCTGAAGCGTCTGGGCGTGACCGAGCTGCGCGGCCCGCTGCGGCTGGACCGCAGCGCCTTCACGCCGGGCACCGCGGCCCCCGGCGACTTCGACGGCGAGCCCTGGCGCGTGGGCAACGCCCAGCCCGAGGCACTGCTCCTCAACGCCAAGGCGGTCACCTACACCGTGCGCGTCGACGGTGCCCAGGCCCGCATCACCGCCGACCCGGCACTCGACCCGCCCCAGACCGTGCCGACCACCACCGCCGCCTGCGGCGACTGGCGCAGCGCGCTGAAGCTGCAGTGGGCGGCGGGCCAGCGGCCGCGCTTCGGCGGCAGCTACCCGGCCGCCTGCGGCGAACAAAGCTGGACCCTCGCCGACCCCGACCCGGCCAGCTACCCGGCCCGGCTGCTGACGCTGATGCTCGGCGAGGCCGGCATCGCCTGGCGCGGCGAGGCTGCCGTGGCCACCGAGGCCCCGGCCCCGCAGGCCGCGCCGACGCTCTTCTGGCCGGGGCCGACGCTGGCCGAGGCGCTGCGTGACATGAACAAGGCCAGCAGCAACCTGATGGCCCAGCAGGTGCTGCTCAGCACGGCGCGGGCGGCCGGTGTGGCAGCCCCGTCCCCCGAGACCGCAGCCGCCTGGCTGCAGGCCTGGCTGGACGCCCATGCAGGCACCACACCGCCCACCCGCCTGACCAACGGCTCAGGCCTCTCACGCGAGAACCGCATCAGCCCGGCCCAGCTCGCCGCGCTTCTGCGCTGGGCCTGGGCCCAGCCGTGGATGCCCGAGCTGCTGGCCTCGCTGCCGGTGGCGGGGCTGGACGGCACCTTGTCGCGCCAGCCGGGGCGGTTCGGCCCGGCCACGGGTCGGGCGCATCTCAAGACCGGCTCGCTGCGCGACGTGGTGGCCCTGGCCGGCATCGTGGACGCCCCCGGCGGCCGCCGCTGGGTGATGGTGGCCATCGTCAACCACCCGCAGGCGCAGGCCGGGCGGCCCGTGCTCGACGCACTGCTGCGCTGGGTCGCGCAGGACGCCCCGGCCGCCAAGGCCGCGCCTTGATGGCCTGGCGTCAGCTCCGGCAGGCACACTCCCGCCACTTCCGCTGACGCCCTCCCCCGTGACCGCGCAACCCCTGCTGATCGCGCTCGTCTCCGTGCAGTTCCTGGTCCACGCGCTGCTGTGGGCCATGACGGCCCGCATGGCGCGGCGCTGGCGCGAGTCCGAAGGCCATTTCGCGCTGTTCTGGTGCCTGCTGGCCGTGGGGCTGATGCTGTTCGTGCCGCCCTGGGCCAGCGGCAGCGCGCCGCGCAACCTGGCGGACCTGCTCATCATCGCGGCCTCGATGTGCGAACACCAGGCCCTGGCCCTGCACTGGGGCCGGCGCCCACCGCTGGCCCCTTACGCGGCAGGCCTGGCCGTGGCCGCAGGCATCGTGGCTGCGAGCTTCCTGCTGGACAACGGCCACGGCGTGCGCGTGGCGGTCGTGTGCTTCGGCTGCGCCCTCATGATGGCCGCCAGCGTGCGCCTGATGTGGCAGCTGGGCCGGGCGGCCACGCCGATCTTCGCGCCCGTGGCGGCGGCGGGCTACACGCTGCTGGCCACGTTGCTCGTGGTGCGCGGCGTGCAGGCGCTGCTGGTCGGCTCCACCACCAAGATCTCGATCGACGCCCCGGGCCACGCCAACATCCCGCTCGCGATCGCCGTGCTCTTCGTCGGCGGGCTGCTCAACCTCGCGCACATCCGCCTCGTGCTCGGCCGCGTGCTGCACCGCCTGGGCCAGCAGGCCCAGACCGACGAGCTGACCGGCGCGCTGAACCGGCGCGGGCTGCTCCAGCACCTGGAAGCCGTGCATGCCGGCGCCGCAGCGGGTGGCGCCGGCTATGCGCTGCTGATGGTGGACGTGGATCACTTCAAGGCCATCAACGACCAGCACGGCCACGCCGAGGGCGACCGGGTGCTGCAGGCCGTGTCGGCCAGCCTGCGCACGGCGCTGCGGACCGACGACCGCGTGGGCCGCTGGGGCGGCGAGGAATTCTGCGTGCTGCTGCCGCGCACCTCGCTGCACGACGCCCGGCAGCTCGCCGAGCGCGTGGCCCGCCGCGTCGCCGAGGACGGCACCGGCGTGCGCGTGACGGTCAGCATCGGCGTGTCGCAGTTCACCGCTGGTGACGCCGACCTGCAGGCCGTCATCCGCCGGGCCGACGGGGCGCTCTACGACGCCAAGGCGGCAGGCCGCAATCGCGTCGTCACGGCCCAGGGCCAGCGCTAAAGCAGCTGCGGGTTGGCTTGCCAGACCGTCCAGGTCAGGAAGGCCGCGAAGCTGACCCAGGCGAGGTACGGCACCATCAGCAGGGCCGCCGTCGGGCGGATGCGCCAGAACGCCGCCATCGTCGCGACGATGAGGGCCCACATCAGCGCGACGTCGACCATCGCCCCGAGCCCGGTGTGCCAGGCAAAGAACAGCCACGACCACAGCGCGTTGGCCACGATCTGCACGAGGAACAGGGCCACGGCACGCGGACGCCCGGGGTGCTCGGCCTCGCGCCAGACCTGCCAGATCGCCACCGCCATCAGCAGGTACAGCACCGACCACACCGGCCCGAACACCCACGCAGGCGGCGCCCAGGCGGGCTTGGCGAGCTGGGCGTAGAAGCTCGGCGCGTCACTCGACCCGGCCGCCCCCAGCCCCGCGAAGGCGAACACGAGCACCAGCCAGCCGAGCAGGGCGGCGGGTCGGAACGGGGGGGCGCGATGGCTGAGCTGCATGCGGTTCTCCAGGAAACACGGGCCACACGATAGACGCTCGCGCTTTCCCCGGGGGCCGGCGGGGGCGAGCCGGCGCCGCAGGACGCGGCCTAGACGGCCGCCGGCCGCCGGCAGCGCATCAGCCAGGCCGGGCCGTCGGGTGTCTGCACCTCGCCGACGGCCTCGAAGCCCGCCGCGGCATAGCAGCGGATGGCCCGCGGGTTGCCGGGCGACGGGTCGGTCTGCACGACCGTCACCGCCGGGTCGCGGAACAGCTCGGCGACGAAGGCCCGCACCATCGCCCGGCCGAGCCCCTGGCCGAGCCGCCCGCCATCCGCCAGGAACTGGTCGATGCCGCGCGCGCCGGGGTCGGTCTCGTCTTCCCACCAGCCCTCGCCCGACCCCATGACCACGTAGCACTGGATGAAGCCCACAGGCTCGCCGTCGGCCTGGGCGATGAAGGCACGCGTCGTACCGCCGGACAGGAAGTCCTCGCGGAGCTCGTCCACCGGCTCGGCCGGCCCCCACCACGCGGCCACGTGAGGGCGCTGCAGCCAGGCGTGCAGCACAGGCAGGTCGGCTTCGTCCAGTGGCTTGAAGGTGAAGGTGGGCGGCATGACCCGGGTTGTACCGCGTCCACCGTTCAGGCAGCCGGGCTGCCATCCGTCGCACCGATTCCGCCATTCGCCCAGGCGCCATTCGCCCAAGCCCGCCGGCGCGCCACGATGCTGGCCATGAACCTGCGACGCACCCTCCGCGACAACCGCGGCTTCCTCCTCTTCCTGCTTGGCCTGGGCCTGTTCCGCACCGCCGTGGCGGACTGGAACCCGATCCCCTCCGGCTCGATGCGACCGACGCTGCTGGAAGGCGACGTCGTGCTCGTGAACCGGTTGGCCTACGACCTCAAGCTGCCGCTGACCGACGTCGTGCTGCTGCCACTGAGCGAGCCGCGGCGGGGCGATGTCGTCACGCTCAGCTCGCCCGCCGGCGGCACCCGCCTGATCAAGCGCATCGTCGGCCTGCCGGGCGACCGCATCGCGCTGCGGGACGGCGTGGTGATCCTGAACGGGGCGCCGCTGGCCTACACCGACCGTCACACCGCTGGTGAGCGCCTGGCCCCCGATTGGCCGGTGGAGGCCGTGCGCGCCACCGAGCAGCTGGGCGGCCATCCGCACACGGTGCAGTTCCTGCCCGGGGTGATGGCGCGACGCGACTTCGCCGAGCGTGTCGTGCCGGCCGGCCAGTACTTCCTGCTGGGCGACAACCGCGACAACAGCGAAGACTCGCGCTACATCGGCACGGTGCCGCGCGAGAAGCTGATCGGCCGTGCGCATCACATCCTGGTCGCCGCGGACTGGCTGGGCGAGGACGGCTGGCGCCTGGCCCCGCGCGTGGACCGCTGGCTGACCGCCATCCGCTGACGGCGCCGCCCGTCAGGGCGGCACGGCGTCGCGGCGCAGCGCGTCGAGGTCGAGCACCTGCACGGCGCCGCGCGCCCGCCGGATCACACCGGCCGCCTCCAGCGCCTTGAGCGTCTGGTTCACGGTCTGCCGCGACAGCGCCAGCATCGACGCCAGCTGCTCCTGCGACACCCGCAGCTCCCGCAGGCTGTGCCCCTCCAGCGTGCCGAAGCCGGTGGCCATCAGTGCCAGCCGCCGCGCCAGGCGCGCACGGGGTGCGAGCAGCACCAGGTCTTCCACGGCGGTGAACGACGCCCGGATCTTCTGCGTCAGCAGGCGGCCGAGGTGGCGCCAGTATTCGGGCCGTTCGGCGAGCAGCGCCATCAGCGCCGGCTGCGGCGCGTGCCAGAGGGTCACGGCCGATTCGGCCCAGGCGTCGTGCGTGCGGGGTTCGTCGTCGAACAGGGCGATCTCGCCGAACCAGTGCGGCGGGTTCAGCACGACGAGCACGGCTTCCTGCCCGGCCTCATTCACGCCGGTGAAGCGCACCAGGCCGGCGGCCAGGCCGTAGAGCCCGTCCGGCGCATCCCCGCGGGAGAACAGGCGCTCCCCCGGGGCGAGCCGGCGTTCGCGCAGGTTCGCCTGCAGCCACTGCTGCAGCGGCTCGGGCAGGGAGCGGAACCACGCACTGGCGGTCAACACGGCCAGGGTGCTTGCGCGGGCGGCAGAACGGGTCACTTGTGTCGGCGGCTGGACAGAACGCGGGTCTGCTTTGTCCCATGATCCCGGCCACCGGAGCAACCGGGCTCACCACGAAAGCCGCCGATGAAAACCCTGGAAGCACAACTCGCGAACTACGCCGCCTACCACCGCGACAGCCGCAACATTGCCACCCACTTCGTCGGCATCCCGATGATCGTGGTCGCCGTGGCCACGCTGCTGTCCCGCCCGTCGGCCGACCTGGCCGGCCTCACGGCGTCGCCCGCCCTGATCGCCGCAGTCCTGACCGCGCTGTACTACCTGCGGCTGGACCTGCGCCTGGGCGTGCTGATGAGTGCGCTGCTGGCCGGCGCCGTGGCGTTCGGCGCCTGGGCGGCGGCGCAGACGACCGCGGCATGGCTCGCCTGGGGCATCGGCGGCTTCGTCGTCGGCTGGGTGTTCCAGTTCGTCGGCCACTTCTGGGAGGGCCGCAAGCCGGCCTTCGTGGACGACCTGATGGGCCTGATCATCGGGCCGCTGTTCGTGACGGTGGAGCTGCTCTTCATCGCCGGCCTGTACCGCGGCCTGCAGCAGCGCATCGAGGCGCAGGTCGGCCCGGTGCGCCGCGGGCGCACGCCGGCGCAGGCCTGAAGCTCACTCCTCCCAGCGGAAGCGCCACACGGCGATCCCGCCGAACACGGCGGTGAAGCCCAGCATCACGGCGCTGGGCAGCAGCGCGGCGCTGAAGGGCTGGCCGCGCCAGGTCATGGCGTCCAGCGCATCCACCGCCCAGCGCGTGGGCACGGCCAGCGACGCGGTCTGCAGCCACTCCGGGAAGATGAACGACGGCACCCAGGCGCCGCCGAGCATCACCATCAGCAGCGTGGCCAGGATGGCCAGGCCCCGCGTGGCCTCCGGCGTGCGGCCCAGTGCCGCCACCAGCAGGCCGAAACTGGCCGTCAGCAGCGAGAAGCACAGCAGCACGAGCGCCAGGCCCGCCGCACTGCCGAGCACCCGCACGCCAAAGGCCGCGATGGCCACGGCGTAGATCACGACGAAGACGATCATCGAGATCAGCGCGCCCGCCACGATGCGGCTGCCCAGCAGCTGCGACCGGGACAGCGGCGCGGCGCGCAGGCGCTTCCACAGGCCCAGGCGGCGCATCAGCAGGAGGCCCATGCCCAGCTCCACGCCGCTCATCAGGATGAACTGCACGCCCATGCCGGCGAAGGAATGCGCATAGCTGTTGTAGGCAGCCGGCGCGGCGGCGGCGTCCGCCTGCACGGCTTCGATCTCGCGGGTGGTGTAGGGCATGGACAGCCCGCCGCCCACGCCCGGCTGGCTGGCTGCGCCCGCCGCCGAGGCCGCGGCCTCGCGCTTCTGCACGGCATCGATGCTCTCGAACAGGCGCACCAGCTCGGCGCGGCGATCGGGCTCGATGTTGCCGGACTGCTCGACCTGCCGGCGCATGTCGCCCAGCACCGGGCTGTTGGCGCTGAAGGTCGAGCGGCTGACCTCCTGCATCAGCGTCTGCGCCAGCATGCCGCGCACCACGGCCAGCGCGCTGGACTGCGACGGGTCGTAGTGGAGCTGGATCTCGGGCTTGGTGCCGCCACCGAAGAGGGCCGCGCCGGCCTGCTGGCCGAGCCCGGCCGGCAGGATGGCCACCGCCCGCAGCTTGCCGGCGCGCACCAGGGCCAGCGCCTCGTCTTCGGTCGTGACGGTGGTCTTGAGCGAGGACTCCGCCTGCAGCGCCGCGACGACGCGCTGCGACAGCGGGCTGGCGTCCCGGTCGACCACGCCGATCGGGATGCCGGCCATCTTGGTCGTGCCGCCGAACAGGCTGCCGAAGAACGCGGCGATCAGGATGGGCGCCACGATGCTCATCAGCACCGCACGGCGGTTGGAGAAGTGCAGCTTGATCTCTGCACGGACGAGGGCGAGAAGGGCTTGCATGGTGGAGGTCCTCAATCGCGCAGCGCGCGGCCGGTCAGGTGGAGGAACACGTCTTCGAGCGTGGCGCGGCTGGACGACAGCCCGCGCAGCTTCACGCCGCGGGCCTGCAGCGCCGCGAGCAGCGGCCCGGTGTCGGCCGCCACGTCGTGGAGCGTTGCCTGGAGCCACTGCCCGGTGCGCGTGACACCGGGCAGGCCGGCGAGGGCCGCGTCGTCGGGCTCGCCGTCGATCTCGATCTGCAGCACCTGCGCGGCGGGGAGCTGGGCGAACAGCTGTGCCTGCGTGCCACTGGCCACCACACGGCCGTGATCGACGATGACGAGGTGGTCGGCCAGGCGCTCGGCCTCCTCCATGTAGTGCGTCGTGTAGATCAGCGCCTTGCCGGCGGCCTTGAGGGCTTCGAGGTTGTCGAAGATCGCGTTGCGGCTCTGCGGGTCGACGCCGGCGGTGGGCTCGTCCAGCAGGATGACGTCGGGGTCGTGCAGCAGCGCGCAGGCGATGTTCAGGCGGCGCTTCATGCCGCCGGAGAAGGTGGAGGGCTTGTCGCGCGCCCGGTCGGCCAGGCCCACGAGGGCGAGCACCTCGTCGGTGCGGCGGCGGATCAGGTCGGGCGCCATGCCGTAGAGGGCGCCGCAGAGTTCCAGGTTCATGCGCGCCGGCAGCTCCTCGTACAGCGCGATGTCCTGCGGCACGAGGCCGATGCGCCGCTTGTAGCCGGCTTCGTCCGACGCCAGGCTCACGCCGCCCGAGAGCGTGACGCTGCCGGCGTCCGGCGTGGTCAGGCCGCAGATCATGCCGACGGTGGTCGACTTGCCCGCCCCGTTGGGCCCCAGCAGGCCGAGCACCTCGCCCGGCCGCAGCGCCAGGCTCACGTCCTGCACGGCCACACGCTCGCCGTAGGCCTTGCGCAGGCCGGTGGCGATCAGCACCTCGTTCGTCATGTCAGCACCTCCCGAATCCGAATGGCGGCATGCTAGGCGCGGGCGGGACGGGCCAGAACCCGGGTTGCGACGAATCGACAGCCGCGGGCGCGAATCGACAGCGGCAGCCCGCGGGCCGGCCATACTGGCGGGCATGAAAGCTCGCATCGGCATCATCGGCACCGGCTGGGTTGGCACCAGTGTCGCGTTCTCCACCCTGCTGGCCGGCCACGCCCGCGAGCTCTGGCTGCACGACACCCGCACCGCCGTGGCCGAGGGCGAGGCCCTGGACCTGTCCGACGGCGCGGCCTTCTACCCCTCCTGCGCCGTGCGCGCCGTGCCGCTGGCGCAGATGCGCGAGGCGGATGTCGTCGTGCTCGCAGCCGGCCGCAACGGCCGACCCGACGAGAGCCGGCTGGACCTGCTGCGCGACAACGCCCGCATCGCTGCCGGCATCGGCGTGGCGCTCAAGGGCTTTGCCGGCGTCGTCATCGTCGTCACCAATCCGGTGGACGTGCTGACCCGCGTGGTGCAGGCGGCCAGCGGCCTGCCCGCCGAGCGCGTGCTCGGCACCGGCACGCTGCTGGACACCGCCCGGCTGCGCGAGCGCCTGGCCGTGCGCCTCGGGGTGGCCACGCAGTCGGTGCACGCCCAGGTGGTGGGCGAGCACGGCGACTCGTCGGTGCCGCTGTGGTCGGGCGCCCGGGTGGGCGGCACGGCGCTGCGCGACTGGCCGGGCTGGCAGGCCGCAGACGAAGCCACGCTCGCGCAGCAGGTGCGCCGCGCGGCCTACGAGGTCATCCAGCGCAAGGGCGCCACCAACCACGCCATCGGCCTGGTCACGGCCGAACTGATCGGCTGCATCGTGAACGACGAGCGCCGGCTGCTTCCGATCAGCCGCGTGCAGGACAACGGCGTGGCGCTGTCGCTGCCGGCGCTGGTGGGCGCGGCGGGCGCCAGCGAAGTGACCGCACCGGCCATGGACCGCGCCGAGCGCGCCGCGCTGGTGGCCTCCAGCGACCTGCTGGACCGCGCGTTCGGGACGCTGGCGGGCTGATCAGGTCCGGAAGCGGCCCACCAGCTCATTGAGCCGCTGGGCCTGGGACTTCAGGCTCTCGGCGGCAGCGGCGCCCTCTTCCACCAGCGCCGCGTTCTGCTGCATGGACTGATCCAGCCGGTCGACCGAGTCGGCGATCTCGCGCAGGCCGGCGCTCTGCGTGCGGGCCAGCTCGGTCGCGTCCTTGATCAGCGAGGCCACGCGCTCGACGCTGGCCACCACGTCCTGCATCTGCGTGCCGGCGTCGTTCACGAGGCGCGAACCGGCGTCCACCTGCTCCACACTCGCGCTGATCAGGGTCTTGATCTCCTTGGCCGCACCGGCGGAACGCTGCGCGAGCGACCGCACCTCGGCCGCCACGACCGCGAAACCGCGGCCCTGCTCACCGGCACGGGCCGCTTCCACCGCCGCATTCAGCGCCAGGATGTTGGTCTGGAAGGCAATGCCGTCGATGACGCCGATGATGTCGGCGATCTTGCGGCTGCTCTGGCTCACGCCGTTCATCGCGGTGACCGCGTTGAGCACCACCTCGCCGCTCTGGCGGGCCTGGGTGGAGGTGTTCTGGGCGAGGGTGCTGGCCTCGTCCATGGCTTCGCTGCTGTGGCGGGCGGCCTCGGTCATCTGGCGCATGGAGCTGGCGGCCTGCTGCAGGTCGGCACTGCCCTGCTCGGTGCGCTGGGACAGGTCCAGGTTGCCCGCGGCGATTTCAGTGGCGGCGGTGTTCACCTGCTCGGCCCCGTCGCGCAGCGTGCTCATCATGCCGCGCAGCGTGGTCTGCAGCTTCAGCAGCGTCGACATTCCGGCGCGCGCGCTGGCATTGCCGCGCAGCACGATGTCCTCGCGCAGGTCGCCGTCGCTCATGCGCGAGGCGCCGCCCATCAGGTCGCGCAGGAAGTCGCCGGTGCTCTTGGCGCCGTCGATGTAGATGAAGGCAATCAGGCCGCCGAGCAACAGGCTGCCGCCGATCAGCCAGCCGGCGGACATGCCGGTCAGCACCCCGACGATGACATGCACCTGCAGCGCGATGGTCAGCCCGAGGTAAAGCGCGACGCGCTGGGCGATGGACAGGTTGGCGAACATTGAGCGTCTCCTGGAGGGGGCGCGCAGCTTGTCACCACCCCAGGTGGTCCCTGCGCCTTGTGACCCCAATTTATCGCAGTACACGCCTCACCTGAGCTCTACGGCGCCGCGACGGTGATATTTGCACGGCTCGGCCCCGTGCGGCCAGCGACGGCAACGCTCGGCCACGACGGCACATGAAGCGTTACACGCAAGACGCAAAGCGCTTCAACTGGCCTGCAATGCTGGCAGTCTGTCTGTTAGCACCCCACAGGCCGATGTACCTGCGCCGCCTCCGCTTGACCGACCCGCTCGACCAACAGCTTGCCGATTCACTGTTCTTCGCAGCCCCCGACTTCGAGATGGACGCCTTCGGGCGACTGCCCGTGGGCGACATGGCCTTGCCGCTGGCAGACCGGTTCCCGGCCGGGTGTGCCCCGGAGCATCGCCTCACCTTCGCAGCGTTCGAGCACGACCAGCCGGTCGGGCTGGCCCAGGTCGGGCTGCACCTGCCCACGGCTGACAGCGCCGCACTGCTGATGCTGCTCGTGCCGCGCCGGTGGCGCCAGCAGCATCTCGGTTGCGAAATGGTCAGCCGGCTGAGCAAGCAGGCGCGCCGCTGGCCGGGTATTCAGCGGTGGTACCTGAACGTCACCGAATCAAACAGCGCCGGACAGGCCTTCTGGCGCCATTGCGGCTTCCGCACCACGGCCACGGGGCTGTCAACGGGTCACAGCCATGACCTGCTGGCCATGGAGCGATCGGTCAAGGCGCGCCCCCACTGCGAGCGCCACGGCAGGCCGGAAGACGCCGCCACCGTGGGTGGCCGGCTCATCTTTGCGCGGCTGCCCTGATCAGGCCTGCGCGAGGGCCCGGCCAATCAGGATCTTCTGCACCTCGCTCGTGCCCTCGTAGATCTGGCAGACGCGCACGTCGCGGTAGATGCGCTCGACGGGGAAGTCGCTCAGGTAACCGTAGCCGCCGTGGATCTGGATGGCGTCGGAGCACACCCGCTCGGCGATTTCGCTGGCAAAGAGCTTGGCCATCGCGGCTTCCTTCAGGCAGGGCTTGCCAGCGTCCTTGAGGCTGGCGGCGTGCCAGATGAGCTGGCGCGCCGCCTCGATCTGCGTGGCCATGTCGGCCAGCTTGAACTGCACCGCCTGGTGCTCGAAGATCGGCTGGCCGAAGGTGACGCGGTCCTTGCTGTAGCGCAGTGCGGCTTCGAAGGCGGCGCGGGCCATGCCGACGGACTGCGACGCGATGCCGATGCGCCCGCCCTCCAGGCCCGACAGCGCGATCTTCAGGCCCTGGCCTTCCTCGCCCAGGCGGTTGGCGACCGGCACGCGGCAGTTCTCGAAGACGATCTGCGCGGTGTCGCTGCTGTGCTGGCCGAGCTTCTCCTCGACGCGTGCGACGGTGTAGCCCGGCGTGGTGGTGGGCACGAGGAAGGCACTGATGCCCTTCTTGCCGGCGGCCTTGTCGGTCACGGCCATCACGATGGCGACGTCACCGTGCTTGCCGCTCGTGATGAACTGCTTGACGCCGTTGAGCACGTAGGCGTCGCCGTCGCGCACCGCGGTCGTCTTCAGGCCGCCGGCCTCGGAGCCGACGTGCGGCTCGGTCAGGCAGAAGGCGCCGAGCATGTCGCCACGTGCGAGCGGCTTCAGGAAGCGCTCCTTTTGGTCATCGTTGCCGAAGGCCATCAGGATGGAGCACACCGGGCAGTTGTTGACGCTCACGACCGTGCTCGTGCCGCCGTCGCCCGCTGCGATCTCTTCGAGGATGACGGCCAGGGCCAGGTAGTCCAGGCCCGCGCCGTCCCATTCGGTCGGCACGGCCACGCCGTAGCAGCCCAGGGCGGCGAGGCCCTTGAGCTGCTCGGCGGGGAAGTGATGGGCCTTGTCCCAGGCCGCGGCGTGGGGGGCGATTTCAGCCTGCACGTAGGCGCGGATGGCGTCCTGGACGGCGAGGTGGTCTTCGGGGAGGAGCATTTTGGTGCGACCGAGAGGTGGGGGAGACAAGCAGGCGCTCAGCCAGGTTTCAAGGGCAAGCGCAGAGGGGCTGCACGGGCGGGCTCGACAGCGTGTTGCCAGCCGCGCCAGACGAGCGTGTCGCCGTCGAGGCGCAATTGTTCGCGCAATTCAGCCGACAGCGGCAGGGCCGCGAGCGCCATGGGGCGGTCCGAGGGGGGCCGTGCATTCAAGGCCACGACGGCCTGCAACAGCTGCGGGTGCGCCGACGCATCCGCCTGGCTCATGAAGTAGCGCAGGAACTCAGGTGCGCCGATCTTCACGACGATGTGGCCCAGCGTGTTGCGCCAGTACAGCAACGTCCACAGCGACGGCTCCTCCTCGGCCTGTCTGACTGGCGCCTGTTGCGCAAGGGCAGCGCCCTGCAATGAGCCGAGCTGCTGCAGACGGGACAGCCACAGGGCGTCCTGCAGACGCTGCGTCGCATGCGGCAGGTAACCGAGGTTGATGCGGTTCATCGAGCGCTGGAGGAGGTTGGGCTCGTCATCGAAGATCCACTGGGCCGGCATGCCGACATCTCCAGCGATCTGTCGCTGGAAATGCGCCTCAGCCTTGATCCACGTCGACGGCTCGAGCACGGTGGCGGGCAGGGGCCGGAGCCAGGCGTCGTCCAGTGTCGCTCCGGGTGTCTGCGCGAGCCACTGCGCGAGCAGTTGGGTCTGCGAGGCAGCCCAAGACCAGGCCATGGCCTGGCTGATGAGGCTCTTCGAGCCTCCGGCCACCCTGCGGCGCAAGCTGTCGGCACGGCCCCAGGCATCCTGCGATTCGCGAAGATCGGCCGCCAGTGCGGCGGTCACCTGGAACCAGCGCAGGCAGCTGGACAAGCCGGCGAAGATCGGCAAGGGATAGCTGGCAAACGGCTTGTCTGCCAGTGGCCCCGACGTCTGGCGCGACATCAGTTGCTCGTCGTAGCCTGGTCGAGAGGACAGGGCCAGGCAGCGCTGACCGAACTCGCGCACACGCGCCATCTCCTCATGCAACGGGAGTGCCGCAGCTCGCCAGAGCCGGATGCAGTCCTGCGTCTTGGGCTGGCAGTGCCAGACCGCCGAGGTCGGCAGGGCCAGCAACGCCTGCGCAGGGGCCTCCGGCTCGCCTCGCATGACTCGCTGCCCATAGACATTGGGGCTTTCGCCCGCCGGCGCCCGCAGGCCGAGCTGGTCGAAGAAGGCATTGTGCTGCGGCGCAATGGCCGGCGAGGTGACAGCAAGTTGCGGGGGCAAGGGCGCGCCGGCGTCATCCGCCCACGGCCCATTGCTGGCGACCCAGGCAGCCACTACCAGCAGCAGCGCCAGCGTCAGCCAGCCGAGCGCCTTGAGCGTCCTGCGCAGCACCGTCCGCACGCCAGCGCTACCAGTCCAGCCGCTGGCCGTCGTAGTTGAAGAAGCTGCCCGTGTCGGCCGGCTTCACGCTGGCGAGCACGGTGCGCATGCCGGCGATGCTGGTCGATGCGTCGATGTCGGCACCCGCCCCGCCCATGTCGGTCTTGACCCAACCCGGGTGGAAGCTGATGACGGTGGCCTTGCCGGCGAGCGCGAGGGAGGCGTCCTTCATGACCGAATTGACCGCCGCCTTGGAGGCCCGGTAGAGCCAGCCGCTGCCGTTGGTGCGCAGCCCGATGGAGCCCATGCGCGAGGAGACGATGGCCAGCCGTGCGCCGGGCGCCAGCGCCTCGGCCACCTGCGGCAGCAGCCGCATCGGGCCCAGCACGTTGGTACGCATGACCGTGTCGAAGTCGTCCTGCGTTGGCGCCTCCAGCGCCCCGGCGCGCGGGCCGAAGACACCGGCGTTGATGACGACGACGTCGAAGGCCTCGCCGTCGATCTGCCAGGCCAGGCCCGACACGCTCGTGGCACTCGCCACGTCCAGCATCAGCGGCTTGGCACCGAGTTCGGTGAGGCGGGCACGGCCGGCGTCGTCACGCACGGTGGCGGTAACCGTGGCACCGGCGGCGCGGTACTGGCGGACAAACTCAAGACCCAGGCCGCGTGACGCGCCCACGATGAGAACGTTCATGACACCTCAGTGGCGTTCGGCCAGCGCGAGGCGCACGGCCAGGAAAGTGAAGAGGCCCGCCCCGCCCAGGTTCAGCGCACGGCCGACGCCGGGGCGCGCGGGCAGGTGGCGTGCCATCGCAGTCAGGCCGACCAACGCCAGAGAGAACAGCCCGCCCTGCACGACGAACCAGAGGCCCAGGAACACGAAGGCGCCGGTCTTGTGCGGTGCATCGGCGTCGATGAACTGCGGCAGCAGGGCCAGGTAGAACAGGGCCACCTTGGGATTGAGGGCGTTGGTCAGGAAGCCCTGCCAGACGCCGCGGCCGAAGGTGGGGGCCACCGCGGCGGGGTCAGCTGCCGCCGCCGCGGGTCGCAACCCGGCGCGGGCCATGCCCCAGGCCACGTAGAGCAGATAGGCCGCGCCCGCGAGCTTGACCACCGTGAAGGCCTGCGCCGACGCCGCCAGCAGGGCCGCCAGCCCGAAGGCCGCCGCGACCGTGTGGAAGATGCAGCCCAGGTTGATGCCCAGGACCACCGCGACGCCCTGGCGCCAGCCGGCCCGCAGCGTGGCGCCGACCGTCAGCGCCATGTCCACGCCCGGCGTCGCGTTCAGCACGAAGACGGTCGCGGCGAACAGCGCCAGGTCGTGGACACCGACTTCCATGGCTTAGAGCAGTTCCACGGCCAGGGCCGTCGCTTCGCCGCCGCCGATGCACAGCGCCGCCAGGCCCTTCTTGAGGCCGCGGGCCTTCAGCGCGCCGAGCAGCGTCACGACGATGCGCGCACCGCTCGCGCCGATCGGGTGGCCCAGCGCCACGGCCCCGCCGTTGACGTTGACGATGTCGTGCGGCAGCTTGAACTCGGCCATGGCCGCCATCGTGACGGCAGCGAAGGCCTCGTTCACTTCCCACAGGTCGACGTCGGCGGCCTGCCAGCCGGCCTTGGCCAGCGCCTTCTGGATGGCACCGACCGGGGCGGTCGTGAACCAGTCCGGCGCCTGGGCGTGCACCGCGTGGCTGACGATGCGCGCCACCGGCTTCAGGCCGCGGGCCTGGGCGGTGCTTTCGCGCATCAGCACGAGGGCAGCCGCGCCATCGGAAATGCTGGAGGACGTGGCAGCGGTGATGGCACCGTCTTTCTTGAACGCCGGCTTGAGCGTCGGGATCTTGTCGAGCTTGGCCTTGAAGGGCTGCTCGTCGAACTTGATGACGGTGTCGCCCTTGGGGCCGGAGATCGTGACCGGCGCGATTTCCCAGTCGAAGGCGCCGCTTTCGTTGGCGGCCTTGGCGCGCTGGGTGGAGGTGATGGCGTACTGGTCCATGGCCTCGCGGGTGAAGGCGTACTTGGCCACGCACTGCTCGGCAAACACGCCCATGGCCTTGCCGCGCTCGTAGGCGTCTTCCAGTCCGTCCAGGGCCATGTGGTCGTACACGGCCGAGGCGCCGTACTTGATGCCCTTGCGGGCAAACATGAGGTGCGGCGCGTTGGTCATGCTCTCCATGCCGCCGGCCACCATGACCTCGGCCGAGCCGGCCTGCAGCATGTCGTGCGCGAACATCATCGTGCGCATGCCGGAGCCGCACATCTTGCTCATCGTGACGGCGCCGGCCGAATCCGGCAGGCCGGCACGGCGAAGGGCCTGGCGGGCGGGCGCCTGGCCCTGGCCGGCCATCAGGCAGTTGCCCATCAGCACTTCGTCGACGGCGTCGCCCGGCACACCGGCGCGCTCGACGGCCGCCTTGATGGCCACGGCCCCCAGCTCCCAGCCGGCGAGGCTGGCGAAATCACCCAGCAGGCCGCCGATGGGGGTGCGGGCGGCGGACACGATGACGATGGAGTCGGACATGACAGTCTCCTGAGTTGCAGCGAATCCCGCCATTCTGCTCCGTTTGGTTGACGTTCACGTCAACCAGGCCGATTTCAGGGTTTGGCGAGCGCAGCCGGCGCGACGCCGCACTCCACCGGCCGGGCCTGCGGCGCCAGCCGGCGCACCGAGAGGCAGGCCTCGCGCCAGAACGCGGCCACGAAGGCCGGGTGGGCGGCCTGCAGCTGCAGGCTGGCCACGACAAAGAAGGGGCGCCGCTCCACCGGCGGAGCGAGTTCGACCAACCGGCCCGGCCCGTTGAGCATGTCGGGCCGCACCGTCTCGCGGGCTGTCAGCAGCAGGTCGAAGCGGCCGGCACGCTGCATCTGCAGCGCGTTGTCGATGCTCAGCGGCGTCTCCAGCGGCCACCCCCGACTCAGCGCGACCTGCTCCTGCGTGGTCTGCGCCACAGCCCCGACGCGCACGCCCGGCGCCAGCCGCGTGCCGTCCCAGGCCTTGCCACCCGCGGCCGGTGAATCGGCCCGCGCGTACAGCGACAAATGACCGAACAGCGGTGCCCAGGCCACGTCGGGCTGACCCGCGGCATCCAGCGGCACCGCCATCCAGCGCAGCCGCTCGGGCGTGGCGCCGTAGAACAGGCTGAACTCGAGCTGCCCCTGCTGCAGCAGCAGGTCCAGGCGCAGGCCCGGCAGCCGCATGGCCTCCAGCGCGCAACCGAGCCGCCGGGCGGTCTCGCGCATGGCCACCACCTGCCAGCCCGGCGGATCAGCGAAATCCGGCCCCTGGCCGAGCAGCATCGGCGGGGAATCGACGTCCAGGAAACCGACGCGCAGGCGCGGCGGGCAGGTCACCGCCGACGCCGCCTGCGCCAAGCCCACCAGAACCCCGATGACGCCAGCCAGCCGCCCCAAGCCCATGACTTTCACTGTAGGGGTGGGGCCTGCCGCGGCACAAGCAGGTCGGCCACGGCGCGGCGGCCGGAGGGGGCGCGATCGTGAATTCCGCCGCTGTCGCCAGGACAAGGCACCATTCGGGGTCATGACGGAACGAACCTGGACCGACCTGCCCTCGCACCCCACCCGCTGGTGGGGCTTCCCCGTGCTGATGGCCATGCGGCGCGACTATCTCGCGGTCATTGCCCGCCAGCAGCCGCTGGGCGACCTGGCGGCACAGCGCATCCTCGGCGAGCGCGGCGTGGACGTCTTCGACCCGGAACTCGTGCGCCAGCTCATCGTCGAGCACGCCGACGCCCTGATCCGCTGGCGCCGTGGCCCCGAGGTCTTTGCCGAGCTGATGGGGCAGTCGGTGCTCGTCACCGAAGGCGCCACCTGGCAGCGTCAGCGCCGCATGCTGATGCAGGCCTTCACGCCCCGGCGCGTGGCCGGCTACGCGACGCTGATGACGCAGGCTGCCGTGCAGGGGCTCGATGCGCTGCCGGGCGGCGAGACCGAGATGGACGGTCTCTACAGCCACCTGACGATGGACGTCATCTCGCGCACATTGTTCAGCACGCCCATTGGCAGCGACACGGCGGCCGCCGCGCGGGCGGTGCAGGTGCTCAGCAAGACGGCACTGGCCGAGATGTTCTGGCCGGTCACGCTGCCCGACTGGCTGCCGCTGCCGGGCAAGGCGGCCAAGCGCCGGGCATCGCGCCTGATCCACGGGCTGCTGTCGCAGCACATCGACGCCCGGCGTGACGCGGCCGAGCCCCAGCCCGACCTGCTCGGCATGCTGAAGTCGCTGCGCGACGAGGCCACGGGCGAGGCGCTGTCGGCCCAGGAGATCTACGACCAGTGCATGGTCAGCTTCCAGGCCGGCCACGAGACGAGCGCAACGGCGCTGCTGTGGTGGAGCTGGTTGCTCGCCGCCCACCCTGAGGTGCAGGCACGGGCGCGCGAGGAGGTCGATGCCGTGCTCGGCGGGCGCACACCCACGGCGGACGACACCGGCGCATTGCCTTTCCTGTCTGCCTCGCTGAAGGAAGCGATGCGGCTCTTTCCGCCCGTGGCGGCGCTGATGACCCGGCGCCTCACGCGCGAGGTGACGGTCGCCGGCGTGCGGCTGCCGGCCCGCACGCTCGTGCGCGTGACGCCCTGGCTGCTGCACCGCGACCCGCGCTGGTGGCCCGAGCCCGAGGCCTTCCGGCCGGAGCGCTTCCTGCCGGGAGCGCCCGACGTGCCGCGGGGTGCCTACCTGCCCTTCGGCCTGGGGCCGCGCGTGTGCCTGGGCCAGCACTTCGCCGTGCTGGAGATGACGCTGATCGCGGCACTGGTGCTGCAGCGCTTCACGCTGAGCCCGGTGGACACCACACCGCCGAAGCCGCGCATGGCGGTCACGGTGCGGCCCGAGGGCGGCCTGCGGCTGCGCCTGGCGCGCCGGTCACCGACTCAGCGGTAGAAGGCCTCGACCTGGCCCTTGAGCTTGATGCACAGCGGCCGGCCCTTGCGGTCCAGCGTCTTGCCGGCCGGCACCTTGATCCAGCCTTCGCTGATGCAGTATTCCTCCACGTCGTGGCGCTCCTTGCCGTTGAAGCGGATGCCGATCTCGTGCTCGAAGACGGCAGCCACGTGATGCGGGCTGCGGGGGTCGACGCTGAGGTGGTCAGGGAGTTCGGGGCGGGTGTCGGACATGGTGAGCGGGGAATCGTCGAAGCCCGGCATTGTCGCGGACGGATGCACCGCGCGGACTGCTGACACGCGGCGACAGTGGCCCGGCCGAGCATGACGGCCTCAACCCACCAGGAATGCGATGAAACCCGACTGCCTGATCCTCTATGTCCAAAGCCCGGCGGAAAGCGTGATGTTCTATCGCGCCCTGCTTGGCCGGGAACCCGTCGAGCAGAGCCCGAATTTCGCGATGTTCATGCTCAACGACACCACCATGCTCGGCCTGTGGGGCGCCCATGACGTGCAGCCGGCCGGGCCTCACCGCGGCGGCGGCGCCGAGATCGGGCTCACGGTCGGCACCGATGCCGAGGTGCACGCCGCCGTGTCCGCCTGGCAGGCGGCGGGCTGGCCGGTGCTGCAGGCGCCGACGGCCATGGACTTCGGCTTCACGGCCGTGACGGCCGACCCCGATGGCCACCGGGTGCGCGTGTTCCGCGCCAGCCAGGGCTGACGCCGGCGCCCGTCAGGCCGGTGTGCGCCGCTCCACCCGGGCGCTCCAGGGCCCGATGACCGCCATCAGCATGAAGGCCATCGTCGCGAAGCGCGGGTCGAGCATGGCGATCAGCACCGCCAGCACCACGGTGCCCAGCAGGCCCAGGATGCGCAGGCTGGCCGCCTTGCGCACGCCGGCCGGCATGGGGCTGTGGCAGAGCTCGGGGTGGGCATTGAGGTGGCGCAGCTGCCACAGCGCCGTCAGCGCCATGCCGGCCATCACCCCGGCGTACAGGCACTGCGAGGGCAGCAGCCCCGGGTACTCGCCGACGATGCTGGACGCGAACGGCAGGCAGCTGGCAAACAGCAGCGAGCAGATGTTGATCCAGACCAGCTTGCTGTCCAGATGCCGCACCCAGGCCTGCGCGCGCAGGGAGGCGTGCCAGAACAGCGCCAGCACGAAGAAGCTCACGAGCCAGGCCAGCACGCGCGGCAGCAGGCCGGCCAAGGCCTCCAGCAACTGGTCAGCGGTGTGGAAATGCTCTGCCGCCGGCAGCCGCAGCTCCAGCACCAGGAGCGTGATCGCGATCGCGTAGACGCCATCCTGCAGCGCATCGAAGCGGTGCTTGGCGAGCTGGGGCTTGAAGGGTCCGCCGGCGTCGGCAGTGGGGTGGTCCATGGCGGTCGATTCTGTCAGCCGGGTTGGGCCGTCCGCATCAGGGCGCGCCCGGGCTGGCGCTCAGGCCTGGCCGAAGCGACGCGCCGCATCGTAGGGAAAGACATCGTGCACGTGGCCCGCCTGGATGCGCGCCTTCTGGCCATTCCAGTAGTCGGCATCCAGCAGGTCCGAATGATGGCGCATGAACACCGCCCGCACCCGCGGGTCGCCGAGCAGGAAGGGTGCGAAGGTCTCGGGGAACACGTCCCGCGGCGCGACCGGCCACCAGACCTCGCCCGACATCTCCTCCTCGTCGTTGCGCGGGGCCGGGATGCGGCGGAAGTTGCAGTCGGTGAGGTACTCGATCTCGTCGTAGTCGTAGAACACGACCTTGCCGTGACGCGTCACGCCGAAGTTCTTCCACAGCATGTCGCCGGGGAAGATGTTGGCGGCCACGAGCTCCTTGATCGCCTGGCCGTACTCCACGACGACGCGCTCGACCTGCTCGGGCGTGGCGTCCTGCAGGTAGATGTTCAGCGGCACCATGCGGCGCTCGATGTAGACGTGGCGCAGCACGAGGTCGTCGCCGTTTTCTTCCACCACGCTCGGGCAGAAGTGCTTGAGCTCGGCCAGCAGGGCTTCCTCGAAGCGGTGCCGCGGGAAGGCGACGCGGGTGTACTCCAGCGTGTCGGCCATGCGGCCGACGCGGTCGTGGGTCTTCACGAGCAGGTATTTGCGCTGGATGAGTTCGCGGCTGGTGTCCTTGGGCGCCGGGTAGAAATCCTTGATGACCTTGAAGACGAAGGGAAAGCTCGGCAGGTCGAACACCAGCATGACCATGCCCTTGATGCCTGGCGCGATGCGAAAGCGGTCGGAGCTGTGGCGCAGGTGGGCGAGGAAGTCCCGGTAGAACAGGCTCTTGCCCTGCTTCTGCAGGCCGAGTGCCGAGTAGATCTCGGAGCGGGGCTTGCGTGGCATCAGGCTGCGCAGGAACTGCACGTAGGCGCTCGGCACCTCCATGTCCACGAGGAAGTAGGCCCGCGCGAAGCTGAACAGCACGGCGAGGTCGTCCTCGCCGAAGAGCGCAGCGTCGATGAAGAAGCGGCCATCGCTGTCGCGCCGCAGGATGGGCAGCGCGAACGGCGTCTCGGTGAAGCCGTTGATGAGCTTGCCGACGACGTAGGCGCCCTTGTTGCGGAAGAACAGGCTCGACAGCACCTGCAGCTGGAAGTTGGCGCGCCAGCGGAAGTCGCCGAGCTGTCGCATCACGGCGGCCAGTACCCGCTCGGCGTCGCGCGCCAGGTCGACGAACTCGCCGTCGAGCTGGAAATTGGTGATGACGCGCGCGATCGTGTCGCGCAGCGTGGCGGGCGTCGGGTAGTAGGCGCGGTAGGTCGGGCGGGCGGCGGGCTCGTCGTTCTCGATGTACTCGGTCGACACCGCCGGCCGCACGAAGATGAAGTCGTTGTGAAAGTAGGCGTGGTGCAGGATGCGCGTGCAGACCGAGTTGAAGAAGGTCTCGGCCAGCTCGGGCTGGCGGTGGTTGATCAACAGCCCGATGAAGTGCAACTTGACCTGCTGCCAGACGTCCATCGGCAGCGAGGCGGCGGCGAAGCGCTGTTCCAGCAGCGCGGTCGTCTCGATGACGCGGGCGTCGTAGAACTCGATGCGCAGGGCCTGCGCGCGCTGCTGGCTGGCCCAGTCGCCGCGCTCGAAGCGGGCCTTGGCCTCGGCTGAGGTGGCGCGGAACAGCCGGTAGTGGCGGTCGAAGCCCTCCTTCAGCGCCGAGGCGATCTCGTAGGCGCGCGGGTCGGTCAGCTTGGTAGGAAACAGGGCGGCGGTCATCGGGCAAGTCTCGCGGGCGCGGCCAAGGCCGCCGGCATGCGCCGGACAGACCGGCTTGCAAGGCAATGGTCATCCGGGCGTAGTCCGAACGGTACAGCGAGCGCGGTGGGGTTGCGGTCCGCGTTGTCTTGGAGCGTCGCGATAGTCAACAACGTTCCGCGCTCTCCGCGCTCCCGCCATCACTCCTGAGGATCGTCATGCAACGCAAGCTCACCCCCGCAGCCCTGGCCAGCCTCGCGCTGGTGGGCCTGTTCCACGGCAGCGTCCAGGCTGCCCCCGTCACCAGCAAGCAGACCACGCTCGGCAGCCTCGCGTCACCGGCTTCGGCCGTGCCGTTCGGCAACAGCTTCACGGTGGCCAGCGGCGTCGTGTCGTCGGTCGGCGGCAATTCCTTTTCGCCGGCCGACACCTTCTACGACACCTACACCTTCACGGTGCCCGCCTCGGGCCTGAGCAGCTTCGTGGCTTCGCTCGACCTGGGCACGCTGCTGTCCATCACCAACCTGCAGTCGCGCCTGTACGCAGGCACGCCGCAAGCGGCCGGCACGGCGATGGCCGGCAACCCGGCCCTGATCAACGCCTGGAGCACCGCACAGAGCAACCCATCCACCGTCGCCAACGGCTCGGGCCCCTTCAACATGATGGACGTGCCGAGCCTGGCGGCCGGCACCTACACGCTCGAGGTGCGGGGTCAGGTGGTCGGCACGGCTGGTGGCGCCTATGCCGGCCTGATCAACGTGGCCCAGGTGCCCGAGCCGACGACCTATCTGATGCTCGGCCTGGGACTGGCCGTGATGGCTTTGAAGATCCGCCGCAAGACCTCCTGAAGCGGGGTGGCGCGACGCCACCGCGTCGCGTCGGCCGTCAGGCGGGCTGCCCCAGGCGCTGCTTGAGGGCAGCCAGCGCCCGTTCGTAGGCAGGCTCCACTTCCTCGGCGCTGCGGACCGTCATCTCCAGGTCCTCCAGCAGGCCGTTGTGCAGGCCATAGACCCAGCCATGCACCACCACCGTCTGCTGGCGCGCCCAGGCGTCCTGCACGACGGTCGTCTCGCAGACGTTGAGCGCCTGCTCCAGCACGTTGAGCTCGCACAGGGCCTGCAGCTTCTCGGTTTCGCCGGGCAGCGTGTCCAGCCAGGCGCGGTGCTTCTTGCGCACGTCCTGCACGTGGCGGATCCAGTTGTCCACCACGCCCACGCGCAGCCCGAGCAATGCCGCACGCACGCCGCCGCAGCCGTAGTGGCCCACGACCATCACGTGGTGCACCTGCAACTGGTCGATCGCGAACTGCATGACCGACAGCGCGTTCATGTCGCTGTGAACCACGACGTTGGCAACGTTGCGATGCACGAACACGTCACCCGGCAACAGGCCCAGGATCTCGTTGGCCGGCACGCGGCTGTCGGCACACCCGATCCAGAGGTACTGGGGCGCCTGCTGCGCCAGCAGGCTCGTGAAGAACCCGGGGCGTTCAGACTCGACGCGGGCCGCCCAGTCGCGGTTCTGGTTCAGCAGGGTGTGCAGGCGGTAGGGCATGCCTCACATTGTCTCGGCAAACAACTCGCGGCCGATCAGCATGCGGCGGATTTCGCTCGTGCCGGCTCCGATCTCGTAGAGCTTGGCATCGCGCCACAGCCGGCCGAGCGGGTACTCGTTGATGTAGCCGTTGCCGCCGAAGATCTGGATGCCCTCGCCGGCCATCCAGGTGGCCTTCTCGGCCGTCCAGAGGATGACGCTCGCGCAGTCCTTGCGCACCTGGCGCACATGCTCGGCGCCGAGCAGGTCGAGGTTCTTCGCCACCGTGTACGCGAAGCTGCGCGCGGCCTGCAGCACCGTGTACATGTCGGCCACCTTGCCCTGGATGAGCTGGAATTCGCCGATGCTCTGGCCGAACTGCTTGCGGTCGTGAATGTAGGGAATGATGTGGTCCATCACCGACTGCATGATGCCGAGCGGGCCGCCGCTGAGCACGGCGCGCTCGTAGTCCAGGCCGGACATCAGCACCTTCGCGCCGCCGTTCACCGCGCCCAGCACGTTCTCGGCCGGCACTTCCACGTTCTGGAACACCAACTCGCCCGTGTGCGAGCCGCGCATGCCGAGCTTGTCGAGCTTCTGCGCGATGCTGAAGCCCTTCATGCCCTTCTCGATCAGGAAGGCCGTCACGCCACGCGCACCGAGCTCCGGCTCGGTCTTGGCATAGACCACCAGGGTGTCCGCGTCCGGGCCGTTGGTGATCCACATCTTGCTGCCGTTGAGCACGTAGTAGCCGCCCTTGTCCTCAGCCCTGAGCTTCATGCCGATGACGTCGGATCCGGCGCCCGGTTCGCTCATCGCGAGGGCCCCGACGTGCTCGCCGCTGATCAGCTTGGGCAGGTACTTGGCCTTCTGGGCGGCATTGCCGTTGCGCTTGATCTGGTTCACGCACAGGTTGCTGTGTGCGCCGTAGGACAGGCCCACCGAGGCGCTGCCGCGGCTGATCTCTTCCATCGCCACCATGTGGGCGAGGTAGCCCATGTTCGCGCCGCCGTATTCCTCAGGCACCGTGATGCCGAGCACGCCCAGTTCGCCCATCTTGCGCCACAGGTCCATCGGGAACTGGTCGCTGCGATCGATTTCGGCGGCGCGCGGGGCGATCTCTTCGTCGGCAAAGGCGCGCACCGCGTCGCGCAGGGCGTCGATGTCTTCACCGAGCTGGAAATTGAGGCCGGGCAGGTTCATGTCGTGGGTCTCCGGTGCGCCCGGGCAGCAGCCCGCTCGTGCCGGGCCGCCGGGGCGGTCTAATTGACGTAAACGTCAACTGTAGCAAGCCGGGGCTGACGGCCGCATGTCAGGGCTGAGGTCAAGCCGCCTGCGGCAGCAGTCGGCGCACGAGCGGGTGGCTGATCTTCTTGTCCGTGCCGACCGCGTAGAACTGTTCGGCCACGCCCTCGGCCAAGCCCACGTTGATGAGGCCATAACGGCCGGTCAGCGCGTCATCCACCGCGGTGGCGGCCGGGAACACGCCCAGGCCCTCGCTGCCGAAGGTGGCCAGCAGCGCGCTGTCCTCGAACTCGCCGGTCACGCGCGGGCGAAGACCCTGGTCGGCCAACCAATGGTCGAGCCGCGCGCGCAGCGCCGCGTGCGACGTGGGCAACAGCAGGGGCACGTCGGCGAGCGAAGCCGGGAACTTCCGGCGCGCAGCCGCCGCCCATTTCACCGGCGCGTACCACGCCACCGGCGAGCTGCCCAGGGAATGGCTGTACACGCGCAGGTTGGGGTTGGCCGGCGCGGGCCGGTCAGCCAGCACCACGTCCAGGCGATGCAGGGCGAGGTCGCCGAGCAGGTCGTCGAATTCGTCCTCGTGGCACAGCAGGCGCAGCTGCGGCGTGTCCAGAACCGGCGACAACAGACGCTGCGCGACCAGCTTGGGCAGGCCATCGGAAATGCCGACCGCCAGTCGCATCGCGGGTGCGGTGGCTGCGTCACGGACGCGCTCGGGCAGGGTCTCGCCGATCTGGAAGATCTGCTCCGCCTGCTCCAGCGCCGCCGTGCCGGCCTCGGTCAACACCAGGCTGCGGCCCGACGGCTTGAGCAGGGCCGCGCCCAGCGCCTGTTCCAGCTCGCGGACCTGGGTCGACACGGTCTGCACCGACAGGCCGAGCTTTTCCGCCGCCCGCGTGAGACCGCCTTCCTTGGCCACGGCCCAGAAGTAGTAGAGATGGCGATAGCTGAAGCTCAAGCTCATGTTCAACCTCAATTTCTCTGGAAGATTCGCTTCTTTATTTTCTGCTTTTTTCTGAGCACTTGGCGACCTAACCTGCTGCTCCCCACGCCCCTCCAAGGAGAGCCGCCATGCAACACACACCCCGCACCGTCGCCCTCGCCGTGCCCTACGGCGCCGTCGACCGTGGCACCGCGCACCGCGTGCTGCGCAACACCTATGCCCTGCTGTCGATGACGCTGATCTTCAGCGCCGCCGTGGCGGGCGCCGCCGTGACCTTCCAGCTGCCGGCACCCGGGTTGATCCTGACCCTGGTCGTCTACTTCGGCCTGCTGTTCGGCATCCACAAGCTGCGCAACAGCGGTGCTGCCGTCGGCCTCGTGTTCGCGCTGACGGGCTTCATGGGCTGGACCCTCGGCCCGCTGCTGACCCGCACGCTGGCTCTCCCCTCGGGGGGCCAGGCCGTCATGCTCGCGCTCGGCGCAACCGGCGCGGTCTTCCTGGCCCTGTCCGCCTACGCGACCACCACCCGGCGCGATCTGTCCTGGATGGGCGGCTTCCTGTTCGCCGGCATGATCGTGGCGATGCTCGCGGGCCTGGCGGCGATCTTCTTCCAGATCCCGGCGCTGGCGCTGACGGTGTCGGCCGTCGTGGCCCTGCTGTCGGCCGGCCTGATCCTGTACGAGACCCAGCAGATCGTGAACGGCGGCGAGACCAACTACGTGATGGCCACGGTGAGCCTGTTCGTGTCGATCTTCAACCTGTTCACGAGCCTGCTGAGCCTGTTCGGCTTCGCCAGCGCCGACGACTGAGCAACCGTCTTGAAAGTCAAGCTTGATGCAGCGACGCATCCCAAGTCGACCCGTTCTTGGCGATGGCGTTGAG
>RXJW01000129.1 GCA_003963005.1 Burkholderiales bacterium
TCCCACTCCTTCCCATCCCGAACAGGACAGTGAAACGAGTCAGCGCCGATGATAGTGCGGATTCCCGTGTGAAAGTAGGTCATCGTCAGGCTATTTATTGAAGCCAACCCCCATCGTGTACCTCACGGTGGGGGTTTTGCTTTTGCGGACTCAATACTCAGACTTTTATCGGCAAGCTATTCGACGGTGTCGGACGGGCGCCCATCGCCCCGACTCCGACGGCCCAAGCGCGCTCACCCTGCCCACTCAATGCCTTGGGCTGCTGCACTCTTGAGCTTCGCGAAACCTGATGAAGTGTCTCCGCTGATCATCACCCACGATGTTCCCCCACCGTCCTGCCACGGCTCCCTCTCCCTAGGGCCAGCCGTCGTCCAGACCGTCGCACAGCGATTCCATTCAGCGCGCCGTCGTCTGCGTCAACCGGATCGCACGGATTGAGGGGCCAATACGCCGCAGCCGATCAACGGTCAGCGCCTCGCAGCAAGACCGTCTCTGACGAATCGCACCAGGGCCCGTGCCGTCTCCGAACCTGCCGGCAGCGGCAGCGTCAAGGCCTGGACCGTCTCGATCCCCACCAGCAGTCGCCATCCGGGCAACAGATCCACCAGCCCGGCCCCACTCCCGCCGGACTCGCCACCGCCAGTGTCCGAGCCGGTGACTCCCGGCGCGAGCACTGGCTCCACGCAGAAGTCGGGCGCCAGCACGACACCGGCGCCATGCCGTGCGAGGGCGATCAAACCATCCAGGTCGCTACCCCATCCACTGGCCTGCAGGATGACATCCTCCCGCGCGCCGGATTCGTGCGACCAATGGCTCTCGTAGGGCTCTTCGCCTTGCCCCAACAGCAGCATCGGCAGGCCGGCGAGCTCAGCAGGCCGGGCCAATGGCGCCTGCGCCTTCAGACCGTACGCGCGAACCCGAAAACCAAGGACCGGCTGTGCCACCCACGCCTCCGGAGGCTGGCTCGTCACCCGAAACGCAATGTCCAGACCCTCCCGCAGCAGATCCACCCGGCGGTCGGTGAAGAAGAGTTCGTACCTCACGGCGGGATGCAGCGCCTGGAACTGCGCCAGCAGCGGCGCCAGCACATGCCGGCCGAAACCTGCCGTGGCGCTGATCCGCAGCGTGCCATCCAGCTGATCGCGGGTGTGCCGCAGCGCGAGCCGGGCGCTCTCCGCGGCGTCCCGCACGGCACGCGCCCTCGCGTGCAGACGTCGGCCGGCCTCGGTCAGTCCGAGGCTGCGCGTACTCCGCGCGAACAACACCAGGCCGACGGCTTCTTCGATGGCAGCAATGCGCCGGCTGATGGCGGCACGGGTCAGGCCGAGATCCCGGCCGGCCTGGGCAAAGCTGCCCGCCTGCGCGATCCGCGCGAACAGCTCCAGCGCGTTGGCATCGAGAGCCGCCTCAGCGGGCGTCTGCCGGCGTCGCCCCAAACCCGGCAGTGGCGTGGCATTTGTCGACATTTTGTTGACGAAGCGGCATCCGATGGCCGCCTAGTGGCTACTACGTTGCCAATCTAGACTGCTTGCCATCGCCCCGCAAGGGCACTGCCCTGAGCCGTGATGCCTACGCTGTCCCTCACTCCCACGTCCCCGACTGCGTCCCAGCACGCACCCGCCCGCCGCCTGGAAGACGCCTCGGCCGCTGCACAAGCGACGCTGCCCCAACGCACCTCGATCCGCTGCAGCGATGGCCGCCTGCTGGCCGCCACGTGGTTCGAGCCAGGCGCGGGGCAGGCTGTTCGTGCGGTCGCGGTGATCGGCTGCGCAACCGCGGTGCCGGCGAGCTACTACCGCCACTTCGCACAGTGGCTGGCTGACCGGGGCTATGCCGTCCTCACCTTCGACTACCGCGGGATCGCGGCGTCTCGCCGTGCCCTGCACGCGGGTGAAGACGTCCGGCTTCGCGACTGGGCGCGCGTCGACATGGCTGCCGCTCTCCACGCCGCGGATCGGCGCCGCCGGCTGGAACAGACGCAGCAGGGCCACGACCTCGGATTGCTCTGGATCGGCCATTCCCTCGGCGGCAATGCCGTCGGCCTCGTGCCGGGCTTCGAAGACAAGGTCGATGCCGTGCTGGGCGTCGCAGCCCAGGTCGCCTATCTGGGGCATTGGTCCGGTTGGGCCCGGGTGCAGGCCTGGCTCTTCTTCCACGCGATGCTCCCGGGCCTGGTTCGCCTGCTGGGCCATGCCCCCGGCCGGGTGCTGGGCCCTCGCGCCGAAGATCTGCCCGCCGGCGCCGCGCTGGAATGGGCGGCCTGGGGGCGCACGCCAGGCTTCCTGTTCGGGGACTCCACCCTGGCGCGCGAGCGCGCCTACCACCGGTTCACCGGCCCGGTGCACCTGTGGCACATCACCGACGACCACCTCTTCGGCCCGCCGGAGGCCGTGGATGCGCTGGCCCAGGAATTCCACAGTGCCTTCGTTCAGCGCCATGCCATCGCGCCACAGGACCTGGGCGTGAAGCGCATCGAGCACTTCGGCCCCTTCCGGCGCGAGCTGGGTCCGCAGTTGTGGCCGCGGCTGCTCGCGCCCATCGAGGCCGTCACGCCCCGCCTGGCGGCGCGTCTCCCATCGGCATAAATCCCGCTGCGCCCAGCCGGATCGGTGGCTAGTGTGTCGACATGATCGATGACCACTTTCTGGCCGAGAACCCGGCCGTGCAGCGCCCGCCGCTGCAGTTCTATTTCGACTTCTCTTCACCGTACTCCTACATTGCCTCCGAATGGGTCGAGGCCGTCGCCGCCCGACACGGGCGCCGAGTTCAGTGGCATGCCATCCTGCTCGGCGCGACCTTCCAAGCCGCCGAGCTGCGGCCGCCGATCACGCATCCGCTCAAAGGCGACTACAGCGTGCGCGACTTCGAGCGCTCCGCGCGCTTCGCCGGGCTGCCCTACGTCCGCCCGGCCGCATTTCCCATCCCGACGCAGCTGGCCGCCCGCGTCTTCTGGTGGCTGAACGACCAGGACCCCGAACGGGCCGTGGCCTGGGCGCACGCCGGCCTGCGCGCATACTTCACGCGAGGCGTGCTGCTCCATGAGCCCGACGTGCTGAAAGCGCTGCTGACCGAGTCCGGCATCGACGCCGACGCCGCGGAGGCTGCCTGGAACGATCCGGTCTGGAAGCTCCGACTCAAGGGTGAGAACGAATCGGCGGTCGCCGCCGGCATCTTTGGTGCACCGTTCTTCCTGGTGGATGGAGAGCCCTTCTGGGGCAACGACCGCCAGGCGCAGATCGAGCGCTGGCTCGCCAGCGGCCCGTTCAAGGGACTCGCCTGACCTTCACCGTCGCGTCATGACCGGCGGGCAGCATGCTGCCATGCCGACGACGCAAGACACCGCTGCCGCCGCCGACACGCCGACGATGTCGGTGCGCACGGTCTGGATCTCCGACCTGCATCTGGGCACACCCGGCTGTCAGGCGCGGCCTCTGCTCGACTTCCTGCGGGATGTCGAATGCGAGACGCTCTACCTCGTTGGCGACATCATCGACGGCTGGCAGCTGCGCCGCTCCTGGTACTGGCCGCAGGCGCACAACGACGTGGTGCAGAAGCTGCTCCGCAAGGCGCGCAAGGGTACGCGCGTCATCTTCGTGCCGGGCAACCACGACGAATTCGCCCGCAAGTACATCGCGCACAACTTCGGCGGCATCGACGTCGTCGAGGAAGCCATCCATGTGATGGCCGATGGCCGCCGCTTCTGGATCACCCACGGCGACCTCTACGACGGCGTGGTGCAGTACGCGCGCTGGCTCGCCGTCGCGGGCGACATGGCCTACGAGTTCACGCTGAAGGCCAACCGCTGGTTCAACCGCATCCGCGCGAAATGCGGCCTGCCGTACTGGAGCCTGTCGCGCTACCTGAAGCACAAGGTCAAGCGTGCGGTCAGCTTCATCAACGAGTTCGAGAACGCCGTCGCCCGCGAGGCGCGCAAGCGCGGCGCCGACGGCGTCGTGTGCGGTCACATCCACCACGCCGAGATCCGCGAAATCGACGGCATCCTGTACTGCAATGACGGCGACTGGGTCGAAAGCCTCACGGCACTCGTCGAGCACCACGACGGCCGGCTGGAGATCATCGATCGCGGCCACGAAGCGGCACTGCCGGGCATGCGTCCCGCAGCCAGGCCCGCCGTGCCCGTGAACCTGCCGTCACCCGAGCCGGTCGCGCTGCCGGTGCCGGCCGCGGTGCGCGACTCGGTCAGCTGAGTCGCTGCAGCAGCGGCTGCCCGGCGCGCAGTTGCACGCCGGTCGCGATGCCCGGCGCGAAGCCGAACCCCGGCGGCGCGAACACGATGATGGTCGAGCCGTGCTCGAACCAGCCCATCTCCTGTCCCTTCCTGTGGCTCGCTGAGCAGGGCATCTCGTTGGCGCCGCGCCGGCCCAGGTGCAGCAGCACGTCCAGGAAGTGCAGTCGGATGCTGGCCACCAGGATGGCCGCCACGGGCACCAGCGCCAAGGGCTCGCCGCTGGCCAGCCGCAGGCGCAGCACGGCCCGCTCGTTGCGGCAGAACAGCCGCTCGACCCGTGCCAGTGCGATCGGGTTGACGTTCCAGGTGTCGCCGCTGATGTAGGTCACATGCTCGACCGTGCCATCCGCGGGCGCGTGAAAACGGTGGTACATCGCCGACGTGAGCCGCAGCGTGATGAAGCTGCCGCCCTCGAAGACGCTCGCGTCCTGGGTGGGGCCGAACAGGTCCGCCGTGGCGTAGGGCGAGCCCTTGGCCTGGTAGACCTGCCCCTGCTTCACGACGCCGCAGGCGCCGACGATGCCGTCACTCGGGCTGCAGACGATGTCGGTGCGCTCGTCGAACGGCCGCATCCCGGGCCGCAGCTCCCGCGTGAAGCAGTCCTTCAGCGAGCGAAACTCGGTGTGCTTGGCCTCGCTCAGGTCTAACGGCGTGAACAGCCGCCAGACGGCGATCGACAGCCGCGTCAGCAACGGGCTCTCGATGCGCGAGAAGCGACCCATCAACTTCGTCAGCGCGATGCGCGGGACCCGGTTCGTCAGCAGGAAGTTGAGGTCTTCCTGCGCACCCAGGCGCTGCAGCCAGCCGCGTCGCGGCAGCGTGTGCGTGTCCCTCATCGAATCAGAACTTCTGCGCGAGCATTTCGCGGAGCACGCCCCGGCGGATGGCCTTGGCGGTCACCTCGGGCGCCGTCCACCACCAGCCATCGGCCTGCATCTCCTGGCACGCGGCCACGAAGCGGGACGCCACGTCCTCGAACTCGGCGTCGCCATAGTTCAGGCTGAAGATGAACCGGCCCGTGCCGACCCAGCTCAGCGCCAGGCCGTGCTTGCGCAGGTAGAACTGCAGCATCCAGTGATAGCGGCCGGGCCGGGTGTACAGCACGGTCCAGATCGTGGACAGGTTCGCCACGCGAACCGGCAGGCCCGTCTGCTGGAGGCGGTCGTTGAGCTGCGCGCAGCGGCCGTCCCAACGCGCATCGAGCCCGTCGTAGAGCTGGCGCACCGCCGGCGTGTCGAGCTTCTTCAGGAAGGCGGCCATCGCGGCGACGACATACGGATGGGCGTTGAACGTGCCGCGCGCGAAGCAGATGTCCGCCGGGCGGTCCTCGCGGTAGCGGGTCATCAGCGAACTCGGTCCGCAGACCACGCCGATCGGCAGGCCGCCACCCAGGGTCTTGCCATAGGTGACGAGGTCGGCCTTCACGCCGAAGTACTCCTGCGCCCCGCCCGGCGCCAGCCGGAAGCCGACGAACACCTCGTCGAAGATCAGTACGATGCCCCGCGCCGTGCAGACCTCGCGCAGCCGCTTGAGCCAGGCGGTGTAGGCGGCACGGTCCACGGCCGCACGACGGCTGCCGTCGATCAGGGCCGAATCCGCCGGCGCATTCGCATTCGGGTGCAGGGCCTGCAGCGGATTCACCAGCACGCAGGCGATGTCGCGCCGCGTGGCCAGCACCTGCAGCGACCGCTCGGCCATGTCCTGCAGCGTGAAAGTCTCGCGCGGCGGCAGCGGGTTGCCCGGGCCGGGCTGCACGTCCTCCCACCAACCGTGGTAGGCCCCGGCGAAGCGGACGAGGCGCTTGCGCTTCGTGTGATAACGCGCCAGACGCACGGCCTGCATGACCGCCTCAGTGCCGCTCATGTGGAAGCTGAAATCCTCATGCCCCGACACGGCGCGCAAGCGCTGCAGCACGTCCAGCATCGCCGGGTGGTAGGCGCCGAGCACCGGGCCGAGCTCGCGCGCCGTGGCCACCGCCTCGTCGATGCAGTCCTTGTAGGCGTCCACGCCCAGCAGGTTCACGCCGTAAGAGCCGGTCAGGTCGTAGAGGCGGTTGCCGTCCAGGTCCTGCACCTGCACACCGTCGCTCGCTTGCAGGAAAGCGCCCACCTGCACATGCGCCCGCAGCACCGGGCTGAACTGGAACGGCACCCGGTAGCGGCCCGTGAAGCGCAGGTCCGGGATCGACTCGCGCGCCTGCGCGGTGGCGGCGAGTGTCTTCGCGAAGCGCTGCTCGAACTCGGCGCCCATGCGCTGCAAGGCCGCACGGCGTTGTGCGCCGACGTCGGCCGGCGCCCCGTCGGCGACGAAGAACTGCGCCTCGTCATAGGCGTACCCCGGCACCCAGCGTGCCAGCCGCTTGGCCATGCGCGAATGCCCCGCCAGTGAGCGGTGCTTGGCGCGCGACAACTGCAGCCGCCGGCGTGCGGCCGGCAGCAGGGCCAGCACGCCCAGGGCGAGGGCGGACAGGGTCAGGGTTTCGTCCATGACAGGCTTGCTTTCAGTGCGCCACGTGATCCATCGGGTCGATCAGCTGGCCGCGCAGCAGGTACAGCGGGGCCTTGTGATACAGGTAGATATCGTGGAAGGGGTCGGTCAGGATCTTGGTCATCCAGGCGAAGCCCTGCATCGCGCCCTGCGTGGCCCACAGCTGGCCCACGCGGAACAGCAGGCCCACCACACCCAGGCAGAACCAGGCCATGCCGACATCTTCGAGGAAGCCCTGCCAGCCCACGGCCGGCACGATCAGGCCACCGAGCGACGGCGAGAACCACAGCACGGCCGGGATCGCGACCCAGACGGCCAGCAGGATGATCTTGCGGCGGATGTTGTAGCCGACCTTGATCTCTTCCTTGTACTCGTCCGTGGCCTGGTTCACATGGTCGTAGCCGCGCGGCTCGAAGAAGAAGTGGCCCGCCTGGCGAGTCGTCATCGACACGCACCACGCCAGCAGCGCTGCCCAGGCCGGGTTCACGAACACCAGGCCGTAGGCGACCAGGAAGCTCACGGCGCTGATGAAGTGCAAGGTCTGGTTGATGCGGCTGTGGTGATAGTACCGGTGGTCGTCCCAGCGCTGCGTCTTCAGGGTCTCGAAGAATTCGTTCACGTGCCGTCCTCGTGTGGGTGGAGTTCGGCGCGCATGCTCGTCGCCGCGCGTGAAAATGCCGTGACGCTTTCGTTGTCATCTTGCTGTTGCATGCGTTGTTGACCATTTGCGGCATGACGCCCGCACCGCAAGCCGACGACTTCTTCGTCGATGACCTTCCCGCGCCCCGCCACTCGCGCCGCCTTGCGGTCGTGACGGAAACCTATCCGCCCGAGGTCAACGGCGTGGCCATGTCCATGGCCCGCGTCGTGGACGGCCTGAACCGCCGCAACCACGATGTGCAGCTGATCCGCCCGAAGCATCCGGCCAAGATGGCTGCCCAAGCCGGCGCACCGCGCGCCGAGGTGGACGAGGTCCTGACCAAGGGCCTGCCCGTGCCGCTCTACCCCAACCTGCGCATGGGCGTGCCGAGCAAGCGTGCGCTCGTCAAGCTGTGGTCCCTGCACCGGCCGGACGTGGTGCACATCGCCACCGAAGGGCCGCTCGGCTGGTCTGCATTGCAGGCTGCACAGCACCTGTCGCTGCCGGTCACGTCGGACTACCGCACCAACTTCCATGCCTACGGCAAGCACTACCGGCTGGGCCTGTTCGCCAAGCCGATCATGGGCTACCTGCGCAAGTTCCATAACCGCTGCGACGCGACCATGGTGCCGACCGAAACCATGCGCGTGCAACTCGCCGAGCGCGGCTTCGAGCGGCTGACGGTCGTGGGCCGCGGCGTGGATGCGCAGCGCTTCGACCCCGCCCGCCGCAGCGCCGCGATGCGCGAGCAGTGGGGCGCGGGCCCGGGCGATCTCGTGCTGGGTTACGTCGGCCGTCTGGCGCCGGAGAAGAACCTGGGCGTCGTGCTCGCCGCCTTCGAGGCGGTGAAGGCGCTGCAGCCGCGCGCCCGCCTCGTGTTCGTCGGCGACGGCCCGATGCGCGCCGAGCTGGCCGCCCGGGCACCGGACGCCGTGTTCGCCGGCTCGCGCAGCGGCGACGACCTCGCCGCGCACTACGCCGGTCTGGACGTGTTCCTCTTCCCGAGCCTGACCGAGACCTTCGGCAACGTGACGACCGAGGCGATGGCCAGCGGCTGCGCCGTGGTGGCCTTCGACAGCGCGGCTGCGGGCGAACTCATCCGCAACGGCGTCAACGGCTGGCTGGCCGGCCCGGGACGCGAATCGGATTTCGTCGCCGCGGCGCGTGTGGCGGCGGGCGATGCCCATGCACGGGCTGCCGTCTCCGCCGGCGCGCGGGCGACGGCGCGGCGCCTGGACTGGGGTGACATCACAGCCCGCTTCGAGGGCGTGCTGGAAGGTGCCATCGCGCGCGCAGAGTCGGCGGCCCTGGTCTCGGGTCTGCAGCCGGCAGCTTGAGTTCAGGGGCGTGAGCGGCGGCGCCAGGTCCCGCCGATCATCACAACTATGGCGAGCGCCATGCCCATGCCCAGTCCCGACAAGGTCCAGGCAATCGGCACACCTGCGGCCTCGCAGCCGGCATAAGTCGCCACCATCGCCAGCACGCTGAGGTTCTCGTTGAAGCCTTGAACCGCGACCGACCGGCCGGCGCTGAGGAGCACGGCACCGCGGTGCTGCAGCAGGGCGTTCAGCGGCACGACCATCGCGCCGCCGACGGCGCCGACGAGCGCGAGGGTCAGGGCGGCCGTGAGGACCTGGTCGATCTGCGCCACGACCGGCATCAGCAGGCCGAGCAGCAGCCCCGCCCACAACCCGTGGCGGGCCTGATGGAGTGCCAGCCAGCGCCCGGCTGCCGCGGCACCGGCGATGACGCCGACCGCGACGGCCGCCTGCAGATAGGCTGCCTGGCTCAGCGGCAGACGCAGCGCCTCGCCCGCCCAGCGCAGCACGGCGAACTGCAGCGTCGCGCCCACGCCCCAGAACAGCGTGGTGGCCGCGAGCGACAGGCCGCCCTCGGGGTCCCGCCACAGCTGGCCGTTGGCAGCGCGGAAATCGCGCAGCAGCGTTGCCGCATCGTAGGAGGCGCTGCGCTGGCGCTGGCCGCTGTCGGGGATGCCGGCATTCAAGACGGCGCTGACGGCATAGACGAGCAGCAAGGCGAGCAGGGAACCGGTGAGCTTGTCGGCCGGCAGGTCGAGCGCATCGCCCCAATCGGCCATCGGTGATGCCAGCCAGGCGGGGCTCACCAAGAGGCCGCCCAGCACGGCGCCGAGCAGCGCCGCCGACACCACGCTGATCTCGATCCAGCCGTTGGCCCGCACCAGGGCGGCCGGCTCGGCCAGTTCGGTGATCAGGCCGTACTTGGCCGGTGCGTACGCCGCGGCACCCAGGCCCACGACCACCAGCGCCGCGACCGGATGCAGGCCGAAGGCCAGCAGCACGAGGCCGATGACCTTGACGCCGTTCATCGCCGCCATCACCCGCCCCTTGGCGAAGGCATCGGCCAGCGGGCCCACCCAGGGGGCCAGCACGACGTAGGCCGCCATCAGGCCCACCTTCAGCATCGGCGCCCACCAGGCCGCCCAGCCCTGCTGGGCGAGCAGGGCAATGGCGACGATGAGCAGGGCGTTGTCAGCGAGCGCCGACGCGAACTGGGCGCCGATCAGCCGCGCGAAGCCGTGGGGCAGGCGCGCCGGGACGGCAGCGTCGAGAGCGGGGGGGGCGGCAGCATGCACAGGACGGTCAATGTGCCGGCGCGTCATGAAGCCGCCATGAAACCCCGTGCGTCACGGGGTTGTCGCGCTCGGATGAGCTGTATGAAAGTACAGTACGCCGATGGACGTTCAGGACAAGCTCGCGATCCTGGCCGACGCCGCCAAGTACGACGCCTCCTGCGCCAGCAGCGGCGGTGACCGGCGCGACTCGCGCGACGGCCGCGGCATCGGCTCCACCACCGGCAGCGGCATCTGCCATGCCTACGCGCCGGACGGCCGCTGCATCTCGCTGCTGAAGGTGCTGCTCACCAACTGGTGTGTCTACGACTGCCTTTACTGCATCAACCGCAAGAGCAGCGACGTGCGTCGCGCCCGCTTCAGCATCGACGAGATCGTGCAGCTCACGCTGTCCTTCTACCGGCGCAACGTCATCGAGGGCCTGTTCCTGTCCAGCGGCATCATCCGCACGCCCGACTACACGATGGAGCAGGTCATCGAGGTGGCCCGCCGGCTGCGCGAGGAGGAGCACTTCAAGGGCTACATCCATCTCAAGACCATCCCCGACGCCTCGCCGGAGCTGGTCGAGCGCGCGGGCCGCTACGCCGACCGGCTGTCCATCAACGTCGAGCTGCCCAGCGCCACGAGCCTGAAGGCGCTGGCGCCCGAGAAGGACGCCGACGGCATCGAGCGGACGATGTCGCGCATCCACCTGCGGCTGCAGGCAGCGCGCGACGCCCGCCGGGAGGCCGAGGCCGTGCGGGCGCTGCCGGGTGCCGCGCCGGCGGCGGCCCGGCCGCCTCGGTTTGCGCCGGCGGGCCAGAGCACCCAGCTCATCGTCGGGGCGGATGCCTCCGACGACCGCGCCGTGTTGCGCCTCTCGCACCGCCTCTACCGCAGCCAGGGCCTGCGCCGCGTCTACTACTCGGCCTACAGCCCCATTCCGCATGCCAGCCGCGCGCTGCCGCCCCAGGCCGCACCGCTGATGCGTGAGCACCGGCTCTACCAGGCCGACTGGCTGATGCGCTTCTACGGCTTCGGCGCCGAAGAGATCGTCACCGAGGGCGGCTTTCTGTCCTTGCGCCACGACCCGAAGCTCGCCTGGGCGCTGGCCCACCCGGAGACCTTCCCGCTCGACCTCGACCGCGCGCCGCGCGAGGCCCTGCTGCGCGTGCCCGGGCTGGGCGTCGGGTCGGTCGACAAGCTGCTGGCAGCGCGCCAGCGGCGGCGCCTGCGGCGTGCCGACGTGCTGGCCCTCGGCGCCTCGGGGCGCAAGGCGCTGCCCTTCGTCGTGGCGGTCGACCACCGCCCGCGCGAGGCCGACCTGCTCGCCCTGACCCGCCCGGTCGAGGTGCCCCGGCAGGCGGCGCTGTTCTGATGGATCTGCCGCTGCGCCATCCGGCCGACTGGGCCGGTTTCGCCGCCCAACTGCCGGCGCTGCTCGACGGCGCCGACGCCGACTGGACGCAGGCCGTCGGCGCCCAGGGGGCCTTGTTCGGCGATGCCGGCGGCGCGCCTGGCGGGCCCTGGACGCCACCCGACGGCTGGGACAGTCTCGGCCGGCTGGTGGCCATGCACGCCGACGACGACCGCTATGCCCGCCTGCTGGCCTTCGCACGGCGCCTGCAAGGCGAGCCCGGCCTGTGGAGCGATCGCCTCGACGCCGACCGCCGCCACCTGCAGTCGCTCGCGCGCCAGGTGAGCCGCGAGATCCACAAGACGCATGCCTTCGTGCGCTTTCGCGAGGTGCCGGACGAACACGCGCGCGGCGGGCGGCGGCACGTGGCCTGGTTCGAGCCCGCCCACCATGTGCTGCGCGCGGTGGCACCGTTCTTCGTAAAGCGCTTCGCCCAGCATCCCTGGGCCCTCCTGACCCCGCGCGGCTGCCTGCACTGGGACGGCGAGCGCCTGAGCGGCGCCGGCCCCGCGAACCGGGACGAGGCACCCGCCGCGGACGCCGGCGAGGCCCTGTGGCTGACCTACTACCGCAGCATCTTCAACCCGGCCCGGCTCAAGCTCGACGCGATGAAGAAGGAGATGCCGGTGCGCTACTGGGCGCACATGCCCGAGACCCGCCTGATCACCGAGCTCGTGCGCGACGCGCCGCGCCGTGAGGGGCGCATGCGCGGCGTCTGAACCCTCAGGTCAGCGCCTCGAACAGCAGCGCCAGCTGGCTGGCGATGAGCAGCTCCTGGCGCGTCCAGGCGCGTGTGGCGCGGGCATCCACCAGCCACAGCGCGCCGGCGAGCGTGGCGCCTTCGTACAGCGGCACCTCGATGCGCGCCTGGGCGGCGCCGTCGAGGGCAGCCAGTTCGGCATGGCAGGGGTGCAGCGCCGCGTCGGGCAGGGCGAGCGGCGCGCCGTGCCGGGTGAGCAGATCGAGGTAGCGCGGTTGCTCGTGGGCTTGCAGCCCCTGGCCGACCTGCCAGTGGACGACCCGGGCCACCCCGAGGATGCGAGCGCTCGCAGTCTTCAGTTCGTCGCGGGCCGCCATCGGCGGCGTGGCGGCCAGCCGCTGCCGCTGGCCGCACAGGTGCAGCAGCTGCTCTTCCGGCGTGACCGGCACTCCGCCTTCGTCCGACGGCGGGGCCGCCAGCGCCGCGCGTGCGGGCAGGCTCAGGCGCTCGATCTCCGACTGCAGGGCGAGGTGTTGCCACAGGTGCTCCAGCGCACCGTCGGCGTCACCTTCGGCCTGCAGCAGCTGCGCGAGCTGCAGATGCGCCTGGCGTGCCTGGGCCCGGGCCTGGATGCGCTGGGCCAAGGCCAGGCCATGCCGCGTGGAGCGCACGGCCCCGGCGTTGTCGCCCCGGGCCAGTGCGATCTCCGTCCAGGTGCGGCTGGCCGCGGCCTCCAGCCAGGGGTAACCCTGCCGGGCGGCGATGTCGAGCGCGAGCCGGCAGTCGGCCACCGCCCAGTCCATGCGCTGCCGGGCCAGCGCAGCGCGCGCCAGGTGCCAGTGCGCTTCGGCCTCGAACACGCGGTGGCCGCCCCGCCGTGCGGCCGCCAGCCCGTGGCTGAAATGCCGCTCGGCCGCGGGCAGGTCGCCGGTCTCGAAGCTGCCCACGCCGATGTTCAGCGCGAGCTTGGCGGCGAGGTAGCTGTCGTCCGTGCCGGCCAGTTGCTCGGCGGCGTCGCGCATGTGGCGCAGCCCGCGGACCCAATCGGCCTGGGCGTAGTGGATCTGGCCAAGGCCGATGCGTGCGGCCACGCCGGTCTGCAGATGGCTGCTCACTTCCGCCAGGTCCAGCGCGCGTGACCATTGCTCGCTGGCGAGCTGGTACTCGCCCTGCTGGTAGGCGATGCGCCCCAGCGCCTCGCAAACCCGCGCAGCCTGCACTGGAAAGTGCCCAGCCGCGGCCAGCGCACCGGCCTGCTCCAGCGCTGGCAGCAGTTCCAGGGCGCGGCCGCGCGGCTCCAGCAGGCCGAAGCGGGCGTACAGGGCATCCGCACCGACAGCGGTGTCGCCCGCGGCAAAGGCCCGGTCACTCAGGTGCTGGAGCAGCCGGTCGGCCGCAGCCGGGTGGCGGTGCACGACCGGGGCGATGCGGCCCAGCGTCGCGGCCAGCGCCTCGCTGGCGGCAGGTTGGAGGGTGAACACGGGCGGGAGTTTCGGCGTTGGTTTCTGACTGGTATTCTTGTCCATCCGAACGCCCGCTGCCCCTGGACTGGTGCAGACCCTGAGTGCGTTCAGCGGCTGTAGACCAGTTTAAAACCAATTGACGCCCCTGTGCGTTGGTATTAGAGTGGTATCGACTGATCGCCGTCGACCATGCCGCCTCCTCTCGACCCCCGCCTGCTGACTTCCCGCGACTCCGGCCGCCCGGTGCGCCACTGGGTGGGCATCGACGGTGGCGGCACGAGCACGCGGGCCCTGGTGGCCGATGCGAGCGGCACGGTCATCGGTCGCGGCGAGTCCGGCGCCTCGGCGCTGGGCCAGGGCGCGGCGCAGGCATGGCGGCACATCGCCGAGGCCGTGGCCTTGGCCGCACCTGGCGTGGCCCTGGCCGATTGCGCCCTGGGCCTGGGGCTGTCCGGCACCGGCGTGCCGGCGCAGTTGCAGGCCTTCCTGGAGGCCGACCCCGGCGTGGCCCGCTTCACGCTGGTCACCGACGGTCTGGCGGCGCTGCTCGGCGCGCACGGCGGCGAGCCCGGGGCCTTGCTGATCGCCGGCACCGGCTCGGTCGCCGAGGCGCTGCTGCCAGACGGCACCCGGCGCCTCGTGGGGGGCTGGGGCTGGCAGATCGGCGACGAAGGCAGCGGCGCCTGGCTCGGCCAGCAGGCCATGAAGATCGCTCAGGCCGCGTTCGACGGCCGTGCCGCCAACGGCCCGCTGGCCCAGGCCGTGTTCGTGGCGGCCGGCGCGTCGCGCGAGGCCCTGCTCGGCTACTGCGCGCAGGCCGGCCAGGCCGGCTACGCCCGGCTGGCGCCGCTGGTGTTCGACCACGCCGAAGACGACCCGGCCGCTGCCGCCCTGCTCGACGAGGCCGCGCGCGCGCTCGACGCCCTCGCCGAAGCCGTGCACCCGACCTTGCCGCTGGCGCTGGCCGGCAGCATTGCGCAGCGCCTGCTGCCGCGCCTGAGCCCCGGCCTGCGGGCCCGCCGTGTCGAGCCCCGAGGCGAGCCGGTGACCGGCGCGCTCTGGCTCATCCAACAACAAACCCTTCAAGCCGCATGAGCGATTCCTGTGATTTCGCGCGGGCCGAGCGCCGGGCCGCCTCACGCCGATCCGCATCCCCCGGGACGCTCGATCAACCGACCCGTTGCACGAGGGGCTGACATGACGTTCGACTTCAAGCCCGATCCGAACGCCGCCTCGCCGCTGTACATGCAGCTGGCCCAGGCCCTGGCGCAGGCCATCCGCGACGGCGTCTACCACGCCGACGAGGCCCTGCCGAGCGAGCGCGTGCTCGCCGAGGACCTGTCGCTGTCCCGCGTGACGGCCCGCAAGGCGATCGACCGCCTCGTGGAGCAGGGGCTCATCATCCGCAAGCGCGGCTCGGGCAACTACATCGCCCCGAAGCTGGAGCAGCCGCTGACGCGCCTGACGAGCTTCTCGGAAGAACTCCACCAGCGCGGCTTCGTGCCGAGCTCGCGCTGGCTGCTGCGCGGCTTCACGCCCGCCGCGCCGGACGAGCAACTGTCGCTGGAGCTGAAGAGCGGCGAACGCGTTGCGCGGCTGGAGCGGCTGCGCCTGGCCGATCAGGTCGTGATGGCTTACGAGGTGTCGGTGCTGCCCCAGTCGGTGCTGCCCGATCCGCAGAAGGTCGAGGCGTCGCTGTACACGCACCTCGGCGACCGCGCCCCGGTGCGCGCGCTGCAGCACATCCGCGCGCTGAATGCGGACGCCAAGATCGCGAGCCTGCTGGAAGTGCCCTTGGGCGCCGCGGTGCTCTTCATCACCCGCGTGGGCTACCTGGCTTCGGGCCAGGCCGTCGAGCTGACGCATTCCTACTGCCGCAGTGACTACTACGACTTCGTCGCCGAGATGCGCAGGGATTGATGATGCAGCGCCTGGAAGGTGACATCGTCACGCCCGCAGGCGTGGTCGCCGGTCACTTGGACATCGACGGCGGGCGGATTGCCGCCGTCCACGGCACGCCGCTGGACGCCCGCGCAGCCGGGCAGGGCGGCCGGCCGGTGCTGCTGCCGGGCTTCGTCGACACCCACGTGCACGGCGGCGGTGGGCGCGACACGATGGAAGGCGGCGACGCCATCGCCACCATCGCTCGGCGCCACGCGCGCCACGGCACGACTGCCTTCCTGGCCACGACGATGACCGCGCCGCTGGCCGACATCGAAGCCGCGCTGAAGGCCCTGGGCCCCGTGTGCCGAACGCGCGGCCGCGGCCAGGCCCGGCTGCTGGGCGTGCACCTGGAGGGGCCCTACATCAGCCCCGACCGGCTCGGCGCCCAGCCCGCGCATGCCATTCCGGCGACGCTGGCCGAGGTGCAGCGGCTCAATGAATTCGCGCCCATCAAGGTGCTGACGCTGGCCCCCGAAATGACCGGGCACCTCGCGCTGATCGGGCCGCTGCGCGACGCTGGCATCCGCGTGCAGATCGGGCACAGCGCCGGCGGCTATGACGATGGCCTCGCCGCGCTCAAAGCCGGCGCGGCCGGCTTCACCCACCTCTTCAACGCGATGACCGGCCTGCACCACCGCCAGCCGGGCATCGTCGGCGCGGCGCTGGCGCATGGCCGGCATGCCGAGCTGATTCCCGACCTGCTGCATGTGCACCCCGGCGCGATCCGCGCGGCGCTGCGCTGCATCCCGGGCCTGTTCTGCGTGACCGACTCGACCGCCGCCGCCGGCATGCCCGACGGCGAATACCGCCTCGGCGAGCACCGCGTGCAGAAGTGCCTCGGTGGCGTGCGCCTGCCCGACGGCACCCTCGCCGGCAGCGCGCTGACGATGGACCAGGCCCTGCGCAATCTCGTGCAGACCCTCGGCCTGGACCTGACCGAGGCGTCGCGGCGCGTGTCGACCGTGGCGGCCGATTACCTGGGCCTGTCTGACCGCGGGCGCCTCGCGCCCGGCGCCTGGGCCGATGTGGTGGTGATGGATGCGGCCCTGACGCTGCAGCGTGTGTTCGTGGAAGGTGAAGAAGTCGATGTCGTCCTTGATGCTTGAAGAGGCGCTGAGCGCGCCGGACGCGGTGGCCCGCCAGATGGCGGCCGACCCGCTCAGTTACGCCCGCCTGGGGCAGGCGCTGCAGGAGCAGCCGCCCGGCAGCGTGCTGACGATTGCCCGCGGCAGCAGCGACCACGCCGCGCACTACCTGGCCTACCTCGTGATGGCCCGCCTGGGCCGGCTCGTCACCTCGCTGCCGATGTCGCTGATCACGCTCTACCAGAGCCGCATCCACTGCGAGGGCCTGCTGTCGATGGCGTTTTCGCAGTCGGGCCAGAGCCCCGATCTGATCGCCCCGACGCGCTTCTTCCGCGAGGGCGGGGCGCGCACGGTGGCCTTCGTCAACGCCAGCGGCTCGCCGCTGGCGGCGGCGGCCGAGCATGTGTTCGAGCTGCACGCGGGCCCGGAGAAAAGTGTCGCGGCCACCAAGAGCTACATCGCCCAGCTCGTGGCGGGGGCCCGGGTGGTCGCTGCCTGGCAGCAGGACGATGCGCTGCGCGCCGCGCTCAACGTGCTGCCGATCGCGCTGCAGGAGGCTGCCCGCCTGGACTGGTCGTCCGCGCTGCCGGTGCTGCAGAACGCCGACCGCCTCTTCGTGCTCGGCCGCGGCACGGGCCTGGCCGTGGCGATGGAAGCCGCGCTGAAGCTGAAGGAAACCTGCGGCATCCAGGCCGAGGCCTTCTCGGGCGCCGAGGTCAAGCACGGCCCGATGGCCCTGGTGCGCGACGGCTACCCGCTGCTCGTGTTCGCACCGCGCGGCCCGGCGCAAGCGGGCTTGCTCGCGATTGCGGAGGAGATGCGAAGCCGCGGCGGCCGTGTGCTGCTGGCCGCGCCGATCGGCACGCCGGGCGCCGAGCTGCCGCTGGCCACCACCGGCAATGAGGACCTCGACCCGATCGCCCTCGTGCAGAGCTTCTATCCGATGGTCGAGGCGCTGGCGCGCGCCCGGGGCTTCAACCCGGACGTGCCGCCGAACCTGGCCAAGGTCACCAAGACGCATTGACGTGATGCGGACAGAACAGCCAACAAAGCCACAGAGGCAAAGAGACACAGAGAGCGTGGAGATCTCTCTGTGCCTCTGTGTCTGCGTGGCTGTGTTCCAGACCCTCTGCGAGAGCGTGACATGACTCCATTCGATCCCGGCCGTCTGGTGATGGTCGACATTCCGGGCAGGAGCCTTGATGGCGAGACGGCAGCCTTCCTGCGCGAGCAGAAGATCCGTTCGGTCTGCCTGTTCCGCAAGAACATCGGCACCGAGCCCGAGGTGCGCGCGCTGATGCGTGACCTCATCGAGGTGCTCGGCCCCGAGGCGCTCATCGGCATCGACCAGGAAGGCGGCGCCGTGGTGCGCGTGACCTTCCTGCCGCAGCCGCCCTCCGCCATGGCGCTAGGCGCGAGCGGCGATGCCGCGCGCGCCGAGTCCGTGGGGGCGGCGGTGGCGCGCGGGCTGAAGTCGCTCGGCATCAACTGGAACTTCGCGCCGGTGCTGGACGTCAACAACAACCCGGCGAACCCGGTCATCGGCGAGCGCAGCTTTTCCAGCGACCCCGCCGAGGTGAGCCGCCTCGCGGCCGCCTGGATGCGCGGCTCGCTGCGCGAGGGGGTGGCCTGCTGCGTGAAGCACTTCCCCGGTCATGGCGACACGCATGTGGACTCGCACCACGCGCTGCCCACCGTCGACAAGACCCGTGCCGCGCTGGACGCGCTGGAGCTGGCGCCCTTCAAGGCCCTGGCCGCGCAGGCGCCAGCCATGATGACGGCGCACATCGTCTACCCGCAGATCGACCCGGATCGCCCGGCCACCCTGTCGCCACAACTGATCGGCGGCATCCTGCGCCAGGACTGGGGTTATGACGGCGTCGTCATCACCGATGCACTGATGATGAAGGCTGTGGCCGAGCGTTTCGGTTACGCCAAGAGCGCGGTCATGGCGATCGAGGCGGGCGCCGACATGGTGCTCGCCCAGGGCTCGCCGGAGGAACAACTGGTGGCCATCAACGCGCTGCGCGACGCCTTCGCCAGCGGGCGGCTCACGCGGGCGCAGGGCGAGACGGCCAACCGTCGCCTGGACGCCCTGGCCGCCGCCTACCCGGCCCGGGCCGTGGACGACAGCGCCCAGCGGGATGCTGACCATGCACTCGTCGCCGAAGCCTGGGCGGCCGGCCTGACCGCGCTGCGCGGCGCCACGCCGCCCGCACTCGACCAGCCGTTGCGCGTCCTCGTGCAGGGTGACGTGCCGACCGACATGGTCTCCGAGGCCGGCCCGACCGGCCGCCAGGCGGTGGCCCTCTTCAGCGCCTTCAAGGACGCCCAGGTGCAGATGGTGGACGACATCGCCACCCTCGACTGGGCCAGCGTGCCGCAGGACGGCCGGCTCAACGTGCTGGTCTCCACGCGACGTGCCCGCTACGGCGCAGCGGCAGCAGGCTGGCGACCCGACCTGCACCTGACGCTGTGGAACCCCTACCAGGCGCTGGACGTGGCGGGCCCGACGCTCGTGACCTGGGGCTTCGCGCCGGGTGCGCTGGCCGCCGCGCAGGCGTGGCTCGAAGGCCGTGCCGCTGCCAACGGCCACGCACCGCAGGGGTTGCAGTGATGACCAACCCGATGCGCTGGATCCCGACCCTGTACTTCGTGCAGGGCCTGCAGTTCTTCGTCGTCATGCTGATCGCCGGCCTGATGTTCAAGCAGATGGGCGTGGCCAACGACCAGATCGCCCGCTGGACCGGGCTGATTGGCCTGGCCTGGGCCTTCAAGCCGCTGTGGAGCCCGCTGGTGGAGCTGGCGCGCAGCAAGAAGGCCGTCGTCGTGGCGATGCAGTTCAGCGGCGCCGTGGGCCTCGGGCTGCTGGCGCTCGCGCTGCAGGCCAGCCACTTCTTCGCGCTGAGCATCGCGGTGCTGTTCTTCCTGGCCTACGCCTCGGCCACGCACGACATCGCCTGCGACGGCCTCTACATGGGCGCACTCGACGAAAAGCGCCAGGCGGCCTACGCGGGCTGGCAGGGTGCGTTCTTCAATGCGTCCAAGTTCCTGACGCTGGGCGGCCTCATGGTGCTGGCCGGGCGGCTGGAGACGCACATCGGCGTGTTCAATGCCTGGAGCCTGATCTTCGTGCTGCTGGCGGTGCTGCTGGCGCTGCTGGCCGCGTGGAACGCGAAGGCCCTGCCCAACCCGCAGCGTTTAGCCACCGAGCCGGTGAAGCTGCCCGAGATCGTGGCGGACTTCCTCCAGAAGCCCGGCATCTGGAAGATGATCGTGTTCATCGTGCTGTTCCGGCTTGCCGAAGGCCAGGTGCAGACGATCGGGCCGCTGTTCCTGATCGAGCCGCGCGACAAGGGCGGCCTGGGGCTCACCAGCGAGCAGGTCGGCGGCGTCTACGGCACGGTGGGCACGGCGGCCTTCCTGGTCGGGTCCATCCTGGGCGGCTACTTCACCGCCTGGCTCGGCCTGAAGCGTGCGATGCCGCTGCTGGTGATCGCGATGGCGGTGCCGAACGCGGTGTTCTGGGGCCTGAGCCTCGCGCTGCCGACGTCGATCTGGCAGATCGGCGCCGCGGTGGGCGTGGAGATGGCCGGCTACGGCTTCGGCTTCGTCGGCATGATCCTGTACATCATGCAGGTGGTGGCCCCGGGCCGCTTCCAGACGGCACACTATGCGCTGGGTTCGGGCGTCATGCAGCTGGGCTTCATCCTCAGCAAGACACTCAGCGGCGACATCCAGGTGGCCATGGGCTACCAGCACTTCTTCCTGTGGACCCTGGTGTGCGGCGTCCCGGCGCTGTTGCTGCTGCTGTGGGTGCCCATGCCGCGCCCTGCGGCGGCGCCCGAGGCGGTGCCGGCGTGAAGGCCGTGCTGCTCGCGCTGCTGCTGGCGCCGGTGCTTGCAGTTGCGGGTGCGGGTGCAGCGCCACCGCGCGCCGAGTTCTTTGACGACTTCTCCCAGCCTGACCTCGACGCCCTGCGCGCCAGCGGCTGGGTGCTGCGCGAGGGCGGCGGCCACCCTGGCCTGCCCGGTGCGCGCTTTTCGCCGCAGCAGCTCGGCCTGGCGGGCGGGCTGCTCACGCTGCGGCTGTCGACCGACGGCACGCCGGCCCACACGACACTCGCCCAGCTCTGCGGCCCGCGCAAGTTCCTGATCGGCACGACCACGGCCCGCGTGCGCCTGCGCGACACGCCCGGCTCGCGCGACCCCATCATCCAGAGCTTCTTCCTCGCGAGCCCGCTGAAGCACGACTACGACCCCGACTTCAGCGAGGTCGACTTCGAGTACCTGCCGCACGGCGGCTGGGGCGAGCCCGACACGCGGCTCTACGGCGTGAGCTGGCACACGGTGCGCCTCGACCCCTGGCAGTCGTTCAACCAGGCCTCCATCCTGCCGGGCAGTTTCGACGGCTGGCAGTGGCTCACGGTGCAGGTCGAGGCGACGCGCACGCGGCACTACGTGAACGGCCGGCTGATCGGCGAGCACACCGGGCGCAACGTGCCGTCGCAGCCGATGGCCATCAGCTTCAACCACTGGCTGGCCGCCGGCGCCGTGGCGGGTGCCGCCCGCGAGTACACCTTCGATGTCGACTGGGTGTTGCACGTTGTTGGCCGCACGCTCAGCCCACAAGCCATGCGCCAGCGTGCCGCCGCACTGCAGCGACTGGGGCGCGACCGGGTCGACACCGTGCCCGACCGCGGCCTCACCAGCGAATGCAACCTATGAAGAAGCTGATCCTTGCCGCGCTGCTGCTGGGCGCGTCCCTGGCCCAGGGTCAGACCCGCCCGGTCGTCGGCACCTACATCCTGGCCGAGCGCGGCGTGGATGTCGTGGAGCAACTCAAGCCGGGCCGCGTCACGCACCTGCTCTACGCCTTCCTGCTGATCTGCGGCGAAGGCCAGCGCCCGCAGGAGAAGGACGCCTGCGCGGGCCGGCCGGCCTTCAGCATCGCGCCGCACCCGGACCAGGACACCTTCTCCGCCGCCTTTCAGCGCCTGAAGGCGCGCGACCGGCAGGTGCAGGTGCTCGCGTCGGTCGGCGGTTGGGGCGGCTCCGATCCGTTTTTCCACCTCGCTGCGACGGCCGAGGGCCGCGCCACCTTCGTGCAGCATGCGCTCACCTGGCTGCGCGCCCACCCTGGCTTCGACGGCCTGGACATCGACTGGGAGCACCCGGGCTCCAACGGGTCCGCCAACGGGGTGCCGCTTGGCAGCCGGGAGGACGGTGAGCGCTTCGTGCACCTGCTGCAGGACCTGCGGGCGGGCCTGGACGGCCTCGGTCGCGAGACCGGCCGCCACTACGCGCTGACCGTCGCGATCAACACCAGCGTCGAGCAGCTGCGCCGCATGCCGATGGGCCGCGCCGCAGAGCCGCTGGACCTGGTCTTCATGATGACCTACGACTTCGCCGGCCCCTGGACGCCGCGCGTGGGCCACCACACGCCGCTGCGAAGTGCCCAGCCCGGGGACGACCGCAGCCTCGTGGCGTCGGTCGAGAACCTGAAGGCGGCCGGCGTGCCGGCGTCCAAGCTGGTGGCGGGTGTGGCGATGTACGGCCGCGGCTTCGACGGTGTGCGGCCGGACGGCCACTACGCCCGCCCTTGGCCGAACGAGGACGGCTCCGTCGCCTTCAAGGACATCGCCGGGCTGGGGCTGAAGCCCCGCTTCGATGCCAAGGCGCGGGCGTGGTCGGTGGTCGGCAAGGGCCGCTACGTGGGCTACGACGACCCGCGTGCGGTGCGTGCGAAGGTGGCGTACGCGAAGCAGGCGGGCCTGGCCGGCGTGTTCGCCTGGGAGCTGAGCCAGGACAACGGCCAGATCCTCGACGCCATGCAGCCGTGACGCCGATCGAGGCCTGGTCGGTCGCGGACGCGCCATCCCTGCGCGACCGGCTGCAGGCCCGCGCCGAGCCGGTGCTGCTGCGCGGTCTGGTGGCGCACTGGCCGGCCGTGCAGGCGGCGCGCACCTCGTCCGCCGCGCTGTGTGACCTGCTGCGGCGGCTGGACGCCGGCGTCGAGGTGATGGCCACCAAGACCCGCGCGGCCGCGCAGGGCGTCATGGGCTACAACGAGACGCTGACCGACTTCGCCTTCGTCAAGGCCCGCATGCCGCTGGCCGAGTTCATCGGCCATCTGCAGGGCTACGTCGGCCGCCCGGGGGCGCCGTCGATCGCGGCGCAATGCGCCAAGGTCAGCGAGGTCATCCCCGGCTTCAGCGACGAGAACCCGCTGCAGGCGCTGCCCGGCGTCGTGCCCAACTTCTGGCTCGGCAATGCCTTGACGGTGCCGGTGCACCACGATCACCCCTTCAACCTCGCCTGCGTCGTCGCCGGGCGCCGTCGCTTCACGCTGTTCGCGCCGGATCAGGTGGGCAACCTCTACATCGGCCCGCTGGAGCACACGCCGTCGGGCGCGCCGATCTCGGTCGTGCATCCCAAGGCACCGGATTTCGACCGCTACCCGCGCTACCGGGAGGCCCTGGCGGCCGCGCGCGTGGCCGAACTCGGGCCGGGTGACGCGCTCTACATCCCCCCGCTCTGGTACCACCAGGTCGAGGCGCTGGACGACGTGAACCTGCTCGTGAACTACTGGTGGCCGGTGCCCGGCAGCGCCACGGCGCCCGTGCCCGCTGCGGCGCTGATGCAGGCCCTGCAATCCCTCAACGCGCTGCCGGCGCCTCAGCGCGACGCCTGGGCCGCGTTGTTCGGGCACTATCTGGTGCAGCGAGAGGCGGATCCTGCCGCCCACATCCCGCCGGCCTGGCGGGGCGTGCTCGCGCGTCAGCCCTGAAGGAGCCCGGTCGACGATGCAGCCGATGAAGGAAATCCACGGCGTCAGCCGCGAACGATTCGAGCGCGAGGTGATGCCCGCCTACGAGCCGGTCATGATGCGCGGCGTGGTCGATGACTGGCCGCTCGTCCAGCAGGGGCGTGCCGGGCTGGCGCCGTGCCTGGCGTACCTGATGGGCTTCGACGGTGGCCGGCCGGTGGATGCCGTGCTGGCGCGCCCCGACGCGACCCGCGCCTTCAGCTATGCCCCCGACCAAACCGGCTTCAACTTCATGCGCGACAAGCGCCCCTACGCGGCGCTGTTCGAGCAGCTCTGGCGCTACAGCCATTTCCCGGACCCGCCCGCACTGGCCGCCCAGAGCGCGCTGGTGACCGAGGCCTTGCCGGGCCTGGAGCAGGCCAACCGGCTGCCGCTGGTGGACGCCGCCATCGCCCCGCGCCTCTGGATCGGCAACCGCGCCACCGTGCCGGCGCATTTCGACGACTCGCACAACATCGCCTGCGTCGCCGCCGGCCGCCGCCGCTTCACGCTGCTGCCGCCGTCCTGTGCGCCGGCCCTCTACCTGGGTCCGCCCGATCACGCCCCCACGCCGGCGCCGATGTCGGTCGTGCCCAACCTGCACACCGCCGACCGCGCGCAATTCCCGCGCCTGGACGAGGCCCTGGCGCAGGCCGTGGTCGCGGAGCTGGTGCCGGGGGATGCGCTCTACATCCCGCCGCTGTGGTTCCACCAGGTCGAGGCGCTGGACCCGCACCTGAACATTCTCATGAACTACTGGTGGCGCCCACTCGCAGCGCCAGGCCGTCACGACGACCTGCACCTTGCGGCGCTGCGCCTGGCGATGCTCGCGCTGCGTCATCTGCCCGACGGCGAGCGGGAAGGGTGGCGTGCACTGTTCGGCCACTACGTGTTCGGGGCCCGCGGTGACGAGCTGGCGCACATCCCGGCCGAACAGCGCCACCTGTTCGGCGAGATCGATGCCGACGCCGACGCCGCGCTGCGCGAGGACCTGGTCGAGCGCCTGCAGCGCTCAGGCGGCCGTCACCACAAATAGGTCTGCAGCGTCTTGTCGCCCGCCCGCGGCGGGATGTGCGCGAGCAGCTCGCGGTGGTCCGGGAAGTTGCGGGCGCTGCGCTGCACGAAGTCGTCGATGGACGCGAGATCATGGCGGCCCTGGGCCGCGGAGGGCGGTTCCAGGTCCTGTGGGTCTGGAAAGATGCCCATGCCGGCCAGCAGCGCATACCAGGACACGGTCGGGTAGCCTTGCCCGAAGCGCCCGGCCCGCAGGGCGGCCGACAGCGGCTTGCGCGACAGCCACGTCATCAGCACGCCCTGCAGCGATTCCGACAGGTGCATGTTCTCGGCGTTCTGGCGCCAGTAATCGGTGTCGGTGCGGGAATTGGTCTTGTAGTGGGCGACGATGTAGTCGCGCGTGTTCTCGAAGCGCACCCGCATCGTCTCGTTGAACTGCGCTTGGGCCGCCTCATTCAGCTGGCCCTGCTCCAGTGCCTCGACAAGCATCGCCGCGGTGCGTTGCACGAACAGCAGGGCGGTGGCTTCCAGCGGCTCGATGAAGCCTTGCGACAGCCCCACGGCCACGCAATTGCGGTTCCAGATCTTGCTCATGCGGCCGACGCGCATCTTCAGGTGTCGGGCCGGCACGTCGGCGTCCAGCAGGCCGAGGTGGCGGCGCAGCTCGGTCTCGGCCTCATCGGCCGAGCAGTGGGCGCTGCTGTAGACGTAGCCGTTGCCGTAGCGCTGGGTCAGCGGGATCTTCCAGGCCCAGCCGTGGCGGAGTGCGGTCGACACGGTCTGCGATTCGATCGGGCCGGCCAGCGGCGTCGGCATCGCAATCGCCGCGTCGTTGAACAGGTTCTCGGCGTAGGGGATGAAGGGCGTCTGCAGCGTCTGGCCGATCAGCAGCGAAGCAAAGCCGCTGCAGTCGACGAAGAAGTCGGCCTCCAGCACCTCGTCGCCATCCAGGCGCAGGCCGGCGATGTCGCCCTGCGGCGTGCGCAGCACCTCGCCCACGTGGCGCTGCAGATGCTGCACGCCGCGCTCCACCGCCTTGCGGCCGAGGAACTGGCCGAGTAGCGTCGCGTCGAAGTGGTACCCGTACCAGACGTCGAAAGGGAAGTCCTCGCGTGCCCGCGGCCCGCGCGCCTGGCGGGCCAGGGCGGCGGACACGAAGAAGCGGTCCGGATGCGCGGGCACGTCGGCGCCCTCGAGCCGTGCGTGGACGTTGTCGACGAAGGCGTTCATCGTCAGGTTGTCCAGCATCGACACGAAGGGGTGGAAGTAGCGCTCGAAGCCCGGCTTGGTCGACCAGCCCTCGAAGGTGATGCCGCTCTTGTAGGTGGCGTTGCAGGCCGGCATCCATTCGGATTCCTCGATGCCCAGCACGTCGAAGAAGTTGCGCAGCCAGGGCGTCGAGCCCTCGCCCACGCCGATGATGGGCACGTGGGGCGACTCCACCAGCGTCACCTTCAGCCGCGCGCCGTAGGCCGTGGTGGCCAGCATCAGTGCGGTCATCCAGCCGGCGCTGCCGCCGCCCACCACGCAGATGTGCTTCACCGGCGGTGGCGCATCTGCGCCACCGGGCAGCGGGCGCGAGGCGATGTAGCGGTCGATGAGGGTGGCGGTGTCGCTCATGGGGCATCCGAAAGCAGGGCAGGGGAACGTGTGTGCCACGTTCCCCTGCGTTGGGTCGTTCGGGACATCGACCTGCCGGGGCTGGTGAGCCGGCGGCAGGACGAAGCCGTCATCAGAACTTCAGTCGAGCCGTGACGTAGAACTGGCGGCCGTTCTGGTAGATCGCGCGGGGCTGCACCTCCGAAGCGTAGTACTTCAGCTTCGGGTTGTTCAGGTTCTGCGCATCCAGGCTCAGCGCGAAGTTCTCGCTGAACTTGTAGCCGAGCGACGCCGACAGCACGCCATTGGCCTTCTGGAAGTAGTCGGTGCCGCGGTCGGTGCCGATGAAGATGTCGTCGGTGTAGCTGTAGTTCAGCCGCGCCGAGAACTGGTCGTTCTCGAAGAAGCCACCCAGGTTCACCGTGTTCTTCACATTGCCGCGCAGCACGTGGCCGTCTTCGTCATGGCCGTCGGCGATGGTGTAGTTCGCGCTGACGCCGAAGTTGGCCGCCACGGGCATTTCGAATGCGAACTCCAGCCCTGTCACCGAGGCCCTCTTGTTGGTCAGCCCGGTGATGACGAACTGACGGTTCACGAGTTGCTGGGCGCCGCCGCCGGCCGTGTTGCCGAGCAGCACCGGGAAGCTCGCGTTGTAGGTGCCGTTGGTGATGTAGCTGCCGAGCTCCATGTGGAAGGCGCCGACCGACGCGAAGGCACGCGGGGCGAAGTACCACTCGATATTGGCATCGAAGTTGGTCGAGCGGATCGGCTTGAGGTCCGCGTTGCCGGCCGTGCCGCCGCCGATGGCGTTGTTGTCCAGGAACATGCCCGTCGTGTTGAGCGACGTGAACGCGGACAGCGCGGTGTAGTCGGCACGCGTCACCGTGCGGCTCACGGCCAGGCGGCCGACGACGTCGCGGCGGATGTCGATGCGCATGCTGGCACTGGGCAGGAGGTCGGTGTAGCTGCGCGAACTGCTGGTGGCCGTGAAATCGCCGAACAGGGAGCTGACATCGGGCTTCTCGCCGGGGAAGCTCGGGCGGAAGGAGCCGGACGTCTGCTTGGTACGCACCAGGCGCAGGCCGACGTTGCCGCTCCAGCCGTCGCCTTCCAGGTTGCCCTGCAGGTAGCCGGCCGTGGTCGTTTCCTTCACGCTGTACTCACCGCCATCGTTGGGCGAGCGGCGGGCGATCGGGTCGCGGTTGGTGAACTTGGCGTTGTAGGCGGCCAGCACGTCGGCCGGGATGTAGCCGATGGCCGTCGGGAAGCCGCTGCCCAGACCGCTGCCGAAGTTGCTCGGGTAGGAGGCGCTGAGGGCGGGCAGGCTGGCAAAGGGCGAGTTTTGCGGCGCGTCCTTGCCGGAGGCGTCGGCGCAAGAGCTCGGCTTGCTCCAGTCCCAAGGGCCGATGCGGTAGGGTGTGCCAGAGGCGCAGCCCGGGCCCTGGTTCAGCGTGGCGTCGGTGTAGCGCTTGTGCTCGGCAGAGCGAACGCCGAACTTCAGGGTCTTGAGCATGCCGGCGTCGAGGGCGTATTCGCCGTCGACCTGGGCCCAGGTCTCCTTGTCGTTCACGATGACGTGCTCGGTGCCGAAGATCCAGTCCAGGCCGGAGGTCGGGCTCGTGAAACCGAACGACGGCGCCGCATCGTTGCCATTCAGGCCGTAGGACGCCTTGGTGGTCTTGATGTTGAGTTCCGCGACGTCCTGGCTCAGCGTCTGGCCTTTGCCCTTGGACGTACCGGCGCTGGCCGTGAAGCTGAGTTGGTCATTGACCTTGACGCTGCCGTCCAGGCTCAGGAAATTGCTCTCGGCCGATGCCTGGCGCGAGATCATGTCGTAGTAGCCCGCCGTGGACGGCGTGGCCCAGTTGAAGGTGGCCTTGGACAGCGTCTTGACGCCGTTCTTGTCGGTCACGACCTGGTAGTCGGAGATCGTCGCGCTGTTGATGAGGCCGGCGCGCGGCGCGATCATGTAGTTGCGGTTGTAGTTGTCCGCATCCATCTTGGACGAGAAGCCGGTCAGCGTCAGATCCACGTCCTTGGTCGGGCGGAATTCGGCGCGGATGAGGCCGCCCTTGCGCTCGCGCTCCTGGGTGAAGTAGGCCGAGCCGATCAGGTCGGGCGTGTAGACGCCTTCCAGGTCGGGGCGGGCCTTGATCAGGTCGGGCGCGTTGTCCTTGCCGAGCTTGGCGATGAAGCCCAGCGTCTCGACGCCGTCACGGCGCAGGTGGCGCTTCTCGGAGAAGGCCTGCACGAGCACGCCGAAGGTCTTGCTGTCGTCGCGCCAGTTCAGCAGGGCGCTGAGTTGCGGGTCCGTCTTCTTGGGCAGGCTGGCGTAGACGGCGCCGATGCCGGCTTCGAAGGTCAGCGGCTTGGCGAAGTCCAGCGGCTTGCGCGTGATGATGTTCACCGAGCCGGCCGTGCCGCCTTCCACGAGCGAGGCCTCGGAGCTTTTGCGCACTTCCACGCGGCTGACGAGTTCGGACGGCAGCAGCGAGTAGCTGACGCTGCGGCCGACGCCCGCGCCGGTCTGATCCAGCACGAACCAGTCGCCGTTGGCGATGCCGTGACCGTCGAGCAGGGTCTGCGTCAGGCTGGGGTTGGTGCCGCGCAGGCCGACGCGGTCACGCTCGTCGAAGCCGCCCGAGCCGCCGGCCGGGCTGTTCAGGATGGTCACGCCAGGCACGCGGGCCAGCGAGTCGGCCACGTTCTTGTCGGGCATCTTGCCGATGTCTTCGGCCGAGATGACGTCGATGTGGGCGTCGGCATTGCGCTTGACCTGCAGCGACTTCTCTTGCGAGGCGCGGATGCCCGTGATCGTGACCGTGTCGAGTTGCTGGTTGGCGGGCGCCTGCTGCGCCAGGGCGGCACCACTGGCGCCGAGCAGGGCGATGAGCACCGCCTGCGAGATGGGGGTCTGCTTGACCTTCATTGACTGTTCCTCGTTATGGCCAAAGAAATCGGATAGGCGGTCACTGCGTCCGTTGCATACCACCTTGGGTCCGGTTGGGCCCCGCATCGTCAAAAGACGACCGCTTTCCAACCAGTGCGATGCCACTGTAACGAGTGATAACGCCACTTTGCTACCAATTTCGTGTGGGGGCTTTCCCGAGTGGTCGCTTGGTGGTGCGCAAGGCGGCAGCGCCCTCCTGGGGAAAGGCGTGATGCGCCAGCTAACTGGTATGCAATTGGCCTCTCAATCCCAGGGGGCGCTGTTGTTCGAGGGCGACGTGCTGCAGTGTTGCCGTTGTTGCGGCTCGTGCTCTCCGCCCGGATGTGGCTGCGTGCGTGCCGGGGCGGCCCCGGCTTGACGCGGGTCTGTGCGTCGGGTCGATAGCGGCGTCTGGTGCGGGGCGGGGGGCGATGTACGAGGCCCGCCCGCGCCATCTGTTGCGCCTCGAACTTCCTGTGCTATAGTTGCGGGCTTGCCTCAGGAGGGGTGGCCGAGTGGTTAAAGGCAGCAGACTGTAAATCTGCCCGCATTGCGTACGCTGGTTCGAA
>RXJW01000101.1 GCA_003963005.1 Burkholderiales bacterium
GAGGCCGCGGCGCGCTGGCGCCTGCATCCCGTGCAGCAGCGCGGGGCCGACGAGCGGGTGAAAGAGCGGGCGCGGTTCTCAGCGGGGCGATTCGCGGTGCCCGCGCGGAGTGCAGCGGTATTTCTTCTCAATTGACGCTGCGCAGCGGGCGGGTTCCATCCCTTAGTATGGGGATAAGCCCAGCGCCGGGCCGGTGGAGTTGGAGGCGGTCCGGCGCATGACCTACAGAGAGGACTCGCCCGCATGCTGGGAGGCCACTCGACCACTGCTTGAGGCCAGGTATCGATGTCGGCGCCGGACGCAGAACGACGAGTCACTGAACGCAAGACGCTGCGCACCCGAGCCACCATCATCCTGGGGCAAACCCAGGCTTTTGAGGTCCGCACGCTCGACCTGAGCACCGGTGGCATGGGCATCGTCGCGCAGGCGAATCCACGTCCGGGCACCCTGATGGGCATCCGTTTCATGCTGCCGCTCAAGCCGGGCGGCTATCTCCCCTTCGAGGCCCGGGCCAAAGTGGCGCACAGCGTCTATTCGGCCAGTGAGCAGGGTTTCAAGATCGGGCTGTCGTTCATCGACCTCGCGCCCGAGGCAGCCGCTGCCGCCCAGCGATTCGTGTCGGCCTAGAGCCCAGGGGTGTCCGCCCGATCGGCGATCAGGATGCCGGATGCGGTTTCGCGCGGCGGCGCCGCACTTGTGCGCTGACCAGGGCCAGGCCGAGCAGGGCGAGTGCAGGCGTTGCCGGTTCCGGGACGGCGCTGACGTCAAAGCTCAGTGTGCCGCTCGTCCACTGGCCCTCGGCCACACCCACGGCGAAGTCCTTGTAGGCTTCACTGAACTCGATGCGCAGCAGGCCGTCCGCACCGACGGCCAGCCCGAAAGCGGACAGATCCAGCGTGCCGCTGTAATTGCCGCTGCCGCTGACCAGATCAGCCAGGCCGGGTGCGAGCGTGACGAGGTCCGTGCCGGCGGAGTTGCCGAAGCTGACCTGCATCTCCGACAGGCTGCTGGGCGAGAAGGCGTTCAGCGAGACCTGCCAGTTCATTGCATTGAGCACGGCATTGGCGCCGACGTTCACGAGCCACACGGTGTTGCCGGCCTCGCCCTGCAGGTTGATGCTCTGCGCGCCCGTCACGTTGACGACCACGGTGTCAGCCTGGGCTGTCAGGGCAGCCACGGCCAGGGAGGCGGCTGCCGCCGCGCGGAGAAGGCACTTGTTCATGGTGATGTCTTTCATGGGGCGGCAGTGGGTGCGACGAACACGACGGCCGTGCGCGGCGGCAGGCTGAAGCTGCCGGTGTTGCTGTCGAAGGTGGCTTGGCGGGCGCGGGTGTCGGCAGCGCCTGCCGCCGTGTGAACCGGGTGCAGTTGCAGGGCGTGGCCGGCCAGCGTCGGCAGCGTGAGTTGCTTGGCGGCCTTGTCGACGTTGATCAGGTAGACCAGTTCGTCGAAGTTGGCGCCGGGGTAGCCCGCGCCGTCGACCCGGCCCACCAGCACCGTCGGCTCCTGTGCCGAGCCCGTGTTCAGGAAGCTCAGGCGGGCCTTGATGTCGGCGGCGGTGCGCAGGCGCAGCAGCGTCGTGCTCTTGCGGATCTTGAGCAGGTCGCGGAAGGCGTCTCGCGTCCACGCGATGTCGCTCGGCTGCGGCTTGATCAGCGGGTTGGCCAGCAGCGGACGGGCATAGGCCCAGTTGCTGCCGTTGTCGCCCGCCGGCGGCAGGCCGACGCCGAAGTTGTTGTCTTGATACGTCCAGTCCAGACGGTTGAACCAGTCGCCGCTGTCGTAGCTGTTGCGGTCCAGGCTCTTGCTGCGCAGGGTGTCCACGCCCGCGTGGAAGTAGGCGACGCCTTGGCTGAAGGTGTTGATCGCGCTGGCCAGGATCTGCACCCGGGCGCGGTCTTCCTTCGACGTGGTCGTCGGCAGGCGGAAGGCGTTGTTGTCGAACAGCGTGAGGTTGTCGTGGTTCTCCACGTAGTTCACCACCTCGCCCGGCTCCAGCACCCAGCCGGCCGGAATGCCGCCGACGTCGATCTGCTCCAGGCGCAGGTTGGCGTCCCAGCTCGTCTGCATCTGGAAGCTGCGGATCGAGCCCGCGAGCGACGCCTTGATGCGGTCGGCCTGCCACATCAGCTCGCCCTTGCTCTGGCTGCTGGCGTTGGCGTTCGGATCGTAGAAGAAACCGTTGACATAGCCCTGGTTGGCGACCACGGCGCTGCCGGAGTCGCAGCAGCCACCACCACGAACCGCGTCACGGATGATCGGATTGAAGCTGCCGATGCCCGAGCCGTTGAGGGACAGCATCTCGGCCTGCACGAAGCGGGCGCCGTTGGCGACCTCGCCGAAGTTCCAGCCTTCGCCGAGGATCTGCACCTCCCGTCCGGCGGCCTGCTTCACGCGGGCCTTCAAGGCTTCCATCACCGAGCGTGGGTGGTGGCCCATGATGTCGAAGCGCAGCGAACTGATGCGGTAGTCGCGCGTCCAGGTGACGGCCGAGTCGATCATCAGCTTGGCCATCATCAGGTTCTCGGCCGCCGTGTTCTCGCAGCAGGTCGAGCGCTCGATGCCGCCGGTGCTGTTCAGGCGGTAGTAGTAGCCGGGCACGACGCGGTCCAGCACGGAGTTCGCGTTCTGGCCGGAGGACGTGGTGTGGTTGAACACCACGTCCATGCCCACGCGCAGGCCGGCCGCATTGAGGGACTGCACCATGCGACGGAACTCGACGATGCGTGCCAGCGGGTCTGCCGCATTGCTCGAATAGCTGCCTTCCGGTGTCGAGAACTGCAGCGGGTCGTAGCCCCAGTTGAAGCAGTCGGTGCTTGCAGTGGCTGCGACGGTGGCTTGCTGGGATTCACTGTCCGGTGCGCCGCTCGGTGAGGGTGTGGTGCAGTTCTTCTCATTGACGCTGGCGATGTCGAACACCGGCAGCAGGTGGACATCGGTCAGCCCGGCCTGGGCCAGTGCGGCCAGGTGCTTCATGCCGTTGGACTGGCTTTCAGTGAAGGCCAGGTACTTGCCGCGTCGGGCGGCCGGCACCGTCAGGTCATTGATGGAGAAATCGCGGACGTGCAGCTCGTAGATGCTCAGGTCCGACGGGGCGGCGACTGTCGCCGGGGGCGCACCAAGGTCCCAGCCGGCGGGCTTGGTCTGCGGCGACTGCAGGTCCACGACGACGCTCTGCTGGCTACCCAGCGTGAGGCCGAGCGAGTACGGATCGGTCACGAGATTGCGAACCAGGCCCGTGCCCTTGACGAACACCTGCACCAGATAACGGTATTGCGTGCCCTGGAGGTTGCCAGGCTTGGTCAGGCTCCAGACGCCCGTCGAGGCGTCACGGCTCAGGGCTTCAGTGCTGGTGCGGGTGAGGCCCGAGTTGCCCAGCGGCTGGGTGAGCACGACCGAGACTGCCTGTGCTGTGGGGGCCCAGAGCTTGAAGCTGGTGCTGCCGTTCCTCACGACGGCACCGAGGTCGGGCACATCGTTGGCCGCAGCATAGAGATCATCGAGCGCACCCGCGATCTGGGCCGTGGTGGCGTTCTGGACCTTGCCGGTGGCGTCTTCCTGCACGATTACCAGCTGCTGCTGATGCAGCGCGGGCAGGCGGGCGATGTCGGCGGCGCGTACGTTGAACACCGTGCCGCTGGCCACGTATTTGAAGCGCAGGGCGTCGGCTGCCGGCACGGTGCCGCTGAAGGGGTCGAGCGTGATGAAGCCGTCGGCGCCTTGCACAGGGGCATCGAGCCCGACGCTGATCTGCCCCGTGGCCGAGTAATACAGGCGAACCGGGTTGCTGGTGGCGATGCGCGGCCACTTGACGAGCGACTTGTTCAGCCACACGGCACGGGCGTCGGTGCTGGAGACCTGGCGCAAATCCGGTGGGGCGGTGTAGACCGTCGCGTCCCGCTCCACGAGCCAGACGTGGCCGACCTGGTTCTGCACGCTGAGCGCCGCATACTCGACACGGATGTTGTTGTCGCGGCCGTCCTTGTCGTTCTCGTTGGGCGGCATGCCGTGGATGATGAATTCCAGGCCCTTGCGGTTGACGTCGCCCTGCGGGTTGAGCACGGGGATGTCGAACACCACTTCACCGTCGCCGACTGCGTAGCCGGGCATCGAGATGAACGGCACGGGCTGGTTCCAGATGTCGATGTTCACGCCGGCAGGCATGCGGCTCGTGTCCATGCCATTGCTGCCCCACAGGTGCAGGCCCCACGCGCTGTAGTTGCCGTCGAAGCGCTTGTAGTGCACGCGGACGGTCTTGATGTCCGGCACCGGCAGCAGCAGTGGATTGCTGGCGTAGTTGGTGCCGTCACCTTCGAGGCGCCAGATCTCGTTGGCACCGGATTGCAGCGTGTAGCTCTGGTCAGCACCGCCGTTGTCCTTGGTGTTGTCCAGGTGAAAGAGGAAGCCCACGGTGCCGGTGCCGGCGTTCAGCGGCACGTCGTAATACACGCCGAAGGCATCGCTGCCACTGGCGTTCCAGCCCGCATTCCAGTTCGGGCTCTGGGCGGCGTTCCAGGTGTGGATCTGCCAGCCGGCGTAGTCGCCGTTGGTGCGGCGGTAGTGAACCCGCAGCGACGTGGCCGGCGCGCCTGGCGTGGCCACGGCGGCGATGCGTGCCCGGCTCGGGGCAGCGGCGCCCGGCACGCCTGCGAGCAGTTCAACGCCTTCGGCATGGGTCGCCGCTGCGTTGGCGCTGGCCAAAGACGTCGCGCCGGGCCCTTCCGCGCCGCCGCCACAGCCTGCCAACGCGCCCACGAGGCCCAGGGTCAAGGCCCCGATCCATCGCCGCGCCTGTCGCGCGACACCCTCTGCCCATGCCTTCATGTTCCGTGTCTCCTCGGTGTTTTGAGCATGCTAGTGGAGTAAAACTACATCAGAAAGTTGGTGGAATCCCGATAAGTGAGGGGTTCAGTGTGTGCTGCAGTGCGCAATTTGACCCTTCAGACAAGGGATTGATTTGTTGAGATGTAGTTTTATTTCGTATCGATGTCTTGTCGGCTTCACGGGGCGCCAGGGTGCCGCGGACGCGTCAGCGGCAATGACCCGAGACATAGGGGGGCGGCAGGACTAAGCTCGCGCCAGGAGACCGGGAGACCGCCATGACCATGTTCCGCGTTGCCTGTGCCGCATTGGCCTTGGGTCTTGCCGGCCTGACGGGGTGTGCAGTCGTCGAGCCCAGAGAAGCCCCGCCGACCGATGTCTTCTTCGACTCGGCGTTCCGCCCGCCGAGCGTCGTCGTCAACCCGGCCGAGGCTTTGGCGCTCAGCCCGGAGATGAAGCGCTTTGCCGAAAACGAAATGCACTTCGAAGTGCGCCAGAAAGGCCTTCGGCATGGGCTGATCGATGCGCTCTACACCAAGGGGCGGCTCCAACTCGACTACGACGCCGAGGCCACCCGCACGGCCGCACAGGCCTTCGCCGACCGCAAGGGCAACTGCATGTCGCTGGTGCTCATGACGGCTGCGTTCGCCCGCCATCTTGGGATCCCGGTGCGGTTCAACAGCGTCTACCTTGACGAGAACTGGTCGCGAGCCAATGGCGTGTTTTTCGTCGCGGGCCACGTCAACATCAGCCTTGGACGGGCCATGCAGTCACCGCAGGGCGTCGTGATCGGCGACCCCGAGTTGCTCACCATCGACTTTCTGCCGCCCCAGCAGCTGCGCACCATCCACAGCCGGCCGATCGAAGAGTCGACGGTGCTGGCGATGTTCCTCAACAACCGCGCCGCTGAGGCCCTGCTGGAAGGGCGCGTGGACGACGCCTACTGGTGGGCGCGCGAAGCCATCCATACCGACGCGCGCTGGCTGGCCGCGTACAACACCTTGGCCGTCTTGTACCGCCGCAAGGGGCTGCTGGACCGCGCAGAGTCGACGCTGCGGCTGGTGCTCGAGCGTGAGCCGCTGAACACCCAGGCCCTGTCCAATCTCGTGCTCGTGCTCAGCGACCTCGGGCGCCGCACCGAGGCCCAGGCCTTTGCCGACCAGTTGGCGCAGATCCAGCCCGTGCCGCCCTACAAGTATTTCGACGAGGGCGTCGAGGCCATGCGCGTGGGCGACTTCGCCTCTGCGCGGCAGCTCTTCCGCAAGGAGATCGCGCGTGCCGCCTACGTTCCCGAGTTCCATTTCTGGCTGGGTCTGGCCAACTACGGCCTTGGCGATGTGTCCGGCGCGAAGGGTGAGATCGGCAAGGCGCTCGAGAACAGCGCCACGGTCAAGGATCGCGAGCTGTACGGCGCCAAGCTCGCCTGGCTCAACGAAAAGCGTGAACAGGCAGCGCAGCAGCGGCGCACGCTGCTGCTGCGCGGCGCGGGCTCTTAGATCGGGGGCAGGCCATGGCGCGCGCGGGCGCGGTTGCAGGCCTCGTCGCCGATGCCCATCGGCACGCGCTCGCCGAATTCGCGGCATGGCGACGGTCGCCATTCATGGATGCCGCAGCTGGCCTTCACGCCCACCTGCCCGCTGAGCGCGGCGCAGCGGGGTTGGGCGTGGTCGGTGCCCCGCATGCGGACCCAATGGCCCGTGACCTCCACGGTCAAGCCGTCTGGCACGCGACCCCCCTGGCTTTCCAGCTCGCTGCTGTGGAAATCCACACGAAAGCTTGCGCAGCAGGCGCCACAGCTGAGGCAGGGGTTCAAAGACATCGCTGCAGTGTAGGCAGCGGTGAGACACTGGCAGCACCGATGTTCTGACAAACAGCCTCCCCATGCGTGTCACCTTGATCTGCGCCCTGATGGGCGCCGCCTTTGCCGCCCAGGCCGCCGATCTCACCATCACGGTGCTCGATCGCACGGGCAAGCCGCTGCCTGATGCGGTGGTGCTCGTGGACAGCAGCGCCCAGGGCGCGCGGCCGGCGCCGGTGCTGGACGCGACCATCTCCCAGGAAAAGCTGCGTTTCGTCCCTGCCGTGACCGTGGTCAGCCTCGGCGCCAAGGTCAGCTTCAACAACCTGGATAGTTGGGACCATCACGTCATCCTCGGCGTGATGGGGGCGGGCGGGGTCTACGTGGACCCGGGCCAGAACACGCAGTTCCGCTTGGCGGGACGCGTCGCCGGCAAACCGCCCGCGACGGACAGCAAGGTGCTGAACCAGCCCGGCGCCTACCTGCTGGGTTGCCATATCCACAGTTCCATGAAGGGGCACATCGTCGTCGCCGACACGCCCTGGGCCAAGCTGGTGGGCGAAGACGGGAAGGTCGTGCTGCCGGGCCTGCCGGAGGGGCCCGCGCGCGTGCGCATCTGGCACGCGGAGCAACTCGTGGAAGGCGCGCCGGTCACCGTGCAGGTGGCCGCGTCGGGCAGTGCGGTGTCCATCCCGACGCAGATCTCGCCGGCGCGCCGGAAGCGGCCGGCAGGCGAGACGCCCTACGGGAGCTGAAGGCTCAGCCGAGCATGCCCGACTCGAAGCCGTGGGCCGGCAGGTCCACGCGCGGCGCGGGCGTCCAACCGGGCTTGCGGTGCTCGGCCACCACGTTGGTGTAGATGCCGCCGCGCACGTACCACTTGGCCGTGATGCGGATGAAGCGCGGGTCGGTCACGGCGACGATGTCGTCCAGGATCTTGTTGGTGACCTTCTCGTGGAAGGCGCCCTCGTTGCGGTAGCTCCAGAAATACATCTTCAGGCTCTTGAGCTCCACGCAGAGCTCGTCCGCGATCATGTCGATCGTGAAGTGGGCGAAGTCGGGCTGGCCGGTCAGCGGGCAGTGGCAGGTGAACTCGGGCACCTGGAACTGGATGACGTAGTCGCGCTCGGGGTTGGGGTTCGGGAAGACGAGCAGGTCCTTGCTCGGCTTGGACGGCGGGTTCTTGGGCACCTCGCGCATCTTGGGCTTGCTGTTCTTCTTGGCGGCGGGGGCGGGGGACTTCTTGGTGGCCATGGCGCTCGGGCGTTTTGAGAGGGGGCGAATGCTATCATCCGGCCCCGTCGAAGCGCCCTGTGAAGGCGCTTTTCTTTAGCCAAATCAAGGGCTTACGTCCAAGCTTCATGCGGCTGAATTCGATCAAGCTGGCCGGCTTCAAATCCTTCGCTGAACCCACCACCTTCCAGTTGCCCGGTCAGCTGGTCGGCGTCGTGGGGCCGAACGGCTGCGGCAAGTCCAACATCATGGACGCCGTGCGCTGGGTGCTCGGCGAGAGCAAGGCCAGCGAGCTGCGTGGCGAGTCCATGCAGGACGTGATCTTCAACGGCTCGGGCAACCGCAAGCCGGCGGGGCGCTCCAGTGTGGAGCTGGTGTTCGACAACAGCAGTGCCCGTGCGGGCGGCCCCTGGAACCAGTTCACCGAGATTGCCGTCAAGCGCGTGCTGACGCGCGACGGCACGAGCAGCTACTTCATCAACAACCAGCCGGTGCGCCGCCGCGACGTGCAGGACGTGTTCCTCGGCACCGGCCTGGGGCCGCGCGCCTACGCCATCATCGGCCAGGGCACCATCTCGCGCATCATCGAGAGCAAGCCCGAGGAGCTGCGCCTGTTCCTGGAGGAGGCCGCCGGCGTCTCCAAGTACAAGGAGCGCCGCCGCGAGACCGAGAACCGGCTCAAGGACACGCGCGAGAACCTCACGCGCGTGGACGACATCCTGCGCGAGCTCAACAGCAACCTCGACAAGCTCGAACGCCAGGCCGAGGTGGCCGCGAGCTACCGCCAGCTGCAGGACGCCGGCACGTTGAAGCTGCACCAGCTGTGGTTCCTGAAGCTGCGCGACGCCGGCAACGAAGCCACCCGCGTGAAGGCGGCGCATGCCGAGGCGCTGAACGCGCTGGAGGCCCGCACTGCCGAGTTGCGCGCCGTCGAGGCGGCGCTCGAAGAGATCCGCCAGCAGCACTACGCCGCGGGCGACGAGCTGCACGCTTCACAAGGCCGTTATGCCGAAGCCCAGCTCGAAGTGAGCCGGCTCGAAGAGCGCATCCGCTTCGTCGTCGAAAGCCGCAACCGGGCTCAGCAGCGCCTGGCCGAGCTGCACGCGCAGGACCTGCAGTGGCGCGAGCGCATCGAGCAGGCCAAGGCCGAGCTTGAAGGCATCGCCGAGCAGATCGCTGGCGCCGATGAGCAAAGCGAAATCCTCGCCGCGCAGGCCGAGGAGCAGCAGGCGCAACTCCCGCTGGCCGAGGACGCGCTGCGTGCGGCGCAAGCCCGTGCCAATGAGCAGCGCACCCTCGTGGCCCAGGTCCAGCAGCAGATCCAGGTGCTGGCCGCGGAAAGCCGCAGCGTGGATGAGCAGGCGAGGGCGCTGCGCCAGCGCGAAGACCGCCTCACGGCCGAGTCGCGTGCGCTCGGCGCCCCTGACCACGACGCCCTTCAGGCCCTGCGCGAGCGCAGCGCCGCGGCTGATGAAGCCCGCGACCTGGCCGACGCGCGGCTGCAGGAGCTGGCCGAGCAACTGCCGCAGCTGGAAGAGCAGCGCCGCGCCGCGCAGCAGGATGCCAATGCGCAGCTGGCCAGGCAGTCCGAGCTGACCGCGCGGCTCGAAGCGCTCAAGGCGCTGCAGGAAAAGGTCCAGACCGAAGGCAAGCTCAAGCCGTGGCTGGCCAAGCATGGGTTGGATGGCCTGCAGGGCCTGTGGACGCGGTTGCACATCACGCCCGGCTGGGAGAACGCACTCGAAGCCGCCCTGCGCGAGCGCATGGGTGCCTTGAGCGTGGGCCGGCTCGACACCGTGCGCGCCTTCGAGCAGGACGCGCCGCCGGCGCGCCTGGCCTTCTACTCCACGCCGGCCGGCGCCATCGCCAACACGCACGAGACGCTGCCCACGCTGACCTCGCTGCTGAAGGTGGAAGACGCCGGCCTCGTTGCACTGCTGAACGACTGGCTGGAGGGCGTCTACACCGCACCCGACCTCGATGCGGCGCTGGCCGCGCGCGGCAAGCTCACGCACGGCGAGCTCATCCTCACGCCACAGGGCCATGCGGTCGGCCAGTTCTCGGTCACGTTCTACGCGCCCGATTCCGAGCAGGCCGGCCTGCTGGCCCGCGCGCAGGAGATCGAGCAGCTGTCGACCGCACAGCGCGCGCAGAACCTGATTGCCGACGAGGCACGCATCGCGCTGACCCGCATCGAGCACCAGTTCAACGACGCCAACGGGCGCCTCGCCGCGCTGCGCCGCGAGGCCAGCGAGGCCCAGACCCGCGCTCACCAGCTGCAGGTGGAGTTGCTGCGCCTGGCCCAGCAGGCCGAGGCGAGCCAGCAGCGCCGCAGCGCGCTGGATGCGGAACTGGCCGAGATCGCTGCGCAGCAGGAGTCGCTGCAGGAGCGCCGTGCGGTGGGCGAAGCCCGCTTCGAGGAACTCGATATCCAGCTGGGCGACGCCCAGCAGCGCCACGCCGAACTGGAAGACGGCACCATCGCTGCCGAGCGCAAGCTGGCCGACGCGCGCGAGCAGCTCCGCACGCTGGAGCGCCGCGCGCAGGAAGCCCGCTTCGCGACCCAGACGCTGGCCGCCCGCCGCGGCGAGCTGCAGCGCGGCATCGAGACGGCCGAGGCGCAGATCGCGACCGTGGCGGCGTCCGCGGCGAGCCTGCAAACCGAGCTCGACGGCTTCAACGACGCCGCCGCTCAGGCCGGCCTGCAGGATGCACTGGCCCTGAAGCTCGAACGCGAGCAGGCGCTGGCGGCCGTGCGTTCGAACTACGACGACCTGTCCCTGCGCCTGCGCAAGGCCGACGAGCAGCGCATGACGTTCGAGCGCAGCCTGGAGCCGCTGCGCGAGGCCATCACCAAGCTGCAGCTTGAGGAGCAGGCGGCGCAGCTCGGCGGCGCGCAGTACCGCGAGCAGCTCGAAGCGGCCGAGGTCGACCTCGAAGCCCTGGCCAAGTCCATCGAAGAAGGCGGCGTCAAGCTCTACGGCCTGCAAGGCGAGATCGACCGCATCAACCGCGAGATCGCCGCACTCGGCGCGGTCAACCTCGCGGCACTGGATGAACTCACGGCGGCCCGAGAGCGCAAGACCTTCCTCGACTCGCAGTGCACCGACCTGAACGCGGCCATCAAGACGCTCGAAGACGCGATCCACAAGATCGACCTGGAAACGCGCGACCTGCTCGGCTCGACCTTCAACCAGGTCAACGAGCACTTCGGCCGCATGTTCCCCGAGCTCTTCGGGGGCGGCCAGGCCAGGTTGGTCATGACCGGCGACGAGATTCTCGATGCCGGCGTGCAGGTCATGGCCCAGCCGCCGGGCAAGAAGAACAGCACCATCCATCTGCTCTCGGGCGGCGAGAAGGCGCTGACGGCGATTGCGCTGGTGTTTGCCATCTTCCAGCTCAACCCCGCGCCGTTCTGCCTGCTCGACGAGGTCGATGCGCCGCTGGACGACGCCAACACCGAGCGTTATGCCCGCCTCGTCACCAAGATGAGCAGCGGCACGCAATTCCTCTTCATCTCGCACAACAAGATCGCGATGGAAATGGCCGAACAACTCATTGGCGTCACGATGCAGGAGCAGGGCGTCTCGCGCATCGTCGCCGTCGACATGGACAAGGCGCTGGCCATGGCGGAAGCATGATGACCTCGACGATGGCCCGGTTGCCGCGGGAGGCCGCATGAGCATGACCCTGACCCAACTCCTCGCGATCGCGGGCGGCCTCGTGCTGGCAGGCGTCGTGGCGCACGGCGCCTGGGCGGCGCGCAAGGCCGGCCCGAAGCGTGCAGCGCCGCCGCAGGAAGAGCCGCACTTTGGCGCCGCACCAGGTGAACCGCAGGCCAGCGTGCAGCCGGTGGCCGCGGTGGACCCGCTGGAAGTGGCCCTGCCTGCGGTGGCGCGGCCGGTGCGTCGGCCCTCGGCCCGCATCGACGCGCTGATCGACGCGATTGCCGCCATCACCATCGAGGCCCCGGTGGCGGGCGAGCTGGCCCTGCAGCACCAGCCCGGCAGTCGCCGCGCCGGTACCAAGCCGCTGCAGATCGAAGGCCTGAACGCCGAGAGCGGCGATTGGGAGCTGCCCGCCCCCGGTCAGCGCTACAGCGAATTCCAGGCCGGCCTGAAGATGGCCAACCGCAGCGGCCCGCTCAACGAGATCGAGTACTCCGAGTTCGTACAGAAGATCCAGGCGTTTGCGGATGGCATCGGCGGGTTCGTGCAATTCCCGGACATGCTCGACGTCGTCGCCCGAGCCCGTGAACTCGATCAGTTTGCCGCCAGCCATGATGCCCAGCTGGCGCTGCTGCTTCGTGCCAAGGGCGCCGCCTGGACGCCGGGCTTCGTGCAGCAGGCCGCGGCCCGCCATGGCTTCGTCGCCGGGGCGCTGCCCGGGCGCCTGGTGCTGCCTTCGGACGAAGAAGGCGCGCCGCCGGTGCTGACGCTGCAGTTCGATGCCCAGGCCGCGCTGGCCGAGGACCCCGAGGCCCTCTCGCTGCGCGAGCTGACACTGGCGCTGGACGTGCCCCAGACGCCGGCCGAGGCCGAGCCCTTCGCGGCCTGGCAGGAGGCCGCCCGGGCGCTGGCCCGCGATCTGGAGGCCGATGTGTGCGACGACCGTGGCCAGCTCCTCGGGCTGCACGCCTTCGCGGCGATCGACGTGGAGCTGAAGAAGCTCTACGAGGCCCTGGCCGAGCGGGATCTGGCCGCCGGCTCACCGGCGGCCCGTCGCCTGTTCAGCTGAGGCCGCCCCCGGGCGCGAGGACCTAAACTCGCGTCATCCCAGCTCCCGGTTTCGGCGTTTGACCACCAGCCTGCTGCTGATTGCCCTTCTCATTGCCGGCAGTGCCTTCTTCTCGATGGCCGAGCTGTCGCTCGCTGCATCGCGTCGGCTCAACCTGCAGCAGCGTGCCGATGCCGGCGATGCGCGCGCCGCGCGGGTGCTCGCGGTGCAGGAGCACCCCGGCGACTACTTCACCGTCGTGCAGATCGGCGTGAACACCGTGGCCATCCTGGCCGGCATCGTCGGTGAAGGGGCGTTCACGCCGCACTTCGAGTCCGCCTTCCAGCTGGTCATGAAGCCCGAGCTCGCCGCCACGCTCGGCTTCGCGGCCTCGTTCGTGAGCATCACATCGCTCTTCATCGTGATGGCCGACCTGGTGCCCAAGCGCCTGTCGATGAACGAGCCCGAGCGCGTGGCGATGGCCCTGGTCGGGCCGATGCTGCTGCTGTGCCGGCTGCTCAAGCCGCTGGCCTGGACGTTCAGCACCCTCACCGAAGGCCTGATTCGCGTCCTCGGCCTGCCGGCCAAGCGGGACGAGACCATCAGCTACCGCGACATCCTCGCGCTGACCGAAGCGGGCTACCAGGCCGGCGTGGTCGCCGACGAGGAGCAGCAGGTCATCGAGAACGTGTTCGAGCTGGACACGCGCACCGTCGAGACCGTGATGACCAACCGCGAGCGCATCGTGTTCTTCTCGCGAGGTGATGACGATGCGTTGATCCGCAACCGCATCGCCGAGTCGCCGCACTCGACCTACCTGGTCTGCGACGGCGACGACATCGACCAGATCGTCGGCTACGTGGATGCGACCGACCTGTTCCAGCGGGTGCTGCGCGGCGAAACCCTCACGCTCGGCACGGAGCTGGTCAAGAAGGTGCTCATCGTGCCCGACCGGCTGACCTTGTCGGAAATGCTGACGCAGTTCCGCGAGGCGCACGAGGACTTCGCCGTCATCGTCAACGAGTACAGCCTCGTCGTGGGTGTCGTGACGCTCAACGACGTGATGAGCACCGTGATGGGTGCGCTCGTGGCGCCGCACGACGAAGAGCAGATCGTGCGCCGCGAGGACGGCAGCTTCCTGGCCGACGGCATCACGCCCATCCCGGACGTGGCGCGGTCGCTGGGCATCGACGGCTGGCCGCACGCCGGCACCTACGACACCCTGGCCGGCTTCCTGATGGTCATGCTGCGACGCATCCCGCGGCGCACCGATGTCGTCGAATGGGAAGGCTGGCGCTTCGAGGTGGTGGACGTCGACGCCTACCGGGTGGACCAGGTCATGATCACCCGCGTCGGTCCCACCCCCGAGGGTTGAGGGGATTGGGAGCGGCCCCTCGGGGGACCGACCAGACCGCCCGCGTGCTGCGGCTGACGGTATTGGATGCGGACCGGCGCCGGGCCGCCCCAAGCCGGCCCGCAGGTGACGTGCTCGCGGCTCAAGGCCGCGAGCGTCACCGTCCCCTCGGGGGACCGACCAGACCGCCCGCGTGCAGCGAGGCGGACTGGGCGAGGGGCACATTCAGAACTTGAAGTTGCCGTCGTTGCGGGTCACCGCCCCGCTGGCGCAGCTCGTGAACTCGCGGTTGCCGCTGGCGGTGGTCTGGTTGCTTTCCCAGACTGCGGTGGAGCCGTTCCACTTCACGTACTTGTACTGGATGGCCGTGCCGGCCGGCAGCGCGACGGTGCCCGTCCACGGCACGTTGGCGCCCGAGCCCTGGATGGTCAGCGCGAAGCCCGAGCCCGGCGCCCAGCTGCCCAGGGGCACGACGTTGCCGACGACGCGCAGGTTCTGGCCGAGCGTGGTGCTGGCGTTGGCGATCGTGAAGGTGACCGAGCAGGTGCCGGTGCCCCCACCACCCGCGCTGGTGCGCTGGCCGGTGTAGATCGCCACGGCCGGGTTGTTGCTGCTCGTGTTGGCGGGCACCGTGAAGCTCGCATTGCCGCTGGCGTCCACCGTCACCGAATCGGCCGTGCACCCGGTGCCGGCGGCGTTTTTGGTGCCGTTGATGACGTTGCAATAGGTGCCAGCCGGCAGGCCGGTGGCAAAGGTGCGGGTCCAGGCGCTGCCGCTGTTGTTCAGCGCAACGAAACCCACGTTGCCGCGGCTGAAGGCCACCTGGTTGCCGTTGTCGCCGACGATCCAGTTCTGTTGCGCCTGACCGATGCTGGCATTGCGGAAGCCCACCATGTTGGCGAGCGGCGTCCAGCGGTGTGCGAAGTCCCACACCACGTTGATCTGTGGCACACCACCGCTGTAGGGGCTGGCGGTGGGGCGGTCGGCGTTGGTGTCGCTGAACTTGTAGCCCGAGTAGAGCTGCGCCTCGCCGTAGCCTTGGGCCAGCATGAAGATGTTGGCCAGCGTGTAGCGCTGGTTGGCGCCGTCATTGCCAAGCGCGTTGTTGATGTTCAGCGAACCGCCGTTGCGTTCGGTGTCCCAGTTCGTGATGAAGACGGTCGCGTTCTGCGGTTGGATGAAGCCCCAGGTGCCGCCCCAGTTGCCCCAGGTGCCCATGACGGTCGGGATGCTGGCGAGGTTGAGGCTGTTGTTGTTGCGGAAGACGTCGCGCATCGCCGACGTGAACTGGAACTCGTTGAGCGTGCCGATGGGGAAATAGCTCGGGCGGTCCACCTCGCCGTCGTTGATGATTTCCTGCGTGACCCAGATCGGCTCGCCCTGCTTGTTCGTCGGGTAGGCGGCCTTCACGGTGTTCATGATGGACGTCCAGGCGGTGGCGGGCATGTGCTTGGCCGCGTCGATGCGGAAGCCGTCCACGCCCATCGCGAGCAGCGCCTTCAGGTAGTTGACGATCTGGCCCTGGACGTAGGCGCTCTCGGTGGCGAGGTCGGGCAGGCCGCCCAGGCGGCAGTTCTGCACGTTGCTGCGGCCGGCCGGCGAGTTGTAGTCGGCCGGGTTGATCGTGCAGTTGGCGTGGAAGTCGCTGGCGCTGAAGAAGGGGTAGGTGAGGGTGTTGGCGTTCCAGGTGGAGCCGTCGGTGGCGGTGCCGCTGCCGTCAGCCATCTGGTTCACAACGATGTCCGCGTACACGCGCACACCGGCCGTGTGGCAGGCGTTGATCATGGCCTGCAGCTGCGCGGGCGTGCCCATGCGGCTCGTGAGGTTGGCGTAGTTGACCGGCTGGTACACGCCCCACCATCCGTTGGCGACCTTGGAGGCGCCCGGCGGCGAGATCTGCACGCCGCCGAAGCCCTTGGGGCCGAGCCACTGCGTGCATTCGGTGGCGATGTCGTTCCAGCTCCACTGGAACATCTGCACCGAGGTGCTGTTGGGGTTGAGGGCCTGGGCTGGCGCGGCCAGCAAGGCAAGGGCGGCGCTGGCAGTCAGCGTCAGGGCGTGGGCGAGCCGGCGGCTCGTGGGCAGCAATTGCATGGTTTGTCTCCGGTGTCATCGACGCCGCCCTCGTGGCGGGGCGGCTGTGTCCGGCCAATCGACTGCAGGCCCTGGCCGTCTTTCCGAGCCATCTCGGAAAGTGCCTGGACTCTAGGTAGAAGGTTGCTGTTGTGCCGTAGGAAAACTACTTATCGGGTCCGCATGTCCCAGAAGTAGAGGGCATGTCCTGGGTGGATATTCCGCGCTTCGTTGTCTTCAGGGTTCGTGGTTGTGTAGTTTTGCAACCGAAATAAAGGGCTTGGCCGGGGCCAGGGGGCGATGGGATGACTTCGCGCTGGACGCGCTGCGGGTCAATGACGCCGCCCGGCGGCAGATTCGCGAGCCGTTCGCCGACCGAGGTTCAGCCTTGGCGGCGCGCCGCCATCTCGGCGCCCATCGCGGCTTCGGCCTCCGCGGTCAGGTCTGCCGCGGCCTGAGGGAAGGCTTCAGCCTCTTCTGCGGCCATGTGGGCTGCGTACAGCGCGGCGTAGGCCCGGCAGGCATGCTCATCCAGCCCCGCGCCTTCTCCGGCGGCCACCGCCAGCAGCGCAGGCCGCAGGGCCGTCCATTGGCGGCCCATCTCGGCATGGTCGGCGGCCAGCCGGTCGGCGAGGGCGGCTTGCCCGCAGGCCCGCAGCCGGGGCAGCACATGGCGTTCCTCGTCCTCGTGGTGCTTCGGCCCGGCGAGGTCGAAGTAGCGCAGCACATCCCGTGCGGCCTCCCGCGCCTCGGGGTCGGCACCACGGCCGGCCACGTGCGACTGCAGGCGCAGCAGCAGGTCCAGGCTGCGCCGCACGCGGTCGTGGCAGGCGAGCAGCATCTCGAAGGGCTGGTCAAAGCCCACCGCCGGGCCGGCGTGCAGGGTGAGTCGGGCAGACATGGCAAGGCATTGTGTCGCCGCGACAATGGCCCCATGACCGACGCACCCGCCCAGCGCGCCGCCGAGCTGCGCACCCAGCTGAACCACCACGCCCACCTGTACTACGTGCTCGACGCGCCCGAGCTGCCGGACGCTGCGTATGACCAGCTCTTCCAGGAGCTGCAGGCCCTGGAAGCCGCCCACCCCGAGCTGCTGACCGCCGACTCCCCCACGCAGCGCGTCATCGGCAAGGTGCTGCCCGGCCTGACGCCGGTGCGCCATGTCGTGCCCATGCTCTCCATCACGACCGAGACCGACACCACCGAGGGCGGCGCGATCGCCTTCGATGCCCGCGTCCGTCGAGAACTCGCGCTGACGGAGGCTGATGCCCCGGTCGAATACGCGGCCGAGCTGAAGTTCGACGGCCTCGCCATGAACCTGCGCTACGCGCAGGGCGTGCTCGTGCAGGCGGCCACGCGTGGTGACGGCGAGACGGGCGAGGACGTCACGCAGAACGTGCGCACCATCGGCCAGATCCCGCTGCGCCTGAAAGGTGATGCCCCGCCGGTGCTGGAGGTGCGAGGCGAGGTCTACATGCGCCGCGACGACTTCGAGCGGCTCAACGAGCGCCAGCGCGAGAAGGGCGAGAAGACCTTCGTCAACCCGCGCAACACCGCAGCAGGCGCCATCCGCCAGCTCGACCCGGCCCTCGTGCGCCAGCGGCCGCTGTGCTTCTATGCCTACGGCCTGGGCGAGGTGCAGGGCTGGGACGTGCCCGGCACGCACAGCGGCATGCTCGATGCGCTGGCGGCTTTCGGCCTGCCCGTCAATGCGGACCGTGCCGTCGTGCAAGGGCCGGCAGGTCTCGTCGAGTTCCATGCCGCGATGGCCGCCAAGCGTGACAGCCTACCGTTCGACATCGACGGTGTCGTCTACAAGGTCAACTCCCGTGAACTGCAGGCGCGGCTCGGCTTCAAGACCCGCGAGCCCCGCTGGGCCGTCGCGCACAAGTACCCTGCACAGGAGCAGGTCACGACGCTGCTCGCCATCGACGTGCAGGTCGGCCGCACCGGCAAGCTCACGCCCGTGGCGCGGCTGGACCCGGTGTTCGTCGGCGGCACGACGGTCAGCAACGCGACGCTGCACAACGTCTTCGAGATGCGCCGCAAGGGGGTGCGTGTCGGCGACCAGGTCATCATCCGCCGCGCGGGTGACGTCATCCCCGAGGTGGTCGGTCGCGTGCCGGGCGTGCGGCCGGCCTACGTGCCCAACTTCCACATGCCACGCGAATGCCCGGTGTGCAGGAGCGAAGCGATGCGCGAGAAGCGTGGCATCGAGTACCGCTGCACCGGCGGCGTGTTCTGCCCCGCGCAGCGCAAGCAGGCGCTGCTGCACTTTGCCGGCCGGCGCGCGATGGACATCGAGGGCCTGGGCGACAAGCTCGTGGAGCAACTCGTGGACGCCGGCATCGTGCTGAGCCTGCCGGGCCTGTACAAGCTCGGCGTCGCCAAGCTCGCCGGGCTGGACCGCATGGCCGAAAAGAGCGCGCAGAACATCGTCGACGCGCTGGAGAAGAGTAAGACGCCGACGCTGGCACGCTTCCTGTTCTCGCTGGGCATCCGCCAGGTCGGCGAGACGACCGCGAAGGACCTCGCCCGCCATTTCGGCACGCTCGACAAGCTGATGAACGCCAGCGTCGAGCAGCTGCTGGAAGTGCCCGATGTCGGTCCGATCGTGGCCGCCAGCATCCACACCTTCTTTGCCCAGCCGCACAACCGCGAGGTGGTCGAGCAGCTGCTCGCTGCCGGCGTGAAGCCGCAGGAAAGCAGCGGCCAAGCCGACGACCGCCCGCGCCCGCTGCTCGGCAAGACCCTCGTGCTGACCGGCACCTTGCCCACGCTCAGCCGCGACGAGGCGCAGGCGCTGATCGAAGACGCCGGCGGCAAGGTCAGCGGCTCGGTGTCGAAGAAGACGAGCTACGTGATCGCCGGCGAGGAGGCCGGCAGCAAGCTGGAGAAGGCCCGCACGCTGGGCGTGCCGGTGCTGGACGAAGCGGGGCTCAGGGCCTTGCTGGCAGGCTGATCAGCCGCGTTGCCGGGCATTCAGTGCGTCCGGTCCGAGCACTCCCTTCACGGCAGCCCATTCCGGGGCCGTCTCGAACAGGTGATCGATCAAGGCCCGCGTCTTGGCGGGCATCAGCCGCCGGCTGGCGGTCAGCAGCGTGACGGGCAGGGGTTCGAACTGCCACTCCGGCAGCACGGGCACCAGCGTGCCGGCGGCGACGTCGGGCGCCACCATGCCGAAGGGGAAGGCGGCGATCCCGCCGCCCGCGCGTGTCAGGGACAGCACGAGCCCGATCGAGTTGGCTTCCAGCGGCCCGCGCAGTTGGACTTCGGCACTCAGCTTGCCGTGGTGGAGCGTGCGGTACATGCCCTTGGCCTGCGTGAGCACGACGCTGTCATGGGCCGCCAATTCGGCCGGCGTCTGTGGCGCCGGGCGGGCCTGCAGGTAGACGGGGCTCGCGTACAGGCCGCGCTCCAGCACCATGAACTGACGGGCGATCAGGTCGGGCTCGTCCACCGGGCCCATGCGCACCGCCACGTCGTAGGGTTCGTTGAACAGGTCCACGCGGCGCGGTGTGGTGTCCACCTCCAGCTCCACCTGCGGGTAGCGGCGCACGAAGCGCGCGAAGCTCTCGGCCAGCACCAGCATCGCGAACTCGGCCGGCACGGACACCCGCAGCCGCCCTTGCGGGGTGGATTCGCGCGAGGCGAGCCACTGGCGGGTCTCGGCGATGTCGTCGTGATGCCGGGCAGCGCGCTCGGCGAGTTGCTCGCCCAGCTCGGTCAGCGTGAGCCGGCTGGCGCCCGGCACGAACAGGCGCGCACCCACCGCGGTTTCAAGGGCGGTCAACCGGCGGCTCAGCGTGGCCTTCGGCAGGTCAAGCTGGCGCGAGGCCTCGGACAGGGAGCCCGCCTTGTGCACCTGGGCCAGCAGCAGCAGGTCGTCGATCTTCATGCTTTACCCGCCTTCTCAGGAATGGTTGTTTCGATTTCGGAACGCACCGTTTGGATTTTGTGGCTGTTCTCCGGAAATGGAACTCTCTACAGTCGCGTCCACCATGTCAACGCCTCGTCTGCTGCAGCCCCAACGCACGCGCATCGGCACCGGCTTCCAGGCCGAAGGCTGGCGCGAGCCGCTGGCGCTGCTGGACCCGTTCATCATGGTCGACCACTTCCGCATGAGCGAAGCGGTCTTTGCGCCGCACCCTCACGCCGGCTTCTCGGCGGTGACCTACCTGTTTGACGATTCCGCCAGCGGCGTCGTCAGCCGTGACTCGCTCGGCGGCGAGCACGAAATCCTGCCCGGCGGGCTGCATTGGACGCTGGCCGGCCGCGGTGTCATCCACGACGAATACCCGATCACGGCCGGCGCCGGTGTGCACGGGCTGCAGATCTTCGTGAACCTGCCGGCCGAGCAGAAGCTGCGCGAACCCGCCGTCATGCGTCTGGCACCGGAGCAGATGCCGCACCGCGCCGGGCTGGGCTGGCGAGCAGTGCAGGTGTTCGGCGGCACCGCCGAACTGGCGCTGCCCTGGCCCGCGGCGCTCGCCATCGTCGACGTCGACGCGGGCGCCATGTTTCCCGTCGAACTGGCCGCGGGCGAGCAGGGCTTTGCCCTCATCATCCACGGCAGTGGCCAGGCTGCGGGCCTGCCGCTGTCGGTGGGCCGTGCGCTGTCGCTGCAGACTTCACTCCTGGTGCAGGCTGATGAACCCTTGCGCCTGGCCGTGTTCACCGGCCGCCCGCTGGCCGAACCTGTCGTTCGCCACGGCCCCTTTGTCATGAGTGACGAGGGGCAGGTGGTCGCCGCGCTGCAGCGCTTCCAGACCGGCGGCATGGGCCGACTGGCGGCCCGCCCCCATCCAACAACAACACTGAACGCCTGAGCTTGCAGGCACGAGAGGAACCTCATGAACGCTCCGCAACAAACTGGTCCTGCCGCACCGCTGCCCGCCGACGCCGGCAAGAAGAGCGGCCCGCCGGTGCCGTTGATGATCGTCGGCGCACTGCTGCTGATCGGTGGCATCGGTCTGGGCGGCCGCATGTGGTGGCGTTCCCAGCACTACGTCGAGACGGACAACGCCTTCGTCGCCGGCCGCATCCACCCGGTGGCCACGCGCGTGGCGGGCGTCGTGACCGAGATGCGCATGCAGGACAACGCGGTCGTCAAGGCCGGTGACGTGCTGCTGCGCCTGGATCCGGCCGATGCCGCGGTGCAGATCGAACGCCTGAAGGCCCAGGTCGCGCAGGCGGATGCCGCCATCGCCACCAGCGCCGCACAGATCGCCCAGGCCAAGGCGCAGGCCGCGGCCACGGGCTCGCAGGTCGCCCAGGCCGAGGCCGTGCTGGCCCGCACCGAGCTGGACGCCAAGCGCAGCCAGGCCCTGTTCGGAGCCGAACTGCGCGCCACCAGCAAGCAGGAACTCGACGCCGCGCTCGCCGCCCGCGACGTGGCCCGTGCTGATCTGGCCGCCCGCAAGGCCAGCGCCAATGCCGCCAAGGAAGCCGTTGCCGCCGCCGAGAGCGCCCGCCAGTCGGCCGCCGCCCAGAAGGCCGCGACGCTGGCGCAATTGAAGGACGCGCAGAACCAGCTCGGCTATGTCGAGGTCAAGGCTGCAAGCGACGGCCGCATCGGCAAGCGCACGGTCGAGGTGGGCCAGCGCGTGCAGGCCGGCCAGCAGCTCGCGGCCATCGTCGAGCCCGAGACCTGGATCGTCGCCAATTTCAAGGAAACCCAGCTCGCCAAGATGAAGCCGGGCCAGCAGGTGCACGTGAAGGTCGACGCCTTCCCGGGCCAGGACCTGCTCGCCAAGGTCGACAGCTTCGCCCCGGCCTCGGGCGCGAGCTTCGCGCTGCTGCCGCCGGACAACGCCACCGGCAATTTCACGAAGATCGTCCAGCGCGTGCCCGTGAAGCTCGTGTTCGAGCCAGAGAGCCTGAAGTCGCTCGGTGACGCGGTGAACCGCATCGTGCCAGGGCTGTCGGTTCAGGTCGAAGTCGAGATCAGCGAATAAGCCGGGGCCGGCATGGGCAACGAAAACTACCTGCCGCCGCCGCCCGGCGAGAAGGTCAGCGGGCGCACCTGGCTGGCCGTGCTCGCCAGCCTGCTGGGCGCCTTCATGGCGGTGCTGGACATCGCCATCACCAACTCGTCGCTGAAGGAAATCCTGGGCGCGCTGTCGGCCACGCAGGAGGAGGGCTCCTGGATCTCCAGCGCCTACCTCGTGGCCGAGATCATCGTCATCCCGCTCGCCGGCTTCCTGGCGATGGTGTTCTCGACCCGGCGCTACCTGGTGGTCAACGTCGTTCTGTTCCTGCTGTTCAGCACGCTGTGCGGCATGGCCTGGAGCCTGGAGAGCATGATCGCCTTCCGCGCGGCGCAGGGCTTCACCGGCGGGGTCATGATCCCGATGGCGATGACCCTGGTCACGCGCAAGCTGCCGCTGAAGAAGCGGCCGATCGGCCTGGCCCTGTTCGGCATCACCGCGACCCTCGCGCCCACGCTGGGCCCGACGGTGGGCGGCTACCTGACCGAGCTCTACGGCTGGCCCAGCATCTTCTACATCAACTGGGTGCCCGGCGTGCTGCTGGTGCTCGGCGTCAGCATCGGCCTGGACAAGGAGCCGATGAACCTGAAGCTGCTGCGTGACGTGGACTGGTGGGGCATCGTCTTCATGGCGGTGGGCCTCGGGTCGCTGACCGCGATGCTGGAAGAGGGCAACTCGAAGGACTGGTTCCAGAGCCGCTTCATCATCACGGCGGCGGTGCTGGCCGTGGTGGGCATCTACGGCTGGGCCTGGCGCGGCCTGACGCGCAAGAACACCTTCATCGACCTGCACATCCTCGGCCGGCCGAGCTTCCTGATCGCGGGCGTCATCGCCTTCACGACCGGCATGGGCCTGTACGGCTCGGCCTTCATCCTGCCGCTGTACCTGGGCCAGATCGCCAACTACACGCCGATGCAGATCGGCATGGTGATCATGTGGATGGGCCTGCCGCAGCTCTTCATCATGCCGATCGCGGCCAAGGTGTCCACGAAGCTGGACAACCGCGTGATGATGAGCGTGGGCCTGCTGCTGTTCGCGACGTCGTGCTTCATGAACACGCACATGAGTGCCGACACCGCGGGGCCGGAGCTGCTGGCTGCACAGATCGTGCGGGCCCTGGGCCAGCCGCTGATCATGATCACGCTGACCAACTTCGCCGTGAACGGCATCCCGCCGAACCTGCTGCCCAGCGCCTCGGGCATGTTCAACATGATGCGCAACCTCGGCGGCTCGGTCGGCATCGCGACGCTGGCCACGCTGCTGACCAACCGCGAGCACCTGCACAGCGCGCGCATCGGCGAGGCCGTCAACCTGTACGAGCCGGGCACGCAGGCCCGCCTGGACACGCTGGCGCAGAACTTCATGGCCAAGGGCTTCGATGCTGCGGCGGCGCAGGACATGGCCATGAAGGCGCTGGACAACGTCGTGCGCCGCGACAGCTTTGTGATGGCCTACAACGACGCCTTCCTCATCCTCGGCATCGCGCTGGCGAGCTGCGTGGTCATCGTCTGGATGAGCAACAAGGTCATGGGCGGCGCAGCCTCTGCCGAGGCCGCGCACTGAACCCGGGAGAACAACCATGATGCGACTTCACACCTTTCTGACCCTCGTCGCCACCGCGGCGCTGGCCGCCTGCACGACGCTGGGCCCCAACTACCAGGCCCCGGCAGCCAACGCGCCGACGGCCTACCGCGCGCCTGCTGCGACCGCGGGCGCCGAGCTGCAGCGCGACTGGTGGCTGATGTTCGGCGACGCCCAGCTCAACGCGCTGGAAGCCCAGGCACTGCAGGCCAGCCCGACACTGGCGGCTGCTGCGGCCCGTGTGGCGCGTGCGCGTGCCGTGTTCGGCGCCACGCAAGCTGACGAACTGCCGCGTGTGGACGTCGGCGGCTCGGCCGGCGGCCTGCGCACCTCGGCCAAGGCCACGACGACGCCGGTGTTCAACGGCCGCCCGGTCACCTTCGAGGGCGAGAGCTTCGGCGTGTCGGCCAGCATCGGCTGGGAGCTGGACCTCTGGGGCCGCGTGAAGCGCCAGGCCGAAGGCGCCCAGGCGCAGCTCGATGCCTCGACGCTGGACGCCGCCGCCGCCCGCGTGGCCCTGACCGCCGACGTCGCCGCCGCCTACTGGCAATGGCGCGCGTTGGCCGACGAAGCGGCTGCGCTGCAGCGCCTGCGGGACAGCCGCGCCAAGGCCTTCCAGGTCGCGCAGACCCGCTTCGATGCGGGGGCCTCGACGCAGCAGGACCTGGAGCGCGTGCGGGCCGAGCTCGCATCGGCCGACGCCGACGTGGCCGACCTGCCGCGCCGCCAGTCGCTGGTGCTGAACCAGATCGCCGCGCTGACGGGGCAGTCCGCCGCCGAGCTGAAGCTGGAGGCCACCTCGTCGCTGCCGCTGCCGCCGGCGGTGCGCGCCGGCCTGCCGTCCGAGTTGCTGCAGCGCCGGCCGGACCTGGCCCAAAGCCTGGCCCAGCTGCACGCGGCCACCGCCCAGGTGGGCATCGCCGAGGCGGCCTTCTACCCGTCCATCCGCTTGACCGGCAGCTACGGCTACTCCAGCGAAGGCCTGAGTGCGCTGCTCTCGGCGCCGGCGCGCCTCTACAACATCGGGCCCAGCATCTCCTTCCCGCTGTTCGAAGGCGGCCGCAACAAGGCCAACCTGGCCGGTGCGAAGGCGCAGGTGGACGAGTCGCTGGCGGCCTTCCGCAGCCGCATGCTGCAGGCGCTGCGCGAGGTGGACGATGCGCTGGCCGAACTGCAGGGTCGCGCGGTGACGATGGAAGCCCAGCACCGCACGCTGGCCTCCAGCAGCCAGGCGCTGGCCGTGGCCCGCAGCCGCTACGACAAGGGCGCGGTCAGCTACCTGGACGTCACGGAGGCCGAGCGCACGCCGCTGGCCACCGAGCGAGCCCTGGCCCAACTGCGCGGCGCGCAGTGGGCGGCCACGGCGCAGCTCGTGAAGGCCCTGGGCGGCGGGTGGGGCGCAACCGGCTCCTGATGACCTAGGCCGCAGAGCCCGACGAGGCGGTGCCGGCCCGGTCGATCACCTCGCATTCGACGCGGTTGCGACCGGCCTCCTTGGCGGCATAGAGCGCTGCATCCGCCGCGGCGATGAGCGCGTCCAGCGACTGCTGTGGCTGGCGTTGCGCCACGCCCAGACTGGCCGTCATGCCAATCGGCCGGCCGTCGTGCGTCAACACGATGTCCCACACCGCCTGGCGCAGCCGCTCGGCGAAGGCCCGCGCTTCGGCGTGATCGGTCTCGGGCAGCAGCAGCAGGAACTCCTCGCCGCCCCAGCGCGCGCACAGATCGCTCACGCGGGCCGTGCTGCGCAGCAGCGCACCGACCGCTCGCAAGGCCGCATCTCCGGCCGCATGGCCGTGCGTGTCGTTGATCGCCTTGAAGTGATCCAGGTCGAGCAGCAGCAGGCTCAGCGGGCGGTCCCGACGCTCGGCGGCGGCATGCGCGCTGCTGGCCAGCTCCCGGAACGCCCGGCGGTTGAGCAGGCCAGTCAGCGGATCGGTCCGCGCCAGCTCCTCGGCCCGCTCGCGCGCCTGTTCCTGCACGCGCATCCGCGCGCCCAGCGCCAGGGCCAGGAGCGTGGCCTCCACCATCAGGCCGACGTCGATGGCGTGGAAGGTGGTTTCGCTCCAGGGCAGGCCGCCCCAGGTCGACAGCGTGGTGGACAGCGTGCCGCCCATCCCGCACAAGGCCGCCGCCAGGAAGTAGCCAGCCGCGGGCTGGCGCCGCCGCCACGACCACAGCCCCAGCAGCACGATCAAGGTCGCCGCCAGGGCCACGAAACCGAAGCCCAGCCAGACGGCCGGCTCGTGCGCATCGAGCATGGCGCAGGTGGCCATGCCGACCACGCCGAGAAGCTGCAGGCCGGCGAGCGCCCGCCCGACGCGCGGGGCCTCGCGGGGGATCTCGAGGAAGCTCGTGGAGAACGCGAGCCCGGCGACACCGAAGAGCACCATCGCCGACAGGATCACGTAGCGCTGCAAGGCCGGCCAGTCGGGCCACAGCCAGACCAGACCATGCCCGGTGTAGGCCTGGTTCACGAAGATGAAGCTCAGCAGGTAGACGGAGTAGCGCAGGTAGGTGCCGATCCGTACGCCGACGAAGAGCACCGCGTTGTAGGCCATCAGCGCCAGCAGGAAGCCGTAGAGCAGGCCGTAACCGTAGTGCTGGAGGCGCTCGAGCTGCCGCAGGCCGTTGTCGTCCAGCAGCCGCAGCGGCACGAGCATCGGGTCGGGCGTCTCCGTGCGCACCCACAACTCGCTGTGCCCGGGAGGCACGACCAGCGGGAACACCATGCCGAGCCCTGGCTGGGCAAACGGGGCGCCGACGAGTTCGTCACCGCCTTGCCATTGCGTCATCGGGCCGGATTCCCGCGTCAGGTAGACGTCCACGCGGTCGATCCAGGTCATGCCGGCCACCAGGTGCAGTTCGACGTGGCCCCAGGTGGGGTTGTACAGCGTCAGCCGCTGCCAGATCGGTCGTGAGCCCAGGCCTTCGGCCAGCACGGCCCGGCGTCCCGGGGAGAACTCGCCTCGCTGCCAGGCCGCCTGCGCCTCGTCCAGGCGCAACGGCGCGCCCGGCTCGACCAGCACCTCGGCCTGCCTGCCGAGCAGGCCGCCGGGAGCGGGTACCACCGTCAAGGGCTCGGCCTGCCCGTGCGCAAGCGCCGCCAGCAGCAGTGCGGCGCAGCACCCGCGGATCCAACGACGACCGATCACCAGCATGTCGCACCGTGTCAGGGGAGGGAACGTCGGGCCGGCGTCGGCCCGTGGGGCATTGTGATCGGCGCTTCGGGCGCAGCGCATTCGCGCAGACCCGGTTGAGGCTCACCGGGTGAGCGGCACGATCCGTTCCGCCATGCGCACCGCCGCCCCCCGGTGGGCAGCGGCGAACCGCCGTGCAGCCTGGCGCATCGGTTCAGCCGCGCCGGTGTCGGCGCACAGGATGCGCCCCTTCGTCACGGCCGCTGCCAGCCCGTCCAGGCGTTCGGCGGCGCCTGCCTGGATGGCCAGCTCCGTCGCTTCCGCAAAGTTGAAGGTGTGCGGACCGGTGATGACCGGGCAGCCACAGGCAGCGGCCTCGATCAGGTTCTGCCCGCCCAGCGGCTCGAAGCTGCCGCCGAGCAGGGCGACGCGGGCCAGCCCGTAGTACAGCGGCATCTCGCGCATCGAGTCCCCGAGCCAGACGTCGGCGGCCAGGGCCTCGGGCGGCGGCGTGTCGGTCCAGGTGCTGCGCCGGGCCAGCGTGAAACCCGCGGCGGTAATCAGGCCGGCGATCTCGTCGAAGCGCTGCGGATGGCGTGGCACGATCGCCAGCAGCGGGCGCGGCGCCGGCTCTTGCGCCCAGAGATTCAGCAGGGCCTGCTCCTCGCCCTCGCGGCTGACGGCGAGCATTAGCACCGGGCGCGCCAACTCCGCGGCCCAGGCCTGGCCGCGGGCAATCAGGGCCGGGTCGACGGCGATGTCGTACTTCAGGTTGCCCGCCACCTCCACGCGCGGCGCTCCCATCGCACGGATGCGTTCGGCATCGGCCTCGGTCTGGGCCAGGACGAGCGTCATGCGTCGGGCCGCCGGGCGCAGTAGCGCAGCGAAGCGTCGGCCCTGGCGCAGGCTCTTTTCCGACAGGCGTGCGTTGGCCAGCACCAGGGGCAGCCTGGCGCGCTCGGCCTCGCGCTGCAGCGTCGGCCAGACCTCGGTCTCCATCAGCACGCCCAGCCGGGGTTGCCAATGCCTCAGGAAGCGGCGCACGGCGCCCGGCGTGTCGTAGGGCAGCCAGGCGACGGCGTCGCCCTCGCGCAGCAAGGCCTGGGCGGCCTCGCGGCCGGTGGCGGTGGACTGGGTCAGCAACAGGCGCAGGCCGGGTTCGCGCGCGCGCAGCGCATCGATCAGCGCGCTGGCGGCGCGGGTCTCGCCGAGCGACACGGCATGGATCCAGAGCCGGACCGGCGCCGTGGGCGCCTTGCCGTACAGGCCCAACCGTTCACCCAGGGCCTGCCGGTACAGCGGCTCGCGTGCGCCGCGCCGCCACAGGCGCAACAGGTACAGCGGGGTCAGCAGCCGCAGGGCGACCGCATACAGCGCCAGGGCCAAGCCCTCGGGCATCAGCTGGCCTTGCGCGCCAGTTCGTGCGCCGCCTTCAGGCGCAGCAGGACCGGCTGGTTGAGTTCGCGGCTCACCGGGTTCCAGAGCTTCACCTGGCGGTCGATCTCGGTTTGCAGACGGGCTGCCGTGGCCGCGTCACCGGTGGCCAGCGCCCAGATCGAATACTCGGCATGGGCCTCGAAGCTGCCGAAACGCTGCACGGCCTGCTCGAAGGCTTCTCGGGCCTGCGCCTGCTCGCCGGTGCCCGCGAGGCAGCGGGCCAGCAGCAACAGCACCTGGTCTGGGCGATAGTCCGGACGGTCGGCTTGCAGGCTGCGCAGGTGGGGCAGGGCCTGGTCATAACGCTGGCACTCGACGTGCGCGCGGGCAGCGCCGAAGCGCAGGTCCGGGTCGCTCGCAAACGGGCCTTTGAGCGCGGTGTCGTAGCGCTCGGCCGCTTCCTTGGCTTCGCCAGCCGCCAGCAGCGCCTCGGCCAGGCGCATCTGGTTCTGGGCCGAGGGCGAGACGTCGAGCGCCGCGCGGGCTTCACGCACGGCGCGGCCAGGGTCCAGCGCCTGGGCCGCGGCGCTCACGGCCTTGAACGCGCCGCGCTCCAAGCGGGAGTTGGGCAGGTACACCGCGAAGAAGTACACCGCACTGCCCAGCAAAGGGAAGGCAAACAGGATGAAAAGCCAGTACAGCTGCTGGCCGCTGCGCACCACGTGCACGGCGCACAGCAGCGCGATCAGGATGTGAAGGCCGCCGATGATGGGCATGGAGTCTCTCCCTGGTGAAATGACAACGCGGCTCCGTGGCCGCGTGGATGTCGTCAGTGGCCGGCTGCGAAGGTGGCGTCGGGCTTCACGCGCTTGAGCTGCGCCAGCACGTCGTGCTGGATGCGCTCCAGCGCCTCGGGCGTGTGGCCCTCGAAGCGCAGCACCAGCACCGGCGTGGTGTTGGACGGGCGGATCAGGCCGAAGCCGTCGGCGTACTCGAAGCGCATGCCGTCG
>RXJW01000174.1 GCA_003963005.1 Burkholderiales bacterium
TGGTCGGTCCCCCGCGGGGACGGCGATGGTCGCGGCGTTGAGCCACGAGCTCATCGCCAGCGCGGGCCGGCTTGGGAGCTGGAGTCGGACTCAAGCAGTCCCTGCGGACTGCTTGTGCCTACGGAAGGACCTGGGCCTCTGGCCCAGGGCAGGCCCGGCGCTCGGCCCGCCCTGCCCCGTTTCATGCGTCGCGGGTGACGCGGAGCAGCGTGCACGACGGATACGAAACGCCGCTCAAGTCTGCGACCATCGGCCCCGCAAGGGAGATGCCGATGTTCCAGAACACGATCCGCCACCTGGCCGCCGCGCTGCTCGCGGCCACCGCTGCTGCCCACGCCGCCCCGCTGACACCGGCTGAGCTGCCGGCCGCCGCGCGCGACTGGTTGCCCTGGGCCCAGCAGGGCCAGCCGCCACTCGGCTGCCCGGCTGGTGCCGCCGAGGGCGAAGCGCCGGTGTGCGTGTGGCCGGGGCGCTTGCAGGTGTCGGTGGGCGCACGGGAGGCCACGTTCCGGCTGGAGGTGCAGGTTTTCGGTGCGCCGGCCCGCGTGGCGCTGCCGGGCGAGCCCGGTGCCTGGCCGCAGGACGTCAAGGCCGCAGGCCGCGCGCTCCCGGTGCTCGGGCAGGACGACCGCCCCGCCGTGTGGCTGCCGCCCGGCGCGCATGTCGTGGAAGGCCGGCTGGCCTGGGGCCCGACCTTGCCGCAGAACCTGGCCGTGCCAGCCGGTCTGGCGGCCATCGTCGTGACGAGCGACGGCGCCACGCAGACGCGCGCGCCCGATGGCGACGGGCGGCTGTGGCTGCGCGCCGTGGCCAGCCCCGAGCAGGCGAGCGACAGCGTGAGCCTGCAGACCGTGCGGCTCGTGGACGACGACCTGCCGCTGCGTGTGACCACGGCGTTCGAGTTGCGCGTGGCCGGGCGCGCGCGCGCCGTCGAGCTGCCGCTGGCGCTGCTGCCGGGCCTGCGGGCCGTCGAGCTGGTGAGCCCGCTGCCGGCGCGGCTGGCCGACGACGGCCGGCTCGTCGTGCAGGCACGCCCGGGCAACTGGCACATCGAACTGCAGGCGCGGCTGAACAGCCCCGTCCAGGCCCTCAAGCTGCCGGAGACGGCCGCCGAGGAAGAGGTGTGGGTGGTGAGGGCACAACCGGGGCTGCGCCTGATCCGCCCCGAAGGCCCGATCGGCGTGGACCCGCGCCAGGTCGAGATGCCCGAGGCGTGGCGCGCGCTGCCGGCCTTCCGGCTGAAGCCGGGCGAGTCCCTCAAGCTCATCGAGTTGCAGCGGGGGGTGTCCAAGGCGGCGCCGGACGCGCTGCGCCTGGTCCGCCAGCTGTGGCTGGACTTCGACGGCCAGGGCCTCACCGCCCACGATCGCTTCAACGGCCAGCTCTCGGCGAGCGCGCGCCTGGAGATGCCTGCACCCGGGCAGCTCGGCCGAGCGGCGCTGCAGGGCGCTGACCAGCCGATCACACGGCTGGCCGCCGAGGGCCCCGCCGGCTTCGAGGTGCGCGACCGCCAGGCCCGCATCGAGGCCGACAGCCGCTGGCCCGGCGGCGCGGTCTTGCCCGCCAGCGGCTGGACGGTGGCCGTGGACGCGCTCCAAGCCCAGCTCCAGCTCCCGCCCGGCTGGCGGCTGCTGCATGCCCAGGGCCCGAGCCGTGCGGAAGGGGCCTGGCTGTCGAGCTGGACGCTGTGGGACTTCTTCTTCGTGCTGCTCGCCGCGCTGGCCGCGTACCGGCTGCTCGGCTGGCGCGTGGGCGCGCTGCTCGCCGTGGCGCTGGTGCTGACCTGGCACACGCCCGGCAGCCCGCCGGCCGTGCTGTGGTTCGGCCTGCTGGCGCTGACAGCACTGGCCCAGGCGCTACCGGCAGGCCGGGTGCAGACCGTCTTCGCGCGCAGCCGCATCGCGGTGGCTGCGATGCTCGCGCTGGTGATGCTGCCCTTCGCGGTAGACCAGGTGCGGGAGTCGATCTACCCGAGCCTGGACCGCGGAACGGGTCACGCGGGCCTGGGCTTCCCCTACAAGGCCGAGGTGCCCGCCCCCGAGGTGGTGGCCGTCGAGGAGCGCATGGCTGCACCGATGTCGGCCAAGGCACCCGCACTGCGCACCCGCGCATTGGCCTATTCGAACAGCAGTCCCCTGGAACGCGTGGACCCCCAGGCCCGCGTGCAGACCGGCCCCGGCCTGCCCACCTGGACCTGGCACAGCCATGCGCTCAGCTGGAGCGGGCCGGTCACGCCAGCGCAGACGCTGCGCCTGTGGCTGCTGCCGCCGTGGGCCACGGCGCTGATGAAGCTGAGCGGCCTCGCGCTGCTGGCGCTGGCCCTCGTCGTGGTGGCCGGCATGAAACCGCCACGCTGGCGCGGCGCCCCCACGGGCGTGGCAGCGGCGCTGCTGCTGGTGCTGCTCGGGGCCCCCACGCCGAGCGAGGCGACCGCCCCGGTGGCCAAGCCCACATCGGCCGAGGGCGGCACGAGCGCCGCCGCATGGCCGAGCGACGCCCAACTCCAGGCCCTGCGCGACAAGCTCGCCGCACCGCCCGAGTGCCAGCCGCGCTGCGCCGAGCTGGCTCGACTGCTGGTGAGCGCGTCGGGCAGCAGCGTGCAACTGCGTGCCGAACTCCACGCCCAGGCGCTGGTGGCCGTGCCGCTGCCCGGCCAGGGCACGGGCTGGCAGCCCGGCAGCATCACGCTGGACGGCCAGCCGGCTGCCACGCGGCGCAACGAGCAGGGCCAGCTCCTCGTGGCCGTGCCGCCCGGCGTGCACCAGGTCGTGCTGACCGCCGACATCGGCAGTGCTGCGGGGCTGGACATCGCCCTGCCGCTGCCGCCGCGCGCGCTGCAGGCCGACCTGAAAGGCTGGACGCTCGCCGGCCTGGACCCGCGCGGCCAGACCACGGGCGCCATCACGCTGAGCCGCGAACCGGTGGCGGGCAGCGCCCGCACCGAGGACGCCGGCACTCAGCGGGATGCCCTGCCGCCGCTGGTGCGCGTGGACCGCCAGCTGCAGCTCGGCCTGCGCTGGCAGGTCAGCACGCACCTCGAGCGCGTGGCGCCGAGCCGCGCGCCGCTGCGCGTGAGCTGGACGCTGCTGCCCGGCGAGGCGGTGAGCGATGCGCGTGTCACGGTCGACGGCGCCACCGCCAGCCTGCAGCTCGGCGGGGACGACGCCGCCGACATGGCCAGCAGCCTCAAGCCTTCCGACACATTGACCCTGGTGGCAGGCAAGGAGCCGAACCAGGTCGAGCGCTGGACGCTGGACGCGTCCACGCAATGGCATGTCGACGCCAGCGGCCTGGCCGCCACGGCGCTGACGCAGGGCGACCAGTTCCTGCCCGAGTGGCGGCCCTGGCCGGGCGAGACGCTCAAGCTCGCCGTGCGCAAGCCGGCGGGTGTCGGCGGGCAGACGCTCACGCTGGACAGCGCCCGCACCGACGTCACGCCGGGCGAGCGCAGCACCGACCTGACGCTCGCGCTGAAGCTGCGCGCCAGCCTCGGCGGCCCGCAGCGCCTGGCCCTGCCCGCCGGCGCGGAGCTGCTGGGCGTGACGCTCAACGGCCAGGCCCTGCCGCTGCAACTGCGCGACGGTGCGCTGAGCTTGCCCCTGACACCCGGCGAGCAGCGCGTGGAGGTGCGTTGGCGCGAAGCGGACGGCATGGGCCTGATGTGGCGCCACGAGGGCCTGGCGCTCGGCCTGCCCGGCGTCAACGACACGCTGCAACTGCAGGTGCCGCAGGACCGCCTGGTGCTCGCCGTCGGCGGGCCGCTGATGGGCCCGGCGGTGCTGATCTGGGGTGTGCTGGCCGTCGTGCTGGCGCTGGCCTGGTTCGTACCGCGCGGCCTGCCGGGCGTGATGGCGCGGCCGGCGTGGCTGATCCTGGCGCTCGGCGTGGCGCCGGTGTCGCTTGGCGCCCTCGGCGTGCTGGCCGGCTGGTTCGCGCTGCTGGAGGCCCGCCGGCGCTGGGCGCTGGCCGCGCCCGATGCGCGGCGCGGGCTGCGCATGGCCGTGCAGTTCGGGCTGATGCTGTGGACGGTGTTCGCCATCGGCGCGCTGCTGGACGTGCTGCGCACCGGCCTGCTCGGCTACCCGGACCTGCTCGTGGCCGGCCCCGCGTCGAATGCCCAGTCGCTGAGCTGGTTCGCCGACCGCTTCACCGAGCGCACCGCCAGCGCCTGGGTGTTCAGCGTGCCGATGTGGCTGTACCGCGCGCTGATGCTGGCCTGGGCACTGTGGCTGGCGGTGTCGCTGCTGAAGTGGGTGGGCTGGGCCTGGCGTTGCTTCAGCACCGGCGGCGCCTGGCCGGCACCGGCACTGAAGGCCGAGGCCGACGCCACGCCGGCGCCCACGACCCGGGAGTCGCCCCGATCGACCCCGTGATCCTCACCATCCGCGACACGGCCAGGCGCAAGGCCTGCTGCACCACGGCCCTCGCCACCCGTGCGGCATCGGCGCGTGGTGACGCAGCCCGGGTCAGCCCGGCCCGGCCGGCTCGCCCTGGGTTCTGACGACCGCCTGGTAGCGCGCCGGGTTGAGCAGGCGCATCACGCCGCGGCAGGCGCGCGCCGCCTGGCTCGCGCTGGCGTAGGGCCCGAGACGCCGCGACGGGAAGCACCCCTGCCCGTCGATCACCTCGATCCAGTGCGCGGCATCACCACCGGCCCCAGCCACGGGGGCGACCTCCATCGACATGCCATCCTCCTGGCCGCCGCCCCACACGCCCCATGCGCGGGTGGCCGGCGACCCGGCGCCAGTCTGCGCCGCCTGCGTGAGGCGCCTGCGAGGCCTGTGAAGTGGCGGTGAAGTGGCCGCAAGGCCGACGGGGGCGCCCCGCCGCGGGTAGGCTCGCGGCATGAGCACCGATGCCCTGATCGCCCTTCACCCCTTGGGCATGCCCTGGCCCACGCTGGACCCCTTCCTGTTCTGCGTCCACCACGACGACGCCTACCCGCCGGGCAACGGCCGCCACGGGCCCGACCCGGCGCTGTTGCGGGGCCGCCAGATCGGCGCCGACTTCTCAGGCCAGGCGGGCTGGAGCATGTACCACGGCGAGCAGGTGCCGGGCTTTCCGGCGCACCCGCACCGCGGCTTCGAGACCGTGACCATCGTGCGCCAGGGCCGCATCGACCACTCGGACTCGCTCGGCGCCGGCGCGCGCTTCGGTGGCGGTGACGTGCAGTGGCTCACGGCCGGCCGCGGCATCGTGCATGCCGAGATGTTCCCGCTGCTGCGCACCGACGCGCCCAACCCGCTGGAGCTGTTCCAGATCTGGCTGAACCTGCCCGCCGACCGCAAGATGGTGGCGCCGCACTTCACGATGTTCTGGTCGCAGGACATCCCGAGGCATCGCTTCACCGACGACACGGGTCGCGCGACCGAGGTCGTCTGCATCGCCGGTGCGCTGCCCACGCCGGCCGGCGCGCTCACGCCGCTGCCACCACCGCCCGACTCCTGGGCTTCCCAGCCCGCGGCGGACCTCGCCATCTGGACGCTGCACCTGGCCCCCGGCGCCCGCTGGACGCTCCCGCCTGCGGCCGGGGCCGGCACGCGGCGACTGCTGTATTTTTTCGTCGGCCGCACGCTCCGCGTGGCCGGACGCGCCGTGGCCGTGAAGCAGGCGCTGGAAGTGCGCGCGGGTGCGGCTCTGGAACTCGTCAACGACAGCGACGAGCCGGCCGAGTTGCTGATGCTGCAGGGACGGCCGATCGGCGAGCCGGTGGCGCAGTACGGCCCGTTCGTCATGAACACGCAGCAGGAGCTGCAGCAGGCCTTCGACGACTACCGCCGCACCCAGTTCGGCGGCTGGCCGTGGGGCGATGCCGGGCCGGTGCACGGCGAGGGCTTCGGCCGCTTCGCGCGCCACGCCGACGGCCGCACCGAACGCTTCGACGCGCAGGACGCCTGACCGCCCCGGGGAGCCCGACATGCCCGCCTTGCCACCCTACACGCCCGAAACCCTCAGCCGCGCCGAGGCCGACGCCCTGCCCGGCGCCACGGTGCTGGAGTTCGGCACCAACTGGTGCAGCATCTGCCAGGGCGCCACGCCCGCCATCGCCCAGGCCCTCGCCCCCCACCTCGACCCCCACCTCGACGCACAGGCCGCAACGCTGCGCCACCTCCGCGTGGAAGACGGCCCCGGCCGCCCGCTCGGCCGCTCCTACCGCGTCAAGCTCTGGCCGACGCTCGTGATGCTGCAGGACGGCCGCGAGGTCGCGCGGGTGGTGCGGCCGCAAGGCGTGGCGGAGGTGGCGCAGGCGCTGGGGGTGTTGGTGACTTGAGGCGGCCGTGCAGCCGCGGCGCGCTGCGGTCGCGCAGCGTTCAGCCACGGCCTTGTTAGGCGCCTGGCAACAGCCGCCAAAATGCGCCCCAAGGGAGGCCCATGGACAAGACATCGCTGAGCGAGCGCGACATCTGCACCAAGTTCATTGCGCCGGCCATCGCGGCGGCGGGCTGGGACATCCAGCGACAGGTGCGCGAGGAGGTCAGCTTCACCCAGGGGCGCATCATCGTCCGGGGCAAGCTGCACAGCCGGGGCAAGTCGCGCCGTGCCGACTTCATCCTGTACCACCAGCCCAACCTGCCCCTGGCCGTGATCGAAGCCAAGGACAACACCCACACGGTGGGCGACGGCATGCAGCAGGCCCTGGACTACGCCGAGGCGCTGGACGTGCCCTTCGTGTTCTCCAGCAATGGCGACGGCTTCCTGTTCCATGACCGCACCGGCAACGCCGCCCTCACCGAGACCGAACTGACGCTCGACCAGTTTCCCAGCCCTGCAGAACTCTGGCAGCGCTACTGCGCCTGGAAGGGCTTCAGCAGCGAGGCTGTGGCTCGGGTCGAGGCGCCGTACTACGACGACGGCACCGGCCGCATGCCGCGCTACTACCAGGTCAACGCCATCAACCGCACGGTGGAGGCGGTGGCGCGCGGCCAGAACCGCGTGCTCTTGGTGATGGCCACCGGCACCGGCAAGACCTACACCGCCTTCCAGATCATCTGGCGGCTGTGGAAGAGCCGGCAGAAGAAGCGCATCCTGTTCCTGGCCGACCGCAACATCCTGGTGGACCAGACCAAGAACAACGACTTCAAGCCCTTCGGCGCGGCGATGACCAAGATCGTCAAGCGGCAGATCGACACGGCCTACGAGATCTACCTGTCGCTCTACCAGGCCGTGTCGGGCGCCGAGGAAGAGAAGAACATCTACAAGCAGTTCTCGCCGGACTTCTTCGACCTGGTCGTCATCGATGAATGCCACCGGGGCAGCGCCGCCGAGGACTCCGCCTGGCGCGAGATCCTGGCCTACTTCGCCAGCGCCACCCACATCGGCCTGACGGCCACGCCCAAGGAGACCAAGGAGGTTTCCAGCATCCATTACTTCGGCGAGCCGGTGTACAGCTACAGCCTCAAGCAGGGCATCGCCGACGGCTTCCTGGCGCCGTACAAGGTCGTGCGCATCGACTTCGACAAGGACCTGCAGGGCTGGCGCCCGCCCGCCGGCATGCTGGACAAGCACGGCCAGCCCATCGAAGACCGCATCTACAACCTCAAGGACATGGACCGGCACCTGGTGCTGGAGGCCCGCACCCAGTTGGTGGCCGAGAAGATCACGGCCTTCCTGAAGGCCACCGACCCGTTTCAAAAGACCATCGTCTTCTGCGACGACATCGACCACGCCGAGCGCATGCGCCAGGCCCTGGTCAACCTGAACCCGCAGCGCATCCAGGAGAACCGCAAGTACGTCATGCGCATCACCGGGGACGAGCAGGAAGGCAAGGCCGAACTTGGCAACTTCATCAACCCCGAAGAGCGCTACCCCGTCATCGCCACCACCAGCAAGCTGATGACCACGGGCGTGGATGCCCAGACCTGCAAGCTCGTCGTGCTGGACCAGCACATCAAGTCCATGACCGAGTTCAAGCAGATCATCGGCCGCGGCACCCGCATCAACGAGGACTACGGCAAGTTCTGGTTCACCATCATGGACTTCAAGAAGGCCACCGAGCTGTTCGCCGACCCGGCGTTTGACGGTGACCCGGTGCAGGTCTACGAACCCAGGGGGGACGAGCCCCCGGTGCCGCCAGACGAGGTGCCCGAGCCCCCCGACGGCGGAGAGCCGGGCGGCGGCGACGGCATGCCGCCCGACGATGGCGGCGACACCGGCGGCGGTGGCGCGGGCAGCGGGCGCGTCAAGTACGTCGTCGGCAACGTGCCGGTCTACGTTGTCGCCGAGCGCGTGCAGTACTACGGCCCGGACGGCAAGCTCATCACCGAGTCCCTGCGCGACTACACCCGCACTTGCGTCACCAAGCAGTTCGGCTCACTGGACGCCTTCCTGCGCCGCTGGTCCAGCGCCGAGCAGAAGAAGGTCATCATCGAAGAGCTGGCCACTCAGGGCGTGCTGTGGGAAGCCCTGGCCGAGGAAGTGGAAGCCAAGCAGGGCAAGCCCCTCGACCCCTTCGACCTGATCTGCCATGTCGCTTTCGACCAGCCGCCCCTGTCACGCAAGGAGCGCGCCGAGAACGTCAAGAAGCGCAACTACTTCGCCAAGTACCAGGGCGCGGCACGCCAGGTGCTGGAGGCCTTGCTGGAGAAGTACGCCGACACCGGCCTGGAACCCATCGAGGACATCAAGATCCTGCAGCTCGACCCCTTCAGCCGCATCGGCGCGCCGATGGAGCTGGTCCAGGCGTTTGGCGGGAAGGCGGCCTACGCCCAGGCTGTGGCCGACCTGGAGACCCAGCTCTATGCCTGACCCCCGTCCAGGCTCGGCGGCTTAGCGCCCGCGCCCTGGCGCGCTCACCCCCACAGGCCGCGGCACGTGCGCGCGGCCGTTCAAGCTTCTTTCCCATTGATCCATGTCCATCACCAGCACCATCAAATCCATCCAGGACATCATGCGCAAGGATGTCGGCGTCGATGGTGACGCCCAGCGCATCGGCCAGCTCGTCTGGCTGCTCTTCCTGAAGATCTTTGACGACCGCGAGCAGGAATGGGAGCTGCTGGACGACACCTACCGCTCGCCCCTGCCCGAGCAGTACCGCTGGCGCAACTGGGCGGCCGACCCCGAGGGCATCACCGGCGACGAGCTGAAGAGCTTCATCGACAACGAACTCTTCCCCGCGCTGCAGAAACTGGAGAGCTACAGCACCACGCCCGCCGCCTTCGTCGTGCGTGGCGTGTTCGAGGACGCCTACAACTACATGAAGTCGGGCCAGCTCATCCGGCAGGTCATCAACAAGATCCAGGAAGGCGTCGATTTCAACAAGGCCCAGGAGCGCCACGCCTTCGGCGACATGTACGAGCAACTGCTGCGCGACCTGCAAAGCGCAGGCAACGCCGGTGAGTTCTACACCCCGCGCCCGGTCACCGAGTTCATGGTCCGCATGGTGGACCCCAAGCTGCACGAGAAGGTCATGGACCCGGCTTGCGGCACCGGCGGCTTCCTCACCTGCACCATCGAGCACAAGCGCAAGCACTACGTGAAGACGCCCGAGGACGAGCGCGCGTTGCAGGCCAGCATCCATGGCGTCGAGAAGAAGCCGCTGCCCCACCTGCTGGCCACCACCAACATGATCCTGCACGGCATCGAGGTGCCCAACCAGATCCGCCATGACAACACGCTGGCCAAGCCCCTGATCGCCTGGGGGCCGAAGGACCGGGTGGACTGCATCGTCGCCAACCCGCCCTTCGGCGGCATGGAAGAAGACGGCATCGAGACCAACTTCCCCGCCGCCTTCCGCACGCGGGAAACGGCCGACCTCTTCCTCGTGCTCATCATGCACTTGCTGAAGGACGGCGGCCGCGCGGCCGTGGTGCTGCCCGATGGCTTTCTGTTCGGCGAGGGCATCAAGAGCCGCATCAAGGAAAAGCTGCTCACCGACTGCAACCTGCACACCATCGTTCGCCTGCCCAACGGCGTGTTCAACCCCTACACGGGCATCAAGACCAACCTGCTGTTCTTCACCAAGGGCACGCCGACCAAGGACATCTGGTTCTACGAGCACCCATACCCGGCCGGTGTGAAGAACTATTCCAAGACGCGGCCGATGCGCATCGAGGAGTTCGCGGTTGAAGAGGCCTGGTGGGGTAGCGAGGCGGATGGCTTTGCGGCACGTGTCGAGAACGAGTTCGCCTGGAAGGTGAGCGCCGACGATATCCAGGCGCGCAACTACAACCTCGACTGCAAGAACCCGCATGTGGGTGAGCAGGAGAGCCATAACCCGGCGCAGTTGTTGGCCGAGTTTGCGCGGATGCAGGAGAGCATCCATGGCCTGCGAGAACAGTTGAAGGTGGTGCTGGCGGAAGCACTGGAGCGCGGGAAATGACGGCGCTGGTCACGGAAAACATCGCACTGCTTGCGGAGGCTCCGCAAGGCATCAGCCGACTTCGTGCATTGATTCTGGAGCTTGCCATCCGGGGCAAGCTGGTGCCGCAAGATGCAGAAGATGAGCATCCATCAGAGTTCTTCAGCCGCATCGACCGCGGCAAGGCGGCCAAGTTCACGAAGGGCGAGCTGGCCAGATTCGAGTCGCTGGCGTCGAGTCCAGTTGACAGCTCGCCGTTCGTGATTCCGCCGAACTGGGAGTGGCGGCGTCTCGGGTCACTAGGCCTCATTGGGTCAAGCTCCCGTGTTCATCAGAAGGATTGGACATCTGCTGGCGTCCCGTTCTATCGGACCCGCGAAATCGTTCAGCTCGCGAAGACTGGATCTGTCGAACCTGACCTATTCATATCAGAAGAGCTGTATGACGAGCTAACCCAGCGTGGACCAGGCCCGGCGCCGGGAGACATCATGCTCACTGGCGTCGGAACCATTGGCGTACCTTATGTTGTCCAAGAGGGGGACAGGTTCTACTTCAAGGACGCAAGCGTTCTGATCTTCAAGAACCACTTTGAGATGTCACCCGAGTACCTATCGCTGGTCTTCAGCTCGCCTTATTGGAAGGAGACCATTCACAAGGAGAGCATGGGTACGACGGTTCACACGCTGACGATCAGTCGTGCGAACGAGGTTCTCATCCCCGTTGCACCTGCGGGTGAGCAAGCCCGCATCGTCGCCAAGGTCGATGAACTGATGGCCCTGTGCGACCGGCTGGAGGCTGAGCAGGCCGAGGCCGAGGCCGCCCACGCCAAGCTGGTGGAGGCCCTGCTCGCCAGCCTCACCCAAGCCCGCGACGCCGCCGACTTCCGCGCCAGTTGGCAACAACTGGCCGAGCACTTCCATACGCTGTTCACCACCGAGGCCAGTGTTGAGGCGTTGAAGCTGACAGTTCTGCGGTTAGGGGTCATGGGCAAGCTGGTGGCGAACGCCATCGACGGGGAGTCGGCGAGTCAGTTGCTCGCTCGCATAGCCCATGCTCGCACGGCAGGAAAAGCAACGTCCCCCACCGACGCAGTTCAAGGCCCATATGAACTGCCGCCCAACTGGTGCTGGACAACACTGCCTGCTGTCGGGGAGCTAGCCCGAGGTAAATCTAAACATCGGCCGCGCAACGATCCAGCTCTGTACTCGGGGGGAACAATCCCGCTGGTTCAAACAGGTGACGTAGCCCGGGCCAGCGGACTGATCAACACATGCACCGGCAAATACAACGCCCTCGGGCTTGCGCAGAGCAGGCTTTGGCCAGCAGGCACCATGTGCATCACCATCGCCGCCAACATTGCCGATTCGGCCATTCTGGGATTTGATGCGTGCTTTCCCGACAGCGTCGTCGGCTTCATTCCGGGCCTGCCTGAGGTCGATGTGAAGTACTTCGAGTACTTCCTCCGCACCGCAAAGGCTGACCTGCAGAAATTCGCTCCATCGACCGCCCAGAAGAACATCAACCTAGACATTTTGAGCAGTCTCTATTTGCCGTTGCCGCCCTTGGGGGAGTTAAACCGGATAGTCGCTCTGGTCGATGACCTTTTTGCTCTTTGCGACCAACTCAAGCTCAATCTCGCCCAGGCCCGTCAGCACCACGAACATCTAGCCTCGGTGCTGGTCGAGCAAGCCGTCGCCTGACCGTCCAACGTCGTCGCACGCCTCAAGCACTCCCACCATGCCCATCCACCACGCCATCTGGCAAGTCGGCCAGCTCCCCACGCAGTTGAAGCCCAGCAAGCTCACCAGCGAGGCCCTGCTGGAACAGATGATCGTGCAGGACCCGGCCATCCTGTCGCCCGCCTGGATGCTGATCGGCCAGCAGGAAACCACCGCGCATGGCGGGCGCATCGACCTGCTGGCCATTGCGCCCGATGGCTCGCTGGTGCTGGTGGAACTCAAGCGCGACCGCACACCGCGCGAGATCGTGGCGCAGGCGCTGGACTACGCCTCGTGGGTGGCCGATCTGGGCGCCGACCGCCTCACACAGATCTATGCCCGCTTCAAGCCCGGCCACAGCCTGGAGCAGGACTTCCTGCAGCGCTTCGGCACCGCGCTGGACGAGGACAGCCTGAACCACGCGCACCAGATCGTCATCGTGGCGGCCGAGCTGGACCCGTCCACCGAGCGCATCGTGCAGTACCTGAACGACCGCGACATCGCGATCAACGTGCTGTGCTTCCAGGTCTTCGAGCATGGCGGCCAGCAACTGCTCAGCCGTGCCTGGCTGATCGACCCCAGCGAGACCCAGGCGAACGTGGCCGTGACCACGTCCAGCAGGGGCGACAAGGAGCCCTGGAACGGCGAGTTCTACGTGTCCTTCGGCGATGCGCGCAGCCGCAGTTGGGACGATGCCGTGCGCTACGGCTACATCAGCGGCGGCGGTGGCTCCTGGTACAGCAAGACGCTCCGGCAGCTCAGCCCCGGCGACCGGGTGTGGGTGAACATCCCCGGGCGCGGCTATGTGGGCGTGGGCGTGGTGCAAGCGGCGGTGCAGCCGGCCAGCGAGTTCCGCTTGAGCACCGAGACCGGTGAACGGCTCGCCATGGACGTGCTGAAGCACGGCGACCAGTACAAGGCGACGGCCGATGACCCGGAGCTGAGCGAATACTTCGTGCGCGTGACGTGGCTCCACACCGTGCCCGCCGCCAAGGCCTTCAATGAGCTGGGCCTGTTCGGCAACCAGAACACCGTCTGCCAGCCCACCACGCCCAAGTGGCGGCACACGGTGGAGCGCCTGAAGGCCGTCTTCGGCGTCGATTGATGCGGGGCCACGGGAGCCGCACGCCCGACACTTGGCCATTCTTTCCCCCTCAGCTCGAAAGCCCCCCATGGACCACCCCGACGTCACCCTCACCCAGCGCCTGGGCTACCAGTTCGAGCACCGCTACGCCGACGGTCTGCCGGTGCTGCTGGCCGACGAGCCCGCGCCGCTGGGCACGGGGCAGGGGCCGAGCCCGGTGGACCTGCTGGCGTCGGCGGTGGGCAACTGCCTGAGTGCGTCGCTGCTGTTCGCCTGCCAGAAGTACAAGGACGACCCCGGCACGCTGCGCACCGAGGTGAAGGCCACGGTCGGGCGCAATGAGCGCAACCGGGTGCGGGTCGTGGGCCTGACGGTGGACCTGCACCTGGGCCGGCCCGCGGCCGAGGTGCCGCACCTGCAGCGGGTGCTGGACACCTTCGAGGACTACTGCACCGTCACGCAGAGCGTGGCACCGGCCATTCCCGTCACGCTGCGGGTGCTGGACGGCACCGGCGCGGTCGTGAAGGGCTGAGCACGACCCGGCCCGCACGCGGCGGCGGCCCATGAAAAAGCCCGCGCGAGGCGGGCTTAAACGTTGGCGCGAGCGGGCGCTCAGGGATACAGGCCGCGCTCTTCGCGCGCCTGCAGCACGCGCGTGCAGGCCACCGTGAAGGCGGCGGTGCGCAGCGGGATCTTGTGCTGCTCGCCCGTCTCCCAGATGTGCTTGAACGAGCCGACCATGATCTTGTCCAGGCGCAGGTTGATTTCGTCCTCGGTCCAGAAGAAGGACGAGAAGTCCTGCACCCACTCGAAGTAGGACACCGTCACGCCGCCGGCGTTGGCGATCACGTCGGGCACCACGATGATGCCGCGGTCGGACAGCACGGCCTCGCCGTCGGGCGTGGTCGGGCCGTTGGCGCCTTCGAGCACGAGGCGGGTGCGGATGCGCTGGGCGCGCTCGGCGGTGATCTGGCCTTCGAGCGCGGCCGGGATCAGCACGTCGCTCTGCACGTCCCAGAAGTTCTCGTTGTCGATCTTGTCGGCGCCGGCAAAGCCGGCCACGCCGCGGTACTTGGCGACGTGCTCCAGCAGGCTGGCCATGTCGAAGCCGTTCTCGTTCAGGATGGTGCCGGTGTGGTCCTGCACGCAGACGATCTTGGCGCCGTTGGCGGCGAACAGCTTGGCGGCGATGGAGCCGACGTTGCCGAAGCCCTGCACGGCGACGCGGGCGCCTTCCATCGGGATGTTCAGGCGGCGCATCGCTTCACGTCCGACGACGAACACGCCGCGGCCGGTGGCGGCCACGCGGCCGAGCGAACCGCCCAGTTCGATGGGCTTGCCCGTGACGACGCCGGTCGCCGTGGCGCCGACGTTCATCGAGTAGGTGTCCATCATCCAGGCCATGATCTTGCCGTTCGTGTTCACGTCCGGGGCCGGGATGTCCTGCGTCGGGCCGATGATGATGCCGATCTCGCTCGTGTACCGGCGCGTCACCTTTTCCAGTTCCTTCATCGACAGCAGCGAGGGGTCGACGCGGATGCCGCCCTTGGCGCCGCCGTAGGGCAGGTTCACCGCGGCGTTCTTGATGGTCATCCAGGCGGACAGGGCCATCACTTCTTCCAGCGTCACGTCGGGGTGGTAGCGCACGCCACCCTTGCCCGGGCCGCGGGTCAGGCTGTGCTGCACGCGGTAGCCCTCGAAGTGGGCGACGGTGCCGTTGTCCAGCTCGATCGGGATGTCCACGATCAGGGCGCGCTTGGGGCGGCGCAGGGTCTCGACCCAGCGGCTCAGGTGACCGAGGTAGGGCTCGACGGCGTCGATCTGCGACAGGTAGGTCCCCCACGGGCTGTTGCGCGTGGGCGAAACGAACGACAGGTTGGGCATGAAATGCTCCGTAACTTTGAGTGGGGCGAACGGTATCGCGAAGCTTCGCCCCGGCGCCATGGCTTGTCTAGCCAAGTGTTCATGCGCCTATGCAAGCAATGCATGGCCCCCTGAGACGCGGAAGAAAATCACACTGCAGGCGCCACGCGCGCACAAAAAACCCGGCCGGAGCCGGGTTTCGGGGTTGGCTTGCGTACTTTCAGGGCGCCGGGCTGGCCAGCGCGCGACGGAAGTCGGCGTCGTCGAACAGCTTGCCGGCGAAGGTCTTGTACAGCGCCGTGTACTGGTTGATGGCCGCCGGGATCGCAATGGCGCCCACGAACGAAGACTCCCAGGTCGCCTCGGCCACGATCTCCTTGTCGAAGACGGTCTGGCCGTCGCGCTTGACCTGGATGCGGGCGGCGAGCCGGCCCTTGCCGACGCTCATCGCGGCGTCGACCATGCTGTCGGTGAGCTGGCCTTCGATGACGAAGCGCGACTTGGCGTCCAGCAGCCCGGCGGCGCCCAGCTCGGCGGCGATCTCGTCGCGCAGCTGGCCGGAGAAGCTGCCGTTGGTGGGGCTGATCGTGGAGCCGCGCAGGCCGCTGAGCGACGTGTCCAGGCTCGCCGGCTTGTCGGCCGCGACCTTGAACGTGCCCATCTGGGACGGCACGAGCTTGGCGGCGCGCAGCTTCTCGGCGTTCGCGGCGCTCGGGGTGGGCGCGGGCATCTTGACCGAGGCGCAGCCGGTCAGCACGGCCAGGCCGGCGATGAGGGCGAGGCGCTGCAGCAGGGCGCGGGTCTGGCGGGGAATGATGGTCATGGCGTGTTCTTTCTCGGGTCGGGTCACTTGAAGCTGGCGTCCTGGGACAGGTCGTTCAGCACGTTGCTGACGACCTGGGTCGTCATCTGGAAGGCGGCCTCCTTGTGGTCGGGCATCTTCACGGCGTTGGAGGGGCCGCCGGTGGCGCCAAGGGTCGTGTAGATCGCGTGGCGGGCCTGCTTGACGACCGGCGCGCTGCTGCCGGGGGCGCGATAGCTCGCGGTGCAGACGTAGCCGTCGCCGACCTGCGTGCCGGCCAGGCCCAGCGTCAGGCCCGTGAGGAAGCCCTTGCTGAAGGCGTCATCGGACATCGGCACGTTGTTCAGCGTGATGCTCAGCGACGCGCCGCTCGGCACGGTGGAGGCTCCGACGTCGGTGAACAGGCCGCTGGCCTTCACCTGGGCGATGACGCGCTCCTGCAGCATCTCCGTGGCCTTGGCATTGCGCACACCCTTGGTCTGGAACTCGAACAAGAGCTGCACGGGGCCCGGCGCGGCCGGCTTCTTGAACTGGGCCGCCGGCACTTCCTTGACGCTGGCGTCGAGGTAGGCGGACGCACAGCCGCCGAGCAGGCCGGATGCGGCCAGGAACAGGCCGAGCGCGGCACGCCGCGCCCATGCATGGACAGAGAACATGGAACCTCCCGATGTGTGGATCAGCGCGCGTTGTGGGTTGTGGGACGCGCTCCCGGGGCGGACCCCCGGGCCGCGCAATATAGCGGCGCGCCATGACGAGTCACCGCAGGACGAACCCGCGGCGCCGACGTGACGAATACCATCCGGACGTGACCTCCCTCGACCTCGCCCTGCTCTACCTGGTGGCCGCCGTGTTCGGCGTGGTGGTGTGCCGCTCGCTGAAGCTGCCCCCCATGCTCGGCTACCTGGCGGTGGGGGTGCTGATCGGGCCGAATGCGCTGGCCTTCGCGCATGACTCGGCGGGCATCCAGTACCTGGCGGAGTTCGGGGTCGTCTTCCTGATGTTCGCGATCGGGCTGGAGTTCAACCTGCCCAAGCTCAAGGCCTTGCGCACGGCGGTGTTCGGGCTGGGCATGTCCCAGGTGGTGCTGACCATCGCCGGCGCGTTGGCCGGCAATCTGCTGCTGTCCAGTGGTTTCGCGATGCTCGGGCGCGCCTGGGACCTGAACTGGGAAGGCGCGCTGGTGCTGGGTGCGGCCATGGCGATGAGCTCCACCGCCATCGTCGTGAAGCTGATGGCCGAGCGGCTGGAGCTGGAGAGCCCGCACGGCCGGCTGGTGATGGGCGTGCTGCTGTTCCAGGACCTGGCCGTGGTGCCGCTGCTGGTGCTGATCCCTGCGTTGAACAGCAGCGGCGGCGAGATGGCCGAGGCGCTGGCCTGGGCCGGACTGAAGGCGACGGTGCTGCTGACCCTGCTGCTGTACGGCGGCCAGAAGCTGATGCGCTGGTGGCTCACGCTGGTGGCCCGGCGCAAGAGCGACGAGCTGTTCATGCTGAACCTGCTGCTCGTCACGCTGGGGCTGGCCTGGATGACCGAGCACGCCGGGCTGAGCCTGGCGCTGGGCGCGTTCGTCGCCGGCATGCTGATCGCCGAGACCGAATACAAGCACCAGGTGGAGACCGACATCCGGCCCTTCCACGACGTGCTGCTGGGCCTGTTCTTCATCACCATCGGCATGAAGCTCGACTGGCGCCCGCTGGTGGACAGCTGGTGGCTGGTCATCCTGCTGACGGTCCTGCCCATCGTCGCCAAGTTCGCGCTGATCGCCGGGCTGGCGCGGCTCTTCCGCACACCCACCGGGGTGGCGCTGCGCACCGGCCTGTACCTCGCCCAGGCGGGTGAGTTCGGCTTCGTCGTGCTCACGCTCGGCGCCCAGCACCAGCTGATCGGCGCTCAGTGGGTGAGCCCGGTGCTCGCGAGCATGGTGCTGTCGATGCTGGCCACGCCGCTGCTGATCCTCTACAGCAACCGCATCGTCATGAAGCTGTCCAGCAGCGACTGGCTGATGCAGTCGGTGCAGCTCACCACCATCGCCAAGAAGAGCATCCAGACCGAGGCCCACGTGATCATCTGCGGCTATGGCCGCTCGGGGCAGAACCTGGCGCGCCTGCTGGAGGGCGAGCACATCCCCTACATGGCGCTGGACCTGGACCCCGACCGCGTGCGCCAGGCCGCAGCCGCCGGCCAGAGCGTGGTGTTCGGCGACGCGGCCAAGGTGCAGAGCCTGATGGCCGCCGGCCTCGCCCGCGCGAGCGCGGTCGTCGTCAGCTACCACGACACGCCGTCGGCCTTGAAGATCCTGCACCTCGTGCAGACTCACGCGCCGCGCGTGCCGGTGGTGGTGCGCACGATCGACGATGCCGACCTGGAGCGGCTGAAGGCCGCCGGCGCCACCGAGGTGGTGCCCGAGGCCATCGAGGGGTCGCTGATGCTGGCCTCCCACGCACTGGCCCTCGTGGGCGTGCCGATGCGCCGCGTGATCCGCATCACGCGCGACGCGCGCGACAGGCGCTACGGCCTGCTGCGGGGCTATTTCCATGGCGCCGATGACGACACCGCCGACGACGTCGATCAGGCGCGCCTGGCCTCGGTCACGCTGCCGACGGCCAGTGCCCACGACGGCGCGCCGCTGCAGGCGCTGGCCCTGCATGCGCTGGGGGTCGCCGTGGTGTCCCTGCGGCGCGCCAGCGGCAAGACGGTCATCGTGGACGACCACACCGCGCTCGCCGGCGGCGACACGCTGGTGGTCAGCGGCACACCGGCTGCACTCGCGCTGGCCGAGGAAAAGTTGCTCGCCTGATCCCCGCTCTTGGGGTTGCTGCCTAGACGTTGTTGGCTATCGGCGACACGGCCTTCGCTACAGTGCGCCGCTCAGCCGTGGCACAACGGCCTTCAGGGATGGACAACAGCTCACGGGTCACGGCACGCGTTGCCGGTGATCGCCCGTGGTGGTTGGTGGTCAGGGAGGCAGGCGGGCACGGCTGGTGTTTTCCTATCCTTCTTACCTGCATCCACTTCATGAAGAAAATCAACGCTGTCACCCTTCTTGCCGTCGCCGTGCTGTCCACGGGCTGCGCCTCGATCCTCAACGAACAGACCCAGGCCGTGAACGTCACGTCCTCCAACGGCAAGCCCATCACCGGTTCGGTCGACGGCAAGCCCTTCACCGGCCCGGCCGTGGTTCAGTTCACGCGCGCCAAGGCCGACAAGGTCGTCACGGTCGACACCGCCGGCTGCGCTCCGAGCACCGCCGTCGCAAGCTCGGTGGACTCCAAGTTCTTCATCAACATCCTGAGCGGCGGCGCCTTCGGCTCCACCACCGACTACTCGACCGATCGCATGTGGAAGTACGCTGACTCGGTCGTCGTCAGCTGCCAGTGATCCAGCGCCTGCGCTTGCGCATGCAAAGCGGCCTGCGGGCCGCTTTTGCGTTGCTTTGCTTCGCGGCGGCCCCGGTGGCCGCCGCCGATCTCGAATCGCTCGCTGCCCACCCGACGTGGTCAGCCCTCCTGCACGTGCGCCAGGGCGAACCGATGGTGCAAGACCCGGGTTTCGTGCTGACGCTCGGACAGTTCTCCCTGCGCGCTGAATTGCAGGCCACCGTCGCCCTGCTCGAAGGCGACGATGCCGCGGCCCTGTGCCGATTCCCGGCCCGCTATGCCTGGCTGCGCAGCCAGGGTGCGGTCCGCGAACGCTCCCTGTCGCACTGCACGGCGCTGGTCGAGTTCCAGACCCGCGCACCGATGCAGGATGTGGCGCTGGTGTTCGCCTCCGAGACGCTGAGCCAGCCCTCCAGCATGATGGGCCATGTGTTCCTGAAGCTCAGCGGCCATGACGCCACCGGCGTGCTGCGGGAGCATGCCATCTCGTTCTACACCGAGCCCGTCACCTGGAACATTCCGCGCCTGTTCTGGCGCAGCCTCGTGGCCGGCATGCCCGGCTACTTCACGCTCGGCCCGTATGCCGATCAGGTGCGCAGCTATGTCGATGGCGAGGGCCGCAACCTGTGGGAACACCCGCTGCGCCTGAACGAGGCGCAGCGCCAGCTGCTGCAAGCGCACCTGATGGAGCTGCGCCCGGTGCAGTTCACCTACTTCTTCCAGCGCTACAACTGCGCCACGCTCGTGCAGCAGGTGCTGGCCGTCGTGCAGCCTCGCGTGCTGGACGAACCGGACCTCTGGACCACGCCCAAGGACGTCGTGCGGGCCGCCACCCACGCCGGGCTGCTCGGCCCAGCGCAAGCCCTGAGCGCCCCGCGCTGGACCCTGCACCTGCTGGACCAGGCCCTGACGCGCGAGGACGTGACCGCCGTGCAGCAGGCCGTGGCCGACGAGACGCTGCCGCCTGCCTCGGCCAGCGACCCACGCGGCTTCCTGCGCCAGCAGGCCGCGCTGGCCCTGAATCAGCAGTGGATGGCCGACGGCCGGCGCTCGCCCGAGGCGGGTGCGACCTACCGGCAACGGCTCGTGGCCGCCGCGCCCGCCGACCTGGCGCTGTCCAGCAACCCGGCCCTCAGCCCGGCCGCCGCACCGCCGGACAGCCAGTTCAGCCTCGGCCTGCAGCGCCGGGAGGGCGACGACGCCCTGGTCGTGTCCTTCCTGCCGGCATCGCATCGGCTGGAGGACCGCAACGACATGTACTTCAACGAGAGCGCGCTGCGCCTGTTCGAGGTGGCGTTGCGCCAGTCCCTGCAGGGCCGGGGTGCGCGGGTCGAGCAGGCCACGGTGTATGCGGTGGAATCCCTGCTGCCGCGAGACCGCTTCACGGGTGGCTGGTCCGGCCGCTTCAAGATCGGGTACGAGCCTCAGGCCGGCGGTGATCTGCGCCGCCGCGGCGCGGTGCTGGTCGAAGGCGGGCTGGGCATGACCCAGCGCTTCGGGCGCGACCTCGACGTCTTCACGCTCGCCGCGGCCGGCATCGGGGCACGCAGCGGGGCCTACCTCTACGCCACGCCCAGCGCCGGATTCGTGCTGCGCCAGGTGTTCCAGATGAAGGCGGTGGTGACGGTCAGCCTCCTGCACAACGGCCTGGGCGATGGCCGCACCGTGCGCGAGTGGCAATGGACGCAGGCCAAGTACCTCGGGCCGAACTGGACGCTGGTGGGCCGCTACCTGCTGCGCGAGCGGGCAGGCCTGCGCCAGCGCGAGGCGGGGCTGGAGCTCAAGCGCCTGTTCTGAGCCCGGGCGGCACGCCCTCCGCGCCCTGCCACCTCGGTGACAAGCGCGGCCGGCGCGCTGCGCCACACTCGCGGCACCGCCCCAGGAACCGCGCCATGAACTTCGACTATTCCCCCAAGGTCGCGCAGATGCGCGAACGCCTGCTCGCCTTCTTCGACGAGCACATCTACCCCAACGAGCGGCGCTACCTGGAAGAAGTCGAAGCCCACCGCCGCGCCGGCAATGCCTGGCTGCCCACGGCCGTCATCGAGGAGCTCAAGCCCAAGGCGCGGGCGGCCGGCCTGTGGAACCTGTTCCTGCCCAAGAGCACCCGGGCACCGGAAGGCCTGTCCAACCTGGAGTACGCGCCGCTGTGCGAGATCATGGGCCGGGTGTTCTGGGCGCCGGAGGTCTTCAACTGCTCGGCGCCCGACACCGGCAACATGGAGACGCTGGAGCGCTATGCGTCCGAGTCGCTGAAGGACCGCTGGCTGGAGCCGCTGCTGCGCGGCGAGATCCGCTCGGCCTTCCTGATGACCGAGCCCGAGGTGGCGTCCAGCGACGCGACCAACATCGAATGCCGCATCGAGCGCGATGGTGACGATTACGTCATCAACGGCCGCAAGTGGTGGAGCTCCGGCGCCGGCGATCCGCGCTGCGCCGTCTACATCGTCATGGGCAAGACCAACCCCGAGGCGGGGCGGCATGAGCAGCAGTCGATGATCGTCGTGCCGGCCGACACCCCCGGCATCACCGTCGTGCGGCCGCTGTCGGTGTTCGGCTACGACGACGCGCCCCACGGCCACATGGAAGTCGTGCTGAAGAACGTGCGCGTGCCGGCCGCCAACATCCTGCTCGGCGAAGGCCGCGGCTTCGAGATCGCCCAGGGGCGCCTGGGCCCGGGCCGCATCCACCACTGCATGCGCTCCATCGGCGCGGCCGAGCGGGCGCTGGCGCTGATGTGCGAGCGCGCCGTCGCCCGCACCGCCTTCGGCAAGACGATCGCCCAGCAGACCGTCACGCAGGAGCGCATCGCCGAGGCCCGCTGCATGATCGAGCAGGCCCGCCTGCTGACGCTCAAGGCCGCCTACATGATGGACACCGTGGGCAACAAGGTCGCCAAGGCCGAGATCGCGATGATCAAGATCGTCGCGCCCAACATGGCGCTGCAGGTGATCGACTGGGCCATCCAGGTGTTCGGCGGCGCGGGCGTCTCGCAGGACACCCCGCTGGCCATGATGTGGGCCCACCAGCGCACCCTGCGCCTGGCCGACGGCCCCGACGAGGTGCACCGCAACTCGCTGGCCAAGCTGGAGCTGGCCAGCCACATGAAGCTGCCGCGCGACCAAGTTCACATGCCAATCACGCGCGGCGCGTGACACCTCCCTCGCCTCGCGGGGGGCGATGTCGGCCAGGAGCAAGCCAGCCCGGCTAGAGTCGGTGCCCTGAGCAAGGAGCACTCACTCGGCCATGCACGACCATCCGCAGTTCGACCGCTACGTCCGGCACCTGGAAAGCCAGGCCCCGGCGTGGGCCACCCAGTGGCTGGCGGACATGCTGCAGGCCATGCGCGACCCGGCCGCGGCCGGGGTGGGCCATCTGGACCGCAAGGTGATGTCCGGCCTGCTGATGGCGGTGGAGCCCCTGCGCATGCACATCGGCGAATGCCTGGCCGGGCACCTGCTGCAGGGCATCCAGGGCGCCGAAGCCCGGGCCCTGGGGCGCGGCACCGGAGCGGTGGCCCTGAGCGGCTTCAGCATCGACGACCTCACCCTCGTCGATGAAATGCAGGCCGAGAAGGACATCGAGATCTCCCGGGTCGTGCAGCTCGTCGACCTGAAGCTCGAATGGGAGCTGCGCGAACTTCAAGGCCTGGCCCCGCTGATGCTGCCCGACGTGCGAGGCGCCGATGACCCGACGGTCTGCAGCCCGGCCCTGTTCGCCCGCGCGATCAGCCAGACGGTCTACGAGCAGGTGCTCGAACCCGAGCAGCAGGCACTGTGGATGCGGCTGGCCGCGCCGACGCTGGTCGAGCTGATGCGCCCGCTGCTGCCGCGCCTGGCCGACATGCTCAAGGCGGCTGGCCTGCAGGCGCCTCGCTACCGCACCATCCTGACGCCCGACGCCGGCGTCAAGCCGGCCGCCGCTGCGGCCCCAGGGGCGGTGGGCGCCGTGGCACCGGCGGGGGTGGCCGGCACTGCCGCCGGGGGGGTGTCAGGCGCGCCGGCCGGTGTCGTGGTGCCGGGCATCGCACCGGAGCAGCTGCAGGCGCTGCTGCAGAGCCTGCCGCTGCTGCAACGGGCCTTGCCCGCCTCGGCGGCGGCGGCGGCCTCACGACCCGCGCCGCCCACGCTGGCCGGCAGCGACGGCCTGCCGGCTTTCAGCCTGGAGCCCATGGCACCCGTCACCACGGCGGTACCCACCGGCGCAAACCTTCAGGCCACGGCCAGCCACGTGCTGCTGGGGCGCCTGTTCGAGCGCCTGCTGGACGACCCGCAGCTGGCCCCCGCGCTGCGCGGCGCCATCGCCCGACTGGAGGCGCCGGTGCGCCAGCTCGCCGCCCACGACCCCGGTGTGCTCAGCTCCGAACAACACCCGGCCTGGGCCCTGATCAACAAGATCGCCAGCCACTCCAGCGCCCTGCCCGCGCATGATGCCGAGCGCGGCGAGGCCTTCCAGCGCTTTGTCGACCCGCTCGTGTCGCGGCTCAACGCCCTCGGCGGCGACCAGCCCGAGGCCTATGTGCAGGCCCTGCAGCAGGTGGAAGGCTTCATCGACGCCGAACGCGAACAACAGATCGAACGCACCCGCCCGGCCACCGACGCCCTCAGCCAGCACGAAGCCGAAAGCCGGCTGCTGCCACTGCTGCGCGACCAGGTCGAGGTGCAGCTCACGCGGGCCCAGGACGTCAGCCCGCTGGTGCAGACCTTCCTGCGCGGCCCGTGGATCGAGGTGCTGGCCAAGGTGATGGCGACCGAAGGCGCCGAGTCGCCCGAGGCACAGGCCCTGGTCGGCACGGTGGACGAGCTGCTGGCCAGCCTGCAGCGGCCCGAGACTCCCGAAGCCCGCGCCGAGCTGCGTCGCCGGCTGCCGCGCCTGATCGGCCGCGTGCAGCAGGGCATGGCCCTCATCGACCTCCCCCAGCAGCACCGCAACCGGGTGCTGACCGAGCTGATGCAGACCCACCGCCGGCACCTGGCGGAACGGACCGAGGCACCGGCAGGCCCGGCGTCCTCCCCGACCAGCCCATCGCCGGCCGCCGCGCCTGTGGCGGCGCGTGCTCCGGCACCCGTGGCGGCTCCCGCTCGCCCGGCGCCGGAGTTCGCCCCCGACAGCGACGTGCCCGACGCCTGGCAGGGCCATGAGACGCATGTCGGCACGCTGCCCACCGTGCCGATGGCCCTCGGCGACGAGGTGGACGAAGCCAGTGACTGGATCGACGGCCTGCGCGCCGGGCGGCGCTGCAAGCTCTACCTGCAGGGCGTCTGGGCCACGGCGCAGCTCGCCTGGGCCAGCGACAACGGCGCCATCTTCATGTTCACGAGCAACCTGGCCGGCGGCATGCACTCGCTGACGCGCCGGGCGCTGAAGCGCCTGCGCAGCGAAGGCCTGGCCACCGACCTGGCCGACCCGAGCGCCGTGCAACGCGCGCTGGGCGGGCTGCTGCAGGATCTGGGAGCCGGGGCCTAGGCCCGCGGCGGGCACGGGCGACGCGGCGTGAAGGCCCTCTTCAAGCCCTACCTGATCGCCCTGCTCGTCATGGGCCTGCTGGACGCCATGTGGCTCGGCGTGCTGGCCCGCGACTTTTACCGCCAGGAGATCGGCGTGCAGATGGTGGCGCAGGTGCGCTGGCTGCCGGCGGCGCTCTTCTACTTCGGCTACCCGGCGGCCCTCGTGGTGCTGGCGCTGTTGCCGGCCGGCCAGCCGCGCCCGCACCAGGTCGCCCGGGCCGCGCTCGTGGGCCTCGTGGGCTACGGCGTGTACGACGCCAGCAACCTGGCCACCCTGCAGTTCTGGACGGCCAAGCTCGCCGTGGTGGACACCGCCTGGGGTGTGTTCGCCAGCACGCTGGCCGGCGCGGCGGCCTCAGCGGCACGGCAGCCTGCGTAGGCGCGTGCGCGGCCAGCAGCCCTGCTGACCGCCCGGGTGCAAGCCCTGCGCAAGAACCCCACCCTTTTTCGGGGGCCACGGCCGGCTGACGGTGCACGGCGGCGACGCCACAATCCACCCCCATGGCCAAGACCGCTCCCCGACTCAGCCCCGACGACGTGAAGCGCGTCATCGCCACCGCCTTCGAGGACGTGCCGCCCTACAACCGGGTGCTGCTGATGCACGGCATCGGCCATGGGGAGCTGGTGGCGCTGCTCAAGCGCGAACTCACGCCGGCCGCCTACAAGGTCTGGGCCGCCAAGGGCAAGACGAGCAAGGGCCCGACCAAGAAGGCCACCTGGCCCCACGGACGTTGACGTGAAGGGCCCCACGCGTCACCCCACCCACCCGACCTTGACCCTCCCGAGCGGTCCAGCCGTCAGTCGCCGCGGGGCCCTCGCGCTGCTGGCGAGCCTGGCCGCCTGCAGCGACCCCGAGGGCAGCTACCGCAACCGGGTCGACACCGGCTGGCACCGCGACGACCTCGAAGCCCTGATGCTGCGCTGGCACAAGCACGCGCCGCGGCCGGACGGCAGCTTCCAGACGCGCTTCAACCGCCGCTGGCAGCCCCAGCCTCAGCCCGAGCTCGATCTGCTCAGCCAGGCGCGCCTGGTGTACGCCTTCGCCGCTGCGCACGAGTTCATTCCGGACGGCGGCTACCTGGCCGTGGCCAAGCGGGCCGCCAGCTTCATGCTGCTGCGCTTCCGCGACGAGACCCACGGCGGCTTCTTCCACAGCATCGGCGAGGACGGCCGCCCCAAGTCGACGGCCAAGGTGGCCTACGACCATGCCTTCGTGCTGCTGGCGCTGGCAGAGCTCTACCGCATTGCCGGTGACGTCCGGCACCGGGAGGCCGCGCAGCAGGTCTGGCTCGACATCGACCGCGGCTTCACCGACGTCGACGGCGGCCTGCACACCGAGTGCGAACGCGACTTCAAGCCCCTGCCCGGCGTGCGATCGCAGAACCCGGTCATGCACATGTTCGAAGCCCTGCTCGCGATGCGCAATGCCAGTGGCGACAAGCTCGCCGAGGCCGGCGCGCGGCGCCTGGGCGACTTCGCTGTCAACAAGCTGCTGCAGGGCCAGGCCGATGGAGGCGCGCTGATCCCGGAGTGGTTCGATGAAGCCTGGAAGCCGCTGCCCACCAAGGCCGAGGGCGGCTTCACCGACATCGGGCACCAGTTCGAGTGGTCGCACCTGTTGACGGTGGGCGCGGTGGTTTCGCCGGTGTACCCGCAGGTGGCCGAGCGGGTGCTGGCCTATGCGATGGCCATCGGCTACGACGAGAACGACGGCGGCTGCGCGATGCGCGCCTTTGCCGACGGCAGCAAGCTCGATGCCCGCAAGGGCTGGTGGCAGCAGGCCGAATGCCTGCACGCGCTGATGATTGCAGCCCAGGCCAGCGGCCGCAACGACCTCTGGCGGCGCTACGAGCAGACCCACGCCTTCATCAAGCGCGAGCTCATCGACGCCGAGAACGGCGGCTGGCAGGCCGCCGACGACCTGCCATGCAAGAGCGGCGGCTGCCGTGACGAACAGCCGGACCCGTACCACATGGTGCGGCTCCACCAGGCGGCGCTGAAGGTCAACGGCTGAGCGACGGCCGCCGCCTCACCCAGCGCCCTCCCACACCCCACAGGAGACATTCGACATGAAACGGCTTCTCGGTGCGCTGCTGATGACAGCGCTGACTATGCTGACCCCGGCGGCCCGTGCCGCTGGCCCCACGCTCGTCATCCAGGCCGACCGGCCCGGCCCCGTCATCCACCGCAACGTCTACGGCCAGTTCGCCGAGCACCTGGGCACCGGCATCTACGAAGGCCTGTGGGTCGGCCCCGACAGCAAAGTCCCCAACGTGCGCGGCTGGCGCCAGGACGTCGTCGGCGCCCTGAGGGACCTGAAAGTGCCGCTCGTGCGCTGGCCGGGCGGCTGCTTCGCCGACGAATATCACTGGCGCGAAGGCATCGGCCCGCGCAGCAGGCGGCCGGTCAAGGTGAACACGAGCTGGGGCGGCGTGCCCGAGAACAACGCGGTCGGCACGCACGAGTTCTTCGACCTCGTCGAGCAGATCGGGGCCGAGGCCTACGTGAACGGCAACCTGGGCACCGGCAGCGCGCAGGAGATGGCCGAGTGGCTGGAATACATGACGGCCGAAGGCAACTCCAGCCTCGCGCAGCTGCGCCGCAGGAACGGGCGCGACAAGCCCTTCCGCGTGCACTACTTCGCCGTCGGCAACGAGAGCTGGGGCTGTGGCGGCAACATGCGACCCGAGTTCTATGCCGACCAGTTCCGCCAGGTCGCCACCTTCCTGAAGACGCCGGCGCACAACCGCCCGGTCATCATCGCCAGCGGCGGCACCGGCCTGCAGACGGCATGGACCGAGGTGCTGAGCCAGGGCGTGCCCGGCGTGGACGCCATCAGCCACCATGCCTACACCCTGCCAACCGGCCAGTGGGACAAGAAGGGCGCGGCCGTCGGCTTCCCCGAGAGCGAGTGGATCGCCACACTCGGCCAGGTGCAGCAGATCGACGAGATGATCCGCCGCAACGTGGCCGTGCTCGACCGCAACGACCCGAGCCGCAAGATCGGCTTCTACTTTGACGAGTGGGGCAGCTGGTACGACCCCGAGCCCGGCAGCAACCCGGGCTTCCTCGTGCAGCGCAACACGCTGCGCGACGCCCTGCTCGCGGCGCTGCACTTCCACGTCTTCCACGCCCACGCCGAGCGCGTGAAAATGAGCAACGTGGCGCAGATGGTGAACGTGCTGCAGGCCATGATCCTGACCACGAAGGACCGGCTCGTGCTGACGCCGACCTACCACGCCTTCAAGCTCTACACGCCCTTCCAGGACGCGACCTCGCTGCCGGCGACGATCGAGAACAACCCGGTCTACCAGGTCGGCACCGTGCAGATGCCGGGGCTGTCCGCCACCGCCGCACGCGGCAAGGACGGCAAGCTCTATGTCGGCCTCGTCAACGCGAACGCGAACCAGCCGGCCGAGCTGACCGTGCGGGTCGGCACCGGCTCGCCCCAGGCCGCCCGCGGCCAGCTGCTGACGGCGGGCGCCATGGATGCGCAGAACGAACTCGGCAAGCCGCCGCAGGTAGTGCCCCAGGCCTTCGAGGCCCGCGCGGCCGAGGGTCGGCTGACGCTCAAGCTGCCGGCCCGGTCGGTGCTCGTCGTCGCGCTGGAAGGCTGAGGCCCGCGATTCAGTCGCCGAGCGCCGACACCGGCTCGGCATGCCGGCACAGCCACGAGAAGTAGGTCGTCTTGCCGCGTGGCCGGCTGTAGCGCTGGCGCCGGAAGGTCAGGCGCACGCGCCCGGCCCAGCCGGCATCGATCTCGACCTGCATTTCATCTTCGACCGCGCAGGCTGGGTCCGGCAGCGTCTTGCAGGCTTGCGCCACGAACTGACTGGGCACCCGGCCCAGGATGCCGTTGTCCGCCCCGCTCGGGGCACGCAGGAGGTTGGGTTCAAAGGTGTGAGGCATGCCGGCCATGCTGCCGGCCGGTTGGCTCGCTGGGTGAGCCTGGGGGCGGGCGCCAAGCGGATGGACAGGTCAAGGATTCGCCATGGGCTTGACCGCGCAAGCGCATGCCCGTATAACGATTAACAAATACGTTAATTTGTGAATCTCCATGTCACTCGACAAGATCTTTGAGGCCCTGGCCTCCGGCCCGAGACGACAGATCCTCGCCTACCTCTCGGAGGCGGAGCTGACCACCACCCAGTTGTCGGAACGCTTTGCGATGAGCAAGCCGGCCATTTCCCGGCATCTCTCCGTGCTGGAGAACGCTGGACTGGTCAGCAGCGAACGCCAGGGACAGTTCGTGATGTATCGGTGTTGGCGCCGACCGAACTTTGACCACCCGCGCCGATTGAATCTTGACCAGGGGGCGGAGGCCGTCGCGATGACGGCCATTTGTGGATAAGTCTAT
>RXJW01000190.1:0-28439 GCA_003963005.1 Burkholderiales bacterium
AACCGCGCCCGCTCTTTCACCCGCTCGTCGGCCCCGCGCTGCTGCACGGGATGCAGGCGCCAGCGCGCCGCGGCCTCTTCGGGCAGGGCCAGCGACTGATCTTGCGTCGCCGTGTTGAGCAACACCATCACCGCGCGGGGCCCCGCCATGCCACGCCCATCCACGCGCATCGCGATGAGGGCCGGGTTTTGCGCCGCGCCACTGCCAGGAAAGCTCAGCCGCTGCCGGATCTGCGCTGCCGTGGGCAAGCGAAGCAGTGGCGTACTGGCGCGGATGCGCAGCAGATCACGGAACACGTCCCGCGACCAGGCGATCTGGGCGGGATCGGGCGCGATGCGCGGATCGGCCAGCCGTTCACGGGCCAGTTGCCAGTCGTGGCCGGCTGCGCCGAAGTTGTCTCGCCGCGGTGGCAGGCCGGTGCCGAAGTGGTTGGTCTGGTACGTCCAGTCGAGCCGGTTGAACCAGTCGCCGCTGTCGTAGCTGTTGCGGTCCAGGCTCTTGCTGCGCAGGATGTCCTGCCCGGCATGGAAATAGGCCACGCCCTGGCTGAATGCAACCAGGGCTGCCCCCAGCATCTGCACGCGCGCACGGTCTTCGCGCGAGGTGGCCAGCGGCAGCTTGAGCACGTTCACGTCGAACAGCGTCTGGTTGTCGTGGTTCTCCACGTAGTTGACCACCTCGGTCGGCTCACTGGCGAAGCCGGCGGGCTGGTCGCCGTAAGCCATGGCATCCAGACGCAGTCGCTCGCCGCGCCAGGTCGTGAACTCGACGCTGCGCAGCGTGCCCGCGAGGCCGACGCGGATCATGTCGGCTGCATTGAGCAGGGCCTCGCGCGGCTGACCACCGCCCAGGGCGTTCGGGTCATCGACAAGGCCATTGAGCCAGCCCTGGTGGCGCACGCTGGCATCGCCGCCCTCCCCTGCACTGCCGCCGCGCGCCGCATCGCGGGCGCGGTCGCTGAAGCTGCCGATGCCGCTGCCGTTCAGGCTCAGTTGCGACGCCTGCACGAAGCGCGCGCCGTTGGCAACCTCACCGAAGTTCCAGCCCTCGCCCAGCAATTGCACCGGCCGGCCGGCCTCGGCGTTCACGCGGCGCTGCAGTCGCTCCATCGCCTCGCGCGGCTGGTGGCCCATCAGGTCGAATCGCATGGAATCGATGCGGTACTCGCGCACCCACAAGGCGGCGGAGTCGATCATCAGCTTGGCCATCATCCGGTGCTCGGTGGCCGTGTTGTCGCAACAGGTGGACCGCTCGATCTGGCCCTTGGCATCGAGCCGGTGGTAGTAGCCCGGCACGAGGCGGTCGAGCACGGACTTCGGTGCCTGGCCCGCGGCGGCCATGTGGTTGTAGACCATATCCATCCCCACGCGCAGACCGGTGCCGTGCAGGGCCATCACCATCTGCCGGAACTCGACCACGCGGCGCAAAGGGTCCGTCGCGTAGCTGCCTTCGGGGGTGCTGAAGTGCCAGGGGTCGTAGCCCCAATTGAAGCAATCCTCGGCCGCAACCGCCATGACGGCCGCCTGCTGGGCCTCGCTGTCTGGGGGCGCTGCCGGCACCACGGGCGTCTTGCAGCCCTGCTCCGGCACGCTGGCCAGGTCGAAGACCGGCAACAGGTGCACGTCGGTCAGCCCGGCCCGTGCAAGCGCGGCCAGATGCTGCATGCCGCGGGCGCGGCGCTCCGTGAAGGCCAGATACTTGCCGCGCCACGCGGGGCGCACGCTCAGGTCGCTGGCGGAGAAGTCCCGCACATGCAGCTCATAGATGATCTGGTCGGTCGCGGCCTTCACGCGTGCGGGTCGGGCGTGGTGATCCCAACCGGCAGGCTTGAGTACCGGCGAGCCCAGGTCGGCCACGACACTCAGCACGGAATCACCGGTGAGCAGCACCGAGTAGGGGTCCGTGACGACATTGCGCACCAGCCCGTGGGTCGGCGTCACAACGTCCACGAGATAACGGTAGGCCTGCCCGCTGAGGTCCCGCGGCAGCGCGGCACGCCAGACGCCGGTGGAGGGGTCGAGGTTCATCGCCACCACGGACCGTGCCGGGCCTGCCGCGTCGGGATGCAGGCACAGCTGAACGCGCTGCGCCGTGGGGGCCCAGACGGCAAAGCCGGTCTTCTGGCGGGTCGGGCGCGCCCCCAGGTCGTTCACCTGCTCGGCGGCGGCGTACAGGTCGTCCAGGGCACCGGGCAACTGCGGGCGGGTGACAGCCAGCACGCGGCCATCGACAGCTTCGTGAACGAGCAGCAACTGGGCGCGCAGCAGCCCGCGCGGATCCACTCCCGCCGGGATGTCGAAGCGCGGACCGTCGCCAATGAATTGCCAGGCCGCCGGCCGTTTTGCGTCGGACGGCACGAGGAGCACGTCGCCGTCGGAGCCCCTCACCGCCTCACCCACGCTGGCCTGCAAGGTCGCGCGCAGGGCATGGTGCAAGCGAACGCGCTCGCCGGGCTGCAGCCGCAGGCCTGGCCACTGAACCGTTCGGCCGCTCAGGAAATACGCCTCGGCGACCGCCGGCGCGGCCGCCTGAGGCTCCGGTACCGGCGCGTTGCAATCGTCCAGGTCGGCCGCGCGGGCGGCATGTGCGATCAGGCTGAGGCCCAGCAAGGCCATCTTCAGGGCGTGGGTCGCCATGCATGTCTCCGTCTTGTGCGGAAATGGTAGCAAAACTACATTGCAAGGAATCCCGATAGGTTCCTCCCCTGGTCGCAGCTATCCTTCCCCACCCATTGACTGGTAGTTTGATTACATACGTCGTTTCAAGCTGCGCTTTCCGAAACCGCGGCTCTTGCCGCCGGCCGTCCATGGCCGGCGGCGAGAGCGGCCCGCCATGGCCACGATGAACGCCCGACTCCTGCCCTGCCTGCCTGGCCTGTCTGCACTAGCCGTATCGCTTTGCCTGCCCGCGCAGGCGGCACCCGACGTCGATACGCGGCCGGTTCCCGCGATTCCGCGCGCCAGCCGCTTGCCGTCGAACTGGCAACACGGTGTGTTCCTGGAAGTCTTCGTGCGCGCCTACCAGGACAGCAACGGTGACGGCATCGGCGACCTGCGTGGCCTGACCCGTCGGCTCGACTACCTGAAGAAGCTCGGTATCAGCGGCTTGTGGCTGATGCCGATCACCGCCAGTTCCGACCACGACCACGGCTACGCGACCACCGACTTCCGATCGGTCGAACCCGACTACGGCACGCTGGCCGATGTCGACGAACTGCTGCGCCAGGCCCACAAGCGCGGCATCGGCATCGTCATGGACTACGTCATCAACCATGCCTCGTGGACCTTCCCGCCGTTCCAGCAGGCCGTGGCCGACCGCGACAGCCCCTGGCGCAGCTGGTTCGTCTGGAACCCAGACCCTGGCCCGGACTGGGACATCTGGGGCAAGGTGCCCTGGTACGACGCCGCCACGCAGCCCTGGACCTGGACCGGCGCCTGGAAAGACATGCCCGCACTGCAGCCGGGCTCGCCGGACATCTACTTCGGCACTTTCGGCCCGCACATGCCGGACTTCAACATGCGCAACCCGGCCGTCGTGCAGTACCACGAGGACTCCCTGCGCTTCTGGCTCAACCGCGGGCTGGACGGCTTCCGGCTGGATGCCGTGCCGCACCTGATCGAGAACAGCGCGAAAGACTGGAACGACCAACCCGAGAGCCGCGCACTCACCAAGCATTTCCAGGACCTCATCAAGAGCTACCCGGGCCGCTACGTGGTCTGCGAAGCCACGGCGGAGCCCATCGCCTACGGAGACCCGGCCGTCTGCGGCGGCGCGTTCGCGTTCAAGCTCAACGAAGAGATGATCAAGGCCGCCAAGGGTGACACGGCGGCCGTGCAGGCGGTGGCGGACTACTACCGCAGCATGTCCCCCACGATGGCGACCTTCCTGCACAACCACGACATCTTCACCGGCCAGCGAGTGTGGGACCAGCTGCGCGGCGACGAGGCGCGCTACCGGCTCGCGGCTGCCAGCTACCTGTTGCTGCCTGGCACACCCTTCGTCTACTACGGCGAGGAGATCGGCCTGGCGGGTGTCGACGGCGAAGGCGATGAGCCACTGCGGGCGCCGATGAGCTGGACCGCGGCCAACCGTGGCCCGGAGGGTTTCACGGCGGGCGCCGAGCCCTTCCGCCCGTTCTCGCTGAACCGCAGCCGCCACAACGCCGAGGCCCAGCAGCGCGACGCCGGTTCGCTGTTCAACTTCTACCGTGCGCTGATTGCGCTGCGCCGCGCCGAGCCGGCGCTGACCCTGGGCCGCTACGAGTCCGACAGGGTCGACGGGACGGTGTGGAGCTTCCAGCGCGTGCACGGTCGGCAACGGGTCTTCGTCGCCATCAACTACGGCGACACCGCCGCCTCCGTTGCGCTGCCGGCTGCAGCGCGCCGACTCCATCCCGCCCGCGGGGGCATGGTCCGTGGTAGGGCGACACTCCCGCCGCTGTCCGTGCGCGTCTACCGACTGGAAGCGTCATGAAGGCCCTCATCACTCTCGCCACTGCCCTGCTGATGTCCCTGCCTGCCCCGGCCGCCGAGCCCACCCTCCGTGTCGAACCGCCCAACTGGTGGGTCGGCATGCGCGACACGTCCCTGCAACTGATGCTGCACGCCCCAGGCATCGCCGAGACCAGGCCCGTGCTGTCTCCCTACGACGGCGTTGCCTTGAAAGGCAGCCACCGCGCGGCCAGCCCCAACTACCTGTTCATCGATCTGGATGTCTCGCCCACAGCGAAGCCCGGCGAAATCACGCTGCAGCTCGGCCAACGCAGCCTGCGATACGCGCTGCTGGCGCGTGCCGCCGGGTCAGCACAGCGGCAGGGCTTCGGCCCCCGGGATGCCATCTACCTCGTCGTGCCCGACCGCTTCGCCCAGGGTGGCAACGGCCGGCAAGAGGGCATGAAGGAAGGCGTTCACCGCGCCGACCCGGGTGGTCGCCACGGAGGCGACCTTGCCGGCATGCGTCGGCACCTGCCCTACATCGCAGGTCTGGGCTTCACCCAGGTCTGGCCCACGCCGCTCGTTGAGAACAACAGCGAGAAGTACAGCTACCACGGCTATGCCGCCACGGACTTCTACCGGATCGACCCGCGCTTCGGCACGAATGACGAGTTCCGCGACTACGTGGCCGAGGCCCGCAGCCACGGCCTGGGTGTCATCCAGGACATCGTGCTCAACCACATCGGCCACGACCACTGGTGGATGGCCGACCTGCCGGCGCCGGACTGGCTGAATGCCTGGCCGCAGTACACCGAAACTCACCACGCCCGCATGACGCTGCAAGACCCGTACGCATCGCCAAGCGACCGCAAGCGCTTCACCGACGGCTGGTTCGTGCCGGGCATGCCTGACTTGAACCAGCGCCGCCCCGAGCTCGGCACCTACCTGACGCAGATGACGCTCTGGTGGATCGAAAGCGCCGGACTGTCCGGCATCCGTACCGACACCTACTCTTACTCGGACCGCGATTTCCTGCGGGATTGGTCGGGCCGCATCATGAAGGAGTACCCGCGGCTGAACATCGTCGGCGAGGAATGGAGCCCCCATCCCGCCGTCGTCGCCTACTGGCAGCGCGGCAAGAAGAACCATGACGGCTACGTCTCGCACGCGCCCAGCATGATGGACTTCCCGCTGCAGGCTAACCTGCTCGCCGCGCTGCTGGAGGACGATGGTCCGCACACCGGCCTGACCAAGCTGTACGAAGGACTGGCGCACGACTTCGTCTATCCGGATCCGGCCCAGCTCGTGCTGTTCGACGGCAACCACGACACACCGAGGCTGTTCTCGGCGCTCAGGGGCGACCTGGGCCTGACCCGGATGGCCCTGGCCTACCTGGCCACCACCCGCCGCATTCCGCAGTTCTTCTACGGCACCGAGCTGTTGATGCGCAGCCCTACGGAGCGCGACGATGGCATCGTGCGCGCCGACATGCCCGGCGGCTGGGCTGGCGACACCGTCAACGCTTTCACGGGCGCGGGCCTGTCCGCCGATCAGCGGGAGATGCAGGACTGGGTGCGGCGGCTCTTCAACTGGCGCAAGGGCCATCGCACCGTGCATGACGGGGCCCTGATGCAGTTCGCGCCGCTGAACGGCTGCTACGTCTTCTTCAGGTACGACACCGAGCGCACCGTCATGGTGGTGCTCAACAAGAATGCGATGCCGATCGACCTCGCCCTGGATCGATTCTCGGAACGCGTGCGCGCCAGAGCGCGCGCTCGAGACGTCCTCGGTGGGCGCGACCTCACGCTCGGTGCGCAATTGACCGTACCCGCGCGAAGCCCGCTGATCCTGGACATCCCGCGCTGACGCGCACAAGACAAAGGCCCCCGCGGGGGCCTGAGCTGACTGTTCGCCGCGTCTGGCGAGGCTTCAGCGCCCCTGCCGACGGCGGCCGATGTAGCCCATCAGGCCGAGGCCGGCCAGCATCAGCGCGTAGGTTTCCGGCTCGGGCACCGGCGTGGCCGTGAACTCGAACTTCAGCTTGTTCTGGGGCTGGGCGCCGATGGACGCGAAGCTACCGCCGGAGGCACTCAGCGTGATCGACGCTGCGCTCACCGAAAAGCTCGTGAAGGCCCCGAGCGGCGCGGTGCTGCTGCCCGAGAAGTAGCCGAAGGTCGGGGTCACGGTCGTCTGCGGCAAGCCGCCCCAGGGCGCCGGCGTGGCCGGGCCGCCGTTGACCGACACGACACCGGTCGCGCTGAGGGACGTTGTCGCCCCCGCCCCATTCTGGAAATAGACGATGTTGCCGAGGCTGCCCGTCACGGGCCCGCTGAGCGTGTAGCCGGGATTGGCCGTGATCGTGAAGTCAGGCAGTGCAAAGGTGGCACTGGCGAGCGCGCCACCGACGCTCGTCACATTGACCGACGGATCGATCGACCACTCGAAGCCGACGCTGCCGCCATTCGAGAACCAGCTGGTGATCCAGCCAAAGCCGGGCGTCGTCTCGTTGTACGTGACCGAGTAAGAACCTGCGTTCAGCGTGGTGCTGGCACCGGCCAGCGCAGACATCGTCAGAACCACCGCCGCAGCGATCGACTTCAATTTCATGATCCCCGCCCCTACATCTGGTGAGCTTTATGGCTCATTTGGATGATCGGATGGTAACCATGACGAGAGCGTGAAGTGCTGCCGATAAACGCCCTAAAGGAGTTCTAGGGGGATGGCAAAACCCCCTCAGATGAGGGGGTGGCAGTGGCGTGTGCGCGCCCGAGTCGTGTCAAGCGGGCAGGTGCAATAGTCCGAACGGGCCACGGCCTGCAGCGGCGGTGATCAGCCCCAGCACCCGCGTCGGCTCGCTGCCCAGCATGCCCCAATGGAAACGCCAGCCCCAGTTGCCGCCCAGCACGCCGGGCACGTTCATCCGGTGGTGGCTGTCCAGGCCGAGCACGTCCTGCAGCGGATAGACGGCCATGTTGGCCACCGAGTTGGCGCAGGCGCGGATCATGGCCCAGTGCACATCGTGCTCCCCGCAGGCGAGGTAGGAGCCCGCGAAGGCCCGCTCGCGGGGCTTGGCCTGGTTCCACCAGCCGCGCACGGTGTCGTTGTCGTGCGTGCCGGTGTAGGCCACCGCCGCCTTGGGCCACATGTGGGGCAGGAACTCGTGATCGGCCTCGGCGCCAAAGCCGAACTGCAGGATCTTCATGCCCGGGAAGCCGCAGCCGTCGCGCAGCGCGTGGACATCCTCGGTGATGAAGCCGAGATCCTCCGCCACGATGGGCAGCTCGCCCAGGGCGGCCTTGATGGCGTCGAACAGCGCCATGCCCGGGCCGGTCTTCCATTCGCCGCGCTTGGCGTCCGGGCTGTCGCCCGGGATTTCGTAGTAGCCGGCAAAACCGCGGAAGTGGTCGATGCGGAACACGTCGGCCTGCGACAGCGCACGCTGCACGCGAGCCGTCCACCAGGCGTAGTTTTCGGCGGCCATCTTGTCCCAGCGATAGAGCGGGTTGCCCCAGCGCTGGCCGAGCGGCCCCAGATCATCGGGCGGCACGCCGGCGACGACGGTGGTCTGGAAATCGTCGTCGAGGTAGTACAGGTCCGGGCGCGACCAGCAGTCCGCGCTGTCGTGCGCGACGAAGATCGGCAGGTCGCCCATGATGTGCACGCCGCGTTCGTTGGCGTAGGCCTTGAGCGCGCCGATCTGCACGTCGAACTGCCACTGCACGAACTGCCAGAAGGCGATTTCGTCCGCGTACTGCTTGCGGGCAGCGGCGAGGGCCTTGGCTTCACGGCGCTTGAGGCCGTCCTCCCAGGTCCACCAGGGCTGACCGTTCAGCGGCGAGCGGATGGCCATGAAGAGCGTGTAGTCGTCCAGCCAGCTCTGCTGGGCCAGGCACCAGGCAGCGAAGGCGATGCGGTCATCGTCGGCCGCACGGTCGAAGAAGCCCTTGGCCGCCTCGCGCAACTGCTGCTCACGCCAGGGCGTCACGCGGCCGTAGTCGACATGCAGGCCGTTGAAATCGGGCACCTGCGGCGCCTTCAGCCAGCCCTTGGCGACGAGCGGTTCCAGCGCCACCATCCACTGGCTGCCGGCGAAGGCTGACACGCCCTGGTAGGGGCTGTCGCCCGGGCCGATGGGCGTCGTGGGCAGCAGCTGCCAGATGCTCTGGCCGGCGGCCTGCAGCCAGTCGACGAAGCGGAAGGCATCGGGGCCGAAATCGCCCATGCCGTGCGGGCCGGGCAGCGAGGTGATGTGCAGGAGCACACCGGAGGCGCGTTGGTTCAGGTTCATGTCGGTGCGTGTCGCAGGACGAGCAGGGATCGAGCCGGCACGCTAAGCGGCTGGCCGGGAAGAACGGTGTGACGGCCCGACTCGCCGCTGCTGTCCAGCACGAGCTGCCAGGGGCCGTTGCACAGCAGGAAGGGGAGCGGCGCGGCATCGGGGTTGAAGACGATCATCAATCGCGGCAGTGCGGCGCCCGCATCGCGCAACTGGGCACCGAAGGCCCGCTGGCCGGCGTCGTGCCAGTCGTTGGGTGTCATTTCGTGGCCGCTCGGGGCGTACCAGGCGATGCTGGCATCGGCGGACGCGCTGGCAAACCAGCGCGGGTGACGCAACAGGGGCTCGCCAGCCCGCAGGGCCAGCAGTTCGGACACCAGTTCGGTGAGGCTGTTGTCGGCCACATCCCAGTTCAGCCAGGTGAGCGCGTTGTCCTGGCAGTAGGCGTTGTTGTTGCCGCCTTGCGAGTTGCCGATCTCGTCGCCCGCGCAGATCATCGGTGTGCCCTGGGCCAGCAGCAGGGTGGCGAGCAGGGCCCGTCGCACGCGCTGGCGCGTGGCTTGGATGGCTGCATCCTCCGTCGGCCCTTCGACGCCGAAGTTCGCGCACAGCTCGCCGTCGCGGCCATCGCGGTTGTCCTCGCCGTTGGCGTGGTTGTGCTTGGTGGAATAGCTGGTCAGATCCGCCAGCGTGAAGCCGTCGTGCACGGCCACGAAGTTCACCGACGCCGCGGGCAGCCGCTGACCGTGGTGGAACACGTCGCTGGACGCCATGAACCGCCGCGCGAACTCGCCGCGCCCGACGCCGGGCCCCGCGCCCAGCCAGTAGCCCCGCACCGCATCGCGGAACTTGTCGTTCCATTCGAGGAAGCGCCCCGGGAAGCGGCCGACCTGGTAGCCGTCGTAGGCCGCGTCCCAGGGTTCGGCGATCAGGTGCACGCCGGCCAGCACCGGATCCTGCCGCAGCGCCGTGAAGAAGGCAGCGTTCGGGTCGAAACCATGCGAGCTGCGGCCGAGCACCGGAGCCAGGTCGAAGCGGAACCCGTCGACGCCCATCTCGGCCACCCAGTAGCGCAGCGAGTCGAGCACGAACTGCGTCACGCGAGGATGAGAAGCGTGCAGCGTGTTGCCACAACCGGTGAGGTTCTCGTAGCGGCTCCAGTCGCCGCCCACGAGCCGGTAGTAGGTCTTGTTGTCCAGGCCGCGCAGTGACAGCGTCGGGCCGAACTCGTTGCCTTCGGGCGTGTGGTTGTAGACGACGTCCAGCACGACCTCGAGGCCCGCTTCATGAAGCGCCGCGACCATCGTGCGGAACTCGGCCGTGACGGCGGTCGGGTCGTGCCGGTGCGCGGCCTGGGCCCAGCGCGGGTCCGGGCAGAAAAAGCCCAGCGTGTTGTAGCCCCAGTAGTTGTGCAGGCCGCGCTCGGCAAGGTGAGGCTCGTCGATGCAGTACTGCACGGGCAGCAGCGACAGCGTCGTCACGCCCAGGCGCTTGAGGTGCGCGACGGCCGCCGGGTGCGCGAGGCCGGCATAGGTGCCTCGCAGGGCTTCCGGCACGCCCGGCATCAGCTTGGAGAAGCCCTTGACGTGCACCTCGTAAAGGACGACGTCGGCCGGAGCCCGCCGGGGGTGGTGCGGCCGCGTGGACGCCACCGGCGGCGGCGCCACGCGGGCCTTCAGCGCCTGGGTGGCGTTGTCGCGCGTGTCCAGCGAGCGCGGGCCGTCGGGGTGCCCCAGCTCGTAGCCATGGTGCTCGGCCCGCCAGCCGAAGTGGCCGACGATCTCGCGGGCATACGGGTCCAGCAGCAGCTTGTGCGGGTTGAAGCGGTGGCCTTGCTCGGGCGCGTAGGGGCCATGCGCGCGCAGGCCATAGACCAGGCCGGGCCCGACACCCGGCAGGAAGCCGTGCCACACGCCGTCGTGCGGGCCGTCCAGCGCGTAGCGGCGCAGCTCTCGCTGGCCCTCGGCATCGAACACGCACAGCTCGATGCGGGTCGCGTTCTCGCTGAACACGGCGAAATTGACGCCACCGTCACGCGCGAGCGCGCCGAGGGGCTCATGCCAGCCAGGTTGGAGGACGGGAAGGTGGGGCATTCAACAGGACTGCAGAACACAGCCGCAGAGGCACGGAGCCACAGAGACAGCCGCAGCCTCTCTGTGCCTCTGTGTCTCTGTGGCCTTGTTGTTGGGCATCGGCGGAATCAGATCGGGACGAAGAACAAGGTCGCCAGCGGCGGCAGGTTGATCGTGATCGACAACCGCCGCCCGTGGGCCGGCTGGGCCTGCACGGGCAGACCCGCAGCCGCCACGCCGTTGCCCATGTTGCTGCCGCCGTAGTAGGCCGAATCGGTGTTGAGCGCCTCTCGCCATGCGGTCACGCCGTCGGGCACGCCCAGAGAGTAGCCCTCGCGCGGCACCGGCGTCATGTTGCACACGACGATGACCATGCGCCCGGTGCCGTCGCGGCGCACCCACGCGAAGATCGAGTGCTCGGCGTCATGCGCGCTGATCCACTCGAAGCCGCCCGGCTCGCTGTCCAGCCGGTGCAGCGCCGAGTGTTCGCGGTAGAGCGTGTTGAGGTCGCGGACCAGGCGCTGGACACCCGCATGGCGGTCGTCGTCCAGCAAGCCCCACGGCAGCGTCTCGGCCTGGTTCCATTCGTGGCGCTGGGCGAACTCCTGGCCCATGAACAGCAGCTTCTTGCCGGGGTGCCCCCACATGAAGCCGTAGTAGGCACGCAGGTTCGCGAACTTCTGCCAGTCGTCACCCGGCATCTTGCTCAGCATGGAGCCTTTGCCGTGGACGACCTCGTCATGCGAGATCGGCAGCATGAAGTTCTCGCTGAACGCATAGATCAGGCCGAAGGTCATCTTGTCGTGATGCCAGCGGCGGTTGATCGGGTCCTCGGCCATGTAGCGCAAGGTGTCGTTCATCCAGCCCATGTTCCACTTGTAGTGAAAGCCCAGGCCGCCCGCATAGGTGGGCGCCGAGACGCCGGGGAAGCTGGTGCTTTCCTCGGCCACGGTGATCGCGCCCTCGATCTCGCCGACATGCTCGTTCATCTCGCGCAGCAGCGAGATGGCTTCGAGGTTTTCACGGCCACCGCGGATGTTCGGGATCCACTGCCCTTCGGGGCGGGAATAGTCGCGGTACAGCATGCTGGCCACGGCGTCTACACGCAGGCCGTCGACACCCCAGCGCTCGATCCAGTAGGTGGCGCTACCGATCAGGAACTCGCGCACCTCGGTGCGGCCGAAGTTGTAGATCAGCGTGTTCCAGTCGCGGTGGAAGCCCTCGCGCGGGTCGGCATACTCGTACAGGCGCGTGCCGTCGAACTCGGCCAGGCCGTGGGCGTCGGTCGGGAAATGCGCCGGCACCCAGTCCAGCAGCAGGCCCAGGCCCTGGTCATGCACGGCCCTCACGAAACGCGCAAAGCCCTCCGGCGGACCGAAGCGGGCGCTCGGTGCGTAGAGGCCGAGGGTCTGGTAGCCCCAGGAGCCGTCGAACGGGTACTCGCTGATCGGCATGAGCTGCACATGCGTGAAGCCCAGGTCGGCCACGTAGCCCGGCAGGTGCTCGGCGAGTTCGTCCCACGTCGGGAACTCACCCGACACCCCGCGGCGCCAGGAGCCGGCGTGCACCTCGTAGACGCTGATCGGCGCGTGGCGCTGGTTGGCGCGCTCGCGCTGGCGCGGCAGCGGCGTGGGTTCGGGCAGCGCGGTCACGATGCTGGCCGTGTCCGGGCGCAACTGGGCGCGGCGCGCGTACGGGTCGGCCTTCAGCGGCAGCAGCGCGCCGTTGCCGGCGACGATCTCGAACTTGTAGAGGTCACCCTCGGCCGCGTGCGGCACGAAGATCTCCCACACACCCGCCTGGTGGCGCAGCCGCATCGGATGGCGCCGCCCGTCCCAGTTGTTGAAGTTGCCGACCACGCTGACCCGCCGCGCGTTGGGCGCCCAGGTCGCAAAGCGCACACCGCGCACGTCCCCGTACTGCACGACATGCGCGCCCAGGCTCAGCCACGGGCGGAAGTTGCGGCCTTCGGCGAAGCTCTGCAGTTCCTCGTCGCTGAGCTGCGGGTAGAAGTTGTAGGGGTCGGCATAGACGCCCTCCCCGCCCCCGGCCCAATGCACAGCCAGCCGGTAGTCGAACCGGTGCTTGCGCCGAGGCACCTGCGCCTCGAAGAAGCCGCCGCGGCGATGCTCGAGCTCGACGATGCGCTTGCCGCTGCCGGCATCCAGCAGCGTGACGTCCGCCGCGCCGGGCAGCAGCACGCGCACCCACAGCCGACCCGAGTCGTCTGCGTGCAGGCCCAGCCGGGAGAAGGGGTCGGCGTGGCGTCCTGCCAGCAAGGCGTCGAGGTCGGCGTCGTTCAGCATCAGATCAGTTCAGGCTCTTCACGGACCAGACACGGTCCACGTACTCGGCGATCGTGCGATCCGACGAGAACGGGCCCATGCCGGCGATGTTGCGCAAGGCGCGTTCCGCCCAGGCCGCCCGGTCAGCGAACAGCGCGTCGACCTTGGCCTGGGTGGCGACGTAATCCGCGAAATCGGCCATCAGCAGGTAGACGTCCCGGTGCAGCAGGCTGTCCACCAGGGCGCGGTAGCGCTCGGTGTCGCCGTTGCTGAACACACCCGCCGAGATGGCATCGATGACTCGCTTCAACTGGCGATTCTCTTCGACATACAGGCGCGGGTCGTAGCCGAGCGACTTGATCTTGGCGACCGCATCGGCGCGCAGGCCGAACACGAACATGTTCTCCACGCCCATGGCTTCGGCCATCTCGATGTTGGCGCCGTCCCAGGTGCCGATCGTGACCGCACCGTTCATGCCGAACTTCATGTTGCCGGTGCCAGAAGCCTCGGTGCCGGCCGTGGAGATCTGCTCCGACAGGTCGGCCGCCGGGATGATGCTCTCGGCCAGCGTCACGCTGTAGTTGGGCAGGAAGACGAGCTTGAGCTTGTCACCCACGCGCGGGTCGCTGTTGATCACGCGGGCCACGTCATGCGCCAGGCGCACGATGCTCTTGGCCGTCTGGTAGGCCGACGCCGCCTTGCCGGCGATGACGACGGTGCGCGGCACCCAGTGGGCGTCCGGGTTGTCGCGGATCGCCTGGTAGCGGCTGATGACGTGCAGCAGGTTCAGCAGCTGGCGCTTGTACTCGTGGATGCGCTTGATCTGGATGTCGAACAGGCTGTCCACGTTGACCGTCAGCCCCAGCTCACGGCGAATCACGGCGGCCAGGCGTTCCTTGTTGGCGCGCTTGACGGCGAGGAACTCCTCACCCAGTTCACGGTCGGCAGCCTGGGCGCCCAGTTGCTTCAGCTCGGCCAGGTCCTTGCGCCAGCCGTCACCGATGCGGCTGTCCAGCAGTTGCGACAGCAGCGGGTTGGCCTGCTGCAGCCAGCGCCGCGGCGTGACGCCATTGGTCACGTTGTGGAAACGGTCCGGCCAGACGCGGGCGTAGTCGGCAAAGATGGTCTGGACCATCAGCTCCGAGTGCAGCGCGGCCACGCCATTGACGCGGTGCGACGCCACCAGGGCCAGCGAGGCCATGCGTACGCGACGCTCCCCGCCGTGGTTGCCCTCGTCGATGAGCGACACGCGCGACGCCAGCGCATGGTCACCCGGGAAGCGCTGCTGCAGCTCTTCCAGGAAGCGGTGGTTGATCTCGTAGATGATTTCCAGATGGCGCGGCAGCAGTTGCTCGAACATGCGCACCGGCCAGGTCTCCAGCGCCTCGGGCATCAGCGTGTGGTTGGTGTAGGCCACCGCCTGGCGGGTGATCTTCCAGGCCTCGTCCCAGCCCAGGCCGTGCTCGTCCAGCAGCAGGCGCATCAGCTCGGCGGGCGCCAGGGCCGGGTGGGTGTCGTTCAGATGGATGGCGTTGGTGCGGCCGAGGTTGTGCAGCGAACCGAACTCGCGCAGGTGGCGGGCCACCAGGTCCTGCAGCGAGGCGCTGACCAGGAAGGCCTCCTGCTTCAGGCGCAGCTCGCGGCCGGCTTCCGTGGAGTCGTCCGGGTAGAGGACCCAGTTGAGCGCGTCGGCCAGCACCTGGTGACGGGCGGCGCGGGCGTAGTCGCCCTCGCAGAAGGGCTTGAAGGCGATCGGCGCGGCCGTGGCCTGCCACTGGCGCAGCGTCGAGACGCGGTCGCTGTGGTGGGCGGGCACGATGAAGTCGAAGGCCTGGGCCTCGATGGTGTCGGCCGGCAGCCAGCGGCGCACGCCGGAGGCATCGACCTCCACCCGGCCACCGAAGCCGACGTGATAGCGCAGGTCCTGGCGCGGCAGCTCCCACGCGGGGGTGTCGCGCGTCCAGTCGTCGGGCTGCTCGAGTTGGCGGCCCTGCTGGATCACCTGGGCGAAGGTGCCGTAGCGGTAGCGCAGACCGTAGCCGAAGGACGGCAGTTCCAGCTCCGCGAACGAGTCCAGGAAACAGGCGGCCAGGCGACCGAGGCCGCCGTTGCCCAGAGCCGCGTCCGGCTCGCGCTCGAGCACGTCGCCCAGCGCCAGGCCCTGCTCCGACAGCTTGGCCTGCAGCGGATCGACGAGCTTGAGCGCGGCGAGCGCGTTGGACAGCGCGCGGCCCATCAGGAATTCCATCGACAGGTAGTGCACGCGGCGCACCGGGGCCTTTTCGCCGCGCTGGGCGTCGGCGGCCTGCGTGGCGGCCCAACGGCGGGCCAACGTCTCGCGGCAGGCAATGGCGGCGGCATGCAGCGCGGCCTGCGGCGTCGGGCCATGGCTGCTCTGGGACACCTCGCGGTCGTAGGCGGTCTCAAACGCGGCGCGCAAGGCGAGGTCGTCGGCGGAGAGGGCGGCGGGCTTCTTCATCGCGGTGGAGGCCTTGGGCTTGGTCTTGCGTTGAACGGGCGGGCGGGTTGGGGTGTTCATCAGTGCCGACCCCCGGCGACGGGGGCAAGAATGCTACTCGACTGGCAGCGTTGGGCGAAGTATCGGCCAGCTCCGGGCCTTTGTGTAGTTTGACTACATCGGGAAAACCCGGCGAGCGATGCAAATGCTTGATCTACAAGGGTTTCATCAAGATTCAGGCGGGTAGGCGCTGTTGTTCAAGCCGCCTCGCAAATGTATATTGTCTACAAACACGGGCTCAGACGCGAAATTTGAGCCCGATTCTGCGAGACAAGCGGGCGTAGTTCCACAACACGACGCCCGGCGACTGAAAGGCAAGAAGTGGCAGACGTTCGACTGACCGGCGTGGAGAAGGCCTACGGCGACATCCGCATCCTTCATGGCATCGACCTGGAGATCCGCGACGGTGAATTCATGGTCTTCGTCGGCCCCTCGGGCTGCGGCAAGTCCACGCTGCTGCGCTCGATTGCCGGCCTGGAAGAGATCACCGGCGGCGAACTGACCATCGGTGGGCGTGTCGTCAACGACGTGCCGCCGGCCGAGCGGGGCATTGCGATGGTGTTCCAGAGCTATGCGCTCTACCCGCACATGAACCTGTTCGACAACATGGCGTTCGGGTTGAAGCTGGCCAAGGTGCCCAAGGCCGAGATCGAGACCGCCGTGCGCAGCGCCGCGAAGATCCTGCACATCGAGCACCTGCTGGACCGCAAGCCCAAGGACCTCTCCGGCGGCCAGCGCCAGCGCGTGGCGATCGGCCGCGCCATCGTCCGCAAACCCGAGGTCTTCCTGTTCGACGAGCCGCTGTCCAACCTCGACGCCGCGCTGCGCGTGCGCATGCGCTACGAGTTCGCCAAGCTGCACGAAGACCTCAAGACCACGATGATCTACGTGACCCACGACCAGGTCGAAGCCATGACGCTGGCCGACCGCATCGTCGTGCTGTCCGCCGGCAGGGTCGAGCAGGTCGGCTCGCCGCTGGAGTTGTACGAGCACCCCTGCAACCTGTTCGTGGCCGGCTTCATCGGCAGCCCCAAGATGAACTTCATCGACGGTGAACTGACCGCGGTCGAGCACGGCCGCGTCGCCGTGCAGCTCGCCGGCAGCGGCGTGACACTGTTCGCCCGCGTCGACGCAGCCGGCGCCCAGGTGGGCGACAAGGTCACCCTCGGCGTGCGTCCGGAGCACATCCGCCAGGGCGGGCCGAACAATCTGCTGCAAAGCACGGTGGCCTTCGTCGAATCACTCGGCGGCATCACGTTCGCGTACTGCCCCTACCCCGGCCTGGAAGAGCCCCTCACCTGCCAGTTCGAGGGTCGCAACGGGGCCGACCGCCTGCGCAGCGGCCAGGCCCTGGACCTGCACCTGCCCGAAGAGGCGCTCTACGTGTTCGACAGCAATGGCCGCGCGATGCGCCGGCTGGCGGCGCCGGAGTTGTCGGCATGAAGCAGCTCGGAACACAGCCACAGAGGCACAGAGGCACAGAAAAGATGGGCCTCATCCACCGCCTGAGCCTCTCTGTGGCTCTGTGCCTCTGTGGCGCATGGCTTCAGCCGGCGCAGGCGGAGACTTCACCGCGCCTGCTGGTCTGGATCAACGGCGACAAGGCCTACAACGGTCTGCAGACGGTGGGCAATGCCTTCGAGAAGGTCTCGGGCGTGAAGGTCGTCGTCGAGCATCCCGTCGACCCGACCGACAAGTTCCAGCAGGCCGCCAGCGCCGGCAAGGGCCCGGACATCTTCTGCTGGCCGCACGACCGCGTCGGTGAATGGGCCAAGGCCGGCCTGCTCACGCCGCTGCGCCCGTCGGCCAGGCTGAAGGCCGAGTCCGAAGACCAAGCCTGGCAGGCCCTCAGCTACCGCGGCCGCATCTGGGGTTATCCGATCGCGATCGAAACCACCGGCCTGATCTACAACAAGGCCCTCGTCCCCACGCCGCCGGAGACCTGGGAGCAGGTCATCGCACTGGACAAGCAACTGCAGGCCCAGGGCAAGCACGCCATCCTGTGGCACTACACCAAGAGCTTCTTCACCTGGCCGATGTTTGCCGGCGCGGGGGGCGAGATCTTCAGCCGCGACGCGCAAGGCGACTTCGACCCCGCGCAGGTTGGCGTCAACAGCCCCGGCGCACTCAAGGCGGCCGAAGTGCTGGACCGCCTGATCCGTGACCGCCACATGCCCAAGGGCGCCAACTACGCCGAGATGGAATCGGCCTTCGCCCGCGGCGAGGTCGCGATGATGATCTCCGGCCCCTGGGCCTGGGACAACGCGCGCCGCGCCAAGATCGACTTCGGCGTGGCGGGCATCCCGGCGGTCGTGCCAGGCAAGCCGAGCAAGAGCTTCGTCGGCGTGCTGGGCTGCATGATCTCGGCGCCCAGCCGCCACAAGGACATCGCCAAGGAGTTCATCGAGAACCACCTGATGCGCCCCGAGGCGCTGAAGGTGCTCGACGCCGACGTGCCCATCGGCGTGCCGGCCAACAAGGCCTTCTACAACGAGCTGTCGGTGAACCCGCTGATCAAGGCGAGCATGACCAACGCACGCAACGGCGCCCCGATCCCGAACATTCCCGAGGTCGGCCGGTTCTGGACCGCCATGGACGCGGCGCTGGAAGCCATCACCAACGGCCTGCAAAGCCCGAAAGACGCGCTCGATGGCGCCGCTGCACGGATGCTGCTGAAAAAATGAACGCGACCTCCTCCACCCTCGGGCAGGGCAGCTATTCCACACTGCCGCCGTCCTTCGCCGAGCGCGCGGCCCGGCTGCTGCACTGGCCCGCGGCACTCACGCTGATCCTCGGCGCGCTCTACCTCGTGTTCGCGGTCTACACGGCGGGTCAGGCTGCCTGGGCCAGTGGCCTGCTGGTGCTGTTCACGGCCGGCTTCTATGTCTACCTCAGCCGGGGCGGCTTCGCGTGGCGCTACCTGTTCCCCGGCGTGGCGGGCATGCTGGTGTTTATCGCCTTCCCGCTGGTCTACACGGCCCAGATCGGCTTCACGAACTATTCGAGCACCCACCTGCTGAGCGAAAGCCGCGTGCGCGAGTACCTGCTGGAGCAGCGTGACGCCGTCGAGGACCAGGTGCTCGGCTACACGCTGCACGCGCACGCCGACGAGTTCCGCCTCGTGCTGCGCGCCGAGGGCGACACCGCGCCGCGTTGGGTGTCTCCGCCGCTGGCCCTGCGCTCCGGCAAGGCACTCCGCGTGGACCTGGCGCCGCCGGACCCGACCACGGCGCCTCTGGATCCCGCCTTGCCCCTGCCCGAACTGGTCAAGCACCGCGAGGCCTTGTCCAAACTCGTGCTCGTGCTCCCCGACCAAAGCACCTTGCACTACCTGGGTCTGCGCGAGTTCGGCCCCGTCAAGCCGCAGTGGACGGCCCATGCCGACGGCAAGCTCACGCGCATGGCAGACGGCGTGGTCTTCTCGCCCAACCGCGACACCGGCTTCTTCCAGTCCGACGCCGGCGAGACGCTGCAGCCCGGTTTCAAGGCCTTCATCGGCGTGGGCAACTATGCCCGCATGCTGTTCGACGCCGAGTTCCGCGGGCCCTTCCTCTCCATCTTCAGCTGGACAGTCGTGTTCTCGGCGCTGACGGTGGCCTTCGCCACTGCCATCGGCATGCTGTTCGCCGTGATGCTGAACTGGGAAGGCATGCGCTTTCGCACCACCTACCGGACGCTGCTCTTCCTGCCCTATGCGGTGCCGGGCTTCATCTCCATCCTGGTTTTCAAAGGTCTGTTCAACCAGAACTTCGGCGAGATCAATGCCATCTTGGATGCCCTCTTCGGCGTGAAGCCGGCCTGGTTCGCCGACCCCTTCCTGGCCAAGACGATGCTGCTGATCGTCAACGTCTGGCTCGGCTACCCATACATCATGATCCTGTGCTCGGGGCTGTTGAAGGCGATTCCCGCAGACCTGTACGAAGCCTCGGCCCTGGCCGGCGCGAGCCCCGCCACCAACTTCTTCAAGATCACGGCGCCGCTGATCATCAAGCCGCTGGCCCCGCTGCTGGTGAGCGCGTTCGCGTTCAACTTCAACAACTTCGTGCTGATCGCGCTGCTGACCGACGGCCGGCCGGACTTCCTGTCCACCAAGCTGCCCGCGGGCCAGACCGACATCCTGGTCAGCTACACCTACCGCATCGCCTTCCGTGACTCGGGCTCCGACTTTGGCCTCGCCGCGGCGATCTCGACGCTGATCTTCTTCCTGGTCGCGGCACTGTCGCTGGTCAACCTGCGCCTGTCTGCCAAGGCGCAGAAGTAAGGAAACCGACATGGCCATCGTCCTCGGCAAACAAGCCCGCTGGCGCTCTTTCGCGGCCCACGCCGTGATGTGGGTGTTCATCGCCATCACCCTCTTCCCGCTGCTCGCGGTCGTGTCCATCTCGCTGCGCCCCGGCAACTTCGCCACCGGCAGCCTGATCCCGACCGAGATCAGCCTGGAGCACTGGAAGCTCGCGCTCGGCATCCCCTACCAGGCCGCCGACGGCAGCCTGGTGCAGCCGCCCTTCCCCGTGCTGACCTGGCTCTGGAACTCCATCAAGATCGCCACCGCCTCGGCCTTCCTGATCGTGGCCATCTCGACGACCGCGGCCTACGCCTTCGCGCGGCTGAAGTTCAGCTTCAGCAAGCCCGTGCTCAACGGCATGCTGCTGCTGCAGATGTTCCCGCCGGTGCTGGCCCTCGTGGCCATCTTCGCGATCTTCGAGACCATCGGGAACTACATCCCGGCGCTCGGCGTCGAGACGCATGCCGGCCTCGTGCTCGCCTACCTCGGCGGCATCGCGACGCATGTCTGGACGATCAAGGGCTACTTCGAGACCATCCCCGTGGAGATCGAGGAGAACGCCAAGGTCGACGGCGCCACGCACTGGCAGGCCTTCTCGCGCGTGCTGCTGCCGATGGCCGTGCCCATCCTGATGGTGGTGTTCGTGCTGGCCTTCATCGGCACGATCATCGAGTACCCGGTGGCGTCCATCCTGCTGCGCGAGGAAGGCAACCTCACCCTCGCGGTGGGCTCCAAGTACTTCCTGCACGACCAGCGCTTCCTGTGGGGCGACTTCGCTGCCGCGGCTGTGCTGTCAGGCCTGCCGATCACGCTCGTCTTCCTGCTGGCGCAGCGCTGGATCGTCTCCGGCCTGACCGCGGGCGGCGTCAAGGGCTGATCACCATGTCTCGAATCTCCGCGCTGAGTACAGCGCTGATCGCGCTCGCCCCTGCGCTTTGCATGGCCGCCCCCTGCAAACCCGCCCCGTTCGGCGACACCACGCTCTACGTACGAGGCAGCCTCAACAACTGGGCAGCGCAGGACGAGCAGGCTTTCGAGTACCGCTGCGATGCCTACTTCCTGAACCTGCAGGTCACGGGCACGCAGGAGTTCAAGATCGCCGACGAGGACTGGACCGCCGCCAGCACCTTCGGCGGCAACGACCAGGGCCAGCCCGCCCTCGGCGCGCCAGGCAACCTCAAGCGCACTTTCACGGGAGCGCATACGCTGCGCCTGAGCTTCGCCGCCGATGGCAGTGCCCGGCTCGATGTCGGCCCCAAGACCTTCAAGCCCATGCCGCCCCGCCCGATCACCGACCGCGCCGCGCTGACCACGCACTTCACGTCGCGGCAGGTCGAGTTCAAGACGCCGTTCGGCGCGCAGCCGGCCGGTACGGAGTTCACGTTCAGCATCGGCAATGACGTGCCCGGCCTGCGCCGCGCCACGCTGGTCATCGAACGCCGCCGCCTGACCGGCAACCAGGAGCAATTGGCGTACGAGCCGCTGGCCCGCGTGCCCATGACGCCTCAGCCGCGCGGCATGGGTACGGGCTTCTCGGCCCGCTACCAGTTCCTTGAGACTGGCGTCTACGGCTACTGGTTCGAACTCGAGACCGGGCAGGGCCGCTATGCGCTGCAGAACAACAAGGACACGATCTACTGGACCCGCGAGAAAGGCTCCATGGGCGAGGCGACCGTCGAGCGCCTGCCCACGAACCTGAACCGCATCCGCCGCTACCGGCAGACGATCTACGCACCGGACTTCCAGGTCCCGGCTTGGGCAAAGGACGTCGTCTACTACTACGTCTTCCCCGAACGCTTTCGAAACGGCGACAAGAGCAACGACCCGCGCCCGGGCGGCGGCCGCCCGCAGGACCGCTACCAGGACCGCGACGTGGAACGCCACACGCAGTGGAACGAGAAGCCGTTCAAGCCGAACAGCGGTGACGGTTCCGACGCGCTCTACAACAACGACTTCTTCGGCGGCGACCTCGCCGGCCTGATCGAGAAGCTCGACTACATCCAGAGCCTCGGGGCCAACGCGCTCTACCTGACGCCGGTCTTCCGCGCGCCGAGCAACCACAAGTACGACGCGGCTGACTACAAGCAGATCGACCCCGCGTTCGGCACCAACGAGGACTTTGTCCGGCTGTGCGCCGAGGCCGCCAAGCGGGGCATCCGCGTGATCCCGGACACCTCGCTGAACCACGTCGGCGCGGACTCGCCCTACTTCAACCGCTTCGGCAACTTCCCCGCCGGCGGCGCCTTCGACAACGGCAAGATCAACCCGGCCTCGCCCTACGCCAGCTGGTTCAAGTTCAAGCCCGAGGAGACCGACCCGAACCGCCAGTACCAGGGCTGGGTCGGCGTGAGCGACCTGCCGGAGATCGACAAGAACAGCCCGTCCTTCCGCGCCTATGCCTATCGCGACCAGGACTCGGTCACGAACCTGTGGCTCGACCGGGGCGCCGCCGGCTGGCGCATGGATGTCGCGCCCTGGGTGCCGGACGACTTCTGGCGCGAATGGCGCCAAGCGGTCAAGGCCAAAAAGCCCGATGCCTTGACCGTGGCCGAGACCTGGTTCGATTCGAGCAAGTACTTCCTCGGCGACATGTTCGACTCGACGATGAACTACATCTTCCGCAACGCGGTGATGGATTACGCCGCAGGCAAGAGCGGTCGCGCCATGGCGGCCAACCTCGAGTTGATGCGCGAGGCCTACCCGCCGCAGTCCTTCTCGGCGCTGATGAACCTGCTCTCCACGCACGACCAGCCGCGCGCCCTCCACCACTTCGGCGAAGACCAGGACCTCCCGCTTGCCAAGCAGCGCCTGCGCCTGGCGGTGTTCTTCCAGATGACCTATCCGGGTTCGCCGACGATCTACTACGGCGACGAAGTGGGCCTGGGCGGCGGTGACGACCCCTACAACCGCGCGCCCTACCCTTGGGCCGACGAAGGTGGCCAGCCCGACGAGGCCCTGCTCGCCGACTTCAAGCGCCTCGTGCGCCTGCGGCACGAGCTGCCGGTGCTACGCCACGGCACGCTCCAGGCGCCGCTGCACGCTGACGAGCACGTCGTCGTGCTGGCCCGCCAGGACGGCAAGGCCTGGGTGCTGACCGCCACCAACAACAGCCGCGCACCGCGCACCGTGAGCCTTGCCGTGCCGCTGGCTGCGGGCACGCTGCACGACGCCTTGGGCGGTGCACCGGTCACCGTCAACAGCCATCACATCCAGCTCACCGTGCCGCCACTCTTCGGCCGCGTGCTGACCGCCGAACTGCCATGACCCTCAACCCGCTCGGCCACACCGGCCTGACCGTGTCGGCGCTCGGCTTCGGCGCCATGCATATCCACGACGAGCGCACGACCGAAGCCGAGGCCGCCACGCTGCTCAACGCCGTGCTGGACGCCGGCATCACCTTGATCGACACCGCACGCGGCTACGGCTTGAGCGAAGCACGCATCGGTCGCCACCTGCGCACGCGCCGGCAGGCCTTCGTGCTGTCCACCAAGGTCGGCTACGGCGTCGAAGGCGTGCCCGACTGGACCTACGAATGCATCGTGCACGGCGTGGAACGCGCGCTGCGCCTGATGCAGACCGACTGGCTCGACATCGTCCACCTGCACTCCTGCCCGCTGCCCGTGCTGCAGCAGGGCGACGTGATCCGGGCCCTGCAGGACTGCCGCGCGGCCGGCAAGTTGCGCGTGGCGGCCTACTCGGGCGACAACGCCGAGATCGACTTCGCCATCGCCTCGGGCGCCTTCGGCAGCCTGCAGACGTCCATCAGCCTGTGTGACCAGGCCCACCTGGCCACCCGCGCCGCCCGGGCCGACCACGCCGGCATCGGCGTCATCGCCAAGCGGCCCCTTGCCGGCGCCGTGTGGCGCCATGCCCAACGGCCTGACGACTTCGCCGAAGGCCAGTACTGGGACCGCTTCCGGGCCATGGGCCTGACGGGCGCCGAAGACTGGGCGGACGTGGCCCTGCGCTTCGTGGCCTTCCACACCGGCGCGGCCAGCGCCATCGTGGGCACGGCCCGGCCGCAGAACCTGCGCCGCAATCTCGACGCCCTGGCACGAGGGCCCTTGCCGCCCGCCCTGGTGTGTGACTTGAAGGACGCGTTCCAGCGCCACGGCGAGGCCTGGCCCGGCCTGATCTGACCCTCAAAGCAGCCGGCCCGCGGCCCGCGGCCGCGGCGGCCACACAAACCCCGAGCGATGCCGTCTGACTCGGGTTCCCGACACCACCTCGGTGCCATGGCCTGGCGCATCATCGGGCCATGCGCCGCCCCGCTTCCGCCTTCAGCCGCCGTCAGCTCCTGGCACTGCCGGCATGGCTGTCAGCGGCCCGGTTGCTCGCGGCGCCGCCCGGGGCCGGCGAGCCGGTCCGCATGCCGCGACACATCAGCATGCCCGACCCGCAGATGGTCTACGTCCGCCGGGTGGTGGACCTGGCCATCGCGCGGGCCGGCAGCCGCCTCGAGGTCAAGGTGATCGACCTGGAAATGACGCAAGGGCGCTCCCTGGTAGAACTCGCCAGCGGACGCAGCCCCATCGACTTGATGTGGACGGTGACCGACCTGCAGCGCGAGACGAGCGGTCTGCTGCCCATCCGCGTCCCGATCGACCGCGGGCTGATGGGGTGGCGGCTGATCCTGGTGCGCCGCGCGGACCTGCCGCGCTGGCGGCGCGTGCGCAGCCTCGCCGAGCTGGGCACATACGTGGGCGGCCAGGGCCACGACTGGCCCGACACCACCATCCTGCGGGCCAACGGCCTGCAGATCGGCACCAGCAGCAGCTATGAGGCGCTGTTCCGCATGCTCGCCGCCGGCCGCATCGACTACTTTCCGCGCTCGATCCTGGAGATCGACGCCGAACTGGCCAATCACAGGGACATGGACCTGGCCATCGTGCCGGGCCTGATGTTGCACTACCCGACCGCCGCCTACCTGTTCGCGAGTCCGGCACGCCCTGAACTGGCGGCCGACCTCAAGGCCGGCCTCGACGCAGCCGTTGCCGATGGCAGCTTCCAGCGGCTGCACCGCGAGTTCTATGGCCCGGTCATCAAGGCCCACCCGGCCGATCCGGACCGTGTCATCCGCCTCAGCAACCCCTTGCTGCCGGCGGCCACACCGCTGGCTCGCCGGGAGCTGTGGCTGCAGCCTGGCGACGCCTTCTAGCGTCACCTGCCACCGTCTTTCCGCCGCACGCTGGCGCATCACTCGGCGCCCCTGTTGTTTTTGCAGAATAGTGCACACTTTAATCGTTTGTATTGCGATCGTATTGGTTCAAAGATATCTTTTCTAGCAATTTCTTGCTGCAATTGAATCATTGACAGACCGACACCGAGCCGTCGCGCTCGATGCCCGAGCGAGCAACCCAGACGGAAGGAGAGTGGCATGTCGCTGGTGGTGAAGAACAAGGACGCCTTGAACGGCAGCAGCGCCCCGGCCGTCGTGGCCAAGGGTCTCACGCGCAACATGAGCCGGGAAGCCGAGGTGTACCGGCGCCGCGCTCGCACCGTGGCCAAGCAGCAGCAAGCGGCAGAGCGCGTCGCCAGTGCCAGTGCGCAACTGGCCGCGGGCATCAATGAGGCCGCTTCTGCGGCAGAGGAGCTCAAGCGCGCCTCCGACCAGATCGCCAGCGGCGCCGAAGAGGCGGCCGGCGCTGCACAGGAGTCGCTGGCCGCCATCACCCAGGTCAGCAGCGCCCTGGAGCGCCAGCTCGGCGGCAGCCGTGACGCCCAGGCCAAGGCCGAGGGCATGCGCGATCTCGCAGCGCAGATCAACACCGAGATCAGCGCCACCATCCAGGCCGTGGGCGTGGCGGCCGAGCGCCAGGCGGCTTCGGTCGAGATGGTCGGCGAGCTCGAACGCCAGGCCGCCAACATCGGCGACATCGTGAAGGCCGTGGTGCGCATTGCCGACCAGACCAACCTACTCGCGCTGAACGCCGCCATCGAAGCCGCGCGAGCCGGCCTCCACGGCAAGGGCTTTGCCGTGGTGGCCGACGAGGTCCGCACGCTGGCCGAGACGAGCGAGAAAAGTGCCAAGCAGATCCAGGACCTCGTCGGGCAGATCCAGTCCGAGGTCACCGGCATCGCCTCCGGCATCAACAGCGCCGCCGAGGGCATCAAGGCCGAGGTCGAGAAGAGCGGGGTCATCACCGAACAGTTGGAGCGCATCCGCATCGATGCGGCCGAGATCGTCCAGGGCGCCACGATGATTGCCTCGGCGGCAGCGCAGAGCAGCGCGGCAGCGCAACAGGCCCTCAAGGGCACGGAGCTGATCGCCGCGGCCTCCACCGAGCAGAGCTCGGCCTGCGAGGAGTCGGCCAAGACGGTGGAAGAGCAGTCGGCCGCGCTGGCGGAGTGTGAGCAGACGGCGGCCAGCCTGTCGGAAATCGCCGAGGACCTGAAGAACTCGACCGACATCTCCAAGAGTGCGGAGGAAGTCGCCTCGGCCGCCGAGGAGCTGAGCAGCACCGTCCAGGAGATCACACGCGCAGCGAGCCAGATCATGGTGGCGCTGGAACAGATCCGCAAAGGCGCCCAGACCCAGGCCAGCGCCACCACACAGTCGGCGGCTGCCATCACGCAGATCGCCCAGGGGGCCCAGATCGCCGAGCAGCGCGCCGGCGAGGCCCGCGAGCGGGCCCGCACGATCCGCGGGCTGATGTCGGAGAACAAGGGCCACATCGACGCGTTGGTCGCCAGCATCAGCACAGGCGTCCAATCCACGCGCGACAGCATGCGACAGATCAAGGACCTGGAGCTCGTGAGCCGCAAGATCGACAAGATCGTCGACGCGATCACGCAGGTCTCGGTGCAGACCAATATGCTGGCCGTCAACGGCAGCATCGAGGCCGCCCGGGCAGGCGAGTACGGGAAGGGCTTTGTCGTGGTCGCCACGGACATCCGCAACCTGGCGCACGACTCGGCCGAGAACGCCGACCGCATCAAGGATCTCGTCAAGAGCATCCAGGATCAGATCGCCCTCGTGGGCCGCGACCTGGTCGAGATTGCCAGCACTGCCCAGGTAGAAGTCGACAAGGCCCGCAACGTGACGCAGAACCTGCAGCGCATGGAGCGCGACGTGCAGGCGGTCGAGGCTGGCAATGCCGCGGCGGCCCAGACCGCGGTGGAGATCGCAGCGGCGCTGAACCAGGTGCGCATCGGGGTGGACCAGATCTCGGCGGCAGCGGCCCAGGCCGAGAAGGCGGCCGAGCAGGCCGCGACGGCTGCCCGGCAGCAGAGCCAGGGCGCGGATGAGCTGAGCGCAGCCATCGAGGAGATTTCCTCACTGGCTGACGAATTGCAGTCCAACTGACTGCCGGGGAGTGCGACATGGACCCTATCGCCCTCGATCCCCCGGGCCAGGCCGAGCCCCTTGCGCAGGGCCAGTTCGTCAGCTTCGAACTTGCCGGCGAGAAGTTTGCGGTGCCGATGGGTCCGGTGCAGGAGATCATTCGGCTCCCCGACGTGGCCCGGCTGCCGCTGGCGCCCACGGCCCTGCTCGGCCTGGCAAACCTGCGCGGGCGCGTGCTGCCGCTGATGAGCCTGCGCCGCCTGATCGGCCTGCAGGACTTGCCGCACAACGACGCCTCGCGGGCCCTCGTGATCCATTGCGGCCAGGCACTCGGCTTTCTCGTCGACAAGGTGTGCAGCGTGCTGCACGTCGAGGCGGGTGAACTGCAGCCTGCCACGGGCATCCAGTCCGTGGTGCAGACCGATTGCCTCACCGGGCTGATCCGCCGACCGGGTGACGAAGGTCGCGACGAGTTGCTCATGGTGCTTGATTTCGACCTGCTGGTGCAGCGCGCATTCACCGCCATCGACCGGCAGGCCGCCGTTCGCAGCGACACGAGTGCGCGCGAGGTGGCCTCTCGGGCTGCTTCCACCGAACAGGCCGAGGGCGCACAGGAGCTGCGCATGGTCAGCTTCACCGTCGCCGGCCAGGAATACGCACTGCCCATCGAGGATGTGCAGGAGATCGTCCAGCTGCCGGAGGACGTGACCACCCTGCCCCAGGCACCGGCCCACCTGCGCGGCGTCATGTCGCTGCGCCAGCGGCTGCTGCCGCTCGTGGACCTGCGCAGCCTCTTCCACCTCGGCGCCGCCACGGCCCAGGCGCATCAGCGCATCGTTGTCGTGAGCCTGCCGGGCTGCGGCCCCGTGGGGCTCGTGACCGACACCGTGAAAGAGGTGTTGAGCGTCCCGCGCCACCTGACCGACCACGTGCCGGAGCTGCTCACCCGAGACCGCCAGCTGGCCGAGTTCGACGCCATCTGCCGCTTGGAAGACGGACGCCGCCTGGTGTCCGTGCTGTCCTCATCACGGCTCATCGGGCTGGACGCCGTGCGTGCTGCGGCCGCGATCACGCAGGACCCGGGCAGCGATGCGGTTGCCGCCGCCGATGCCCCGACCGCCAAGGAGACGCCCTTGCATGACCTCCCTCCAAGCGCCGTGCAGGACGACCTGCAGCTGGTGATCTTCCGCCTCGGTGCCGAAGAGTTCGGCGTGCCCATCATGGCCGTGCAGGAAATCGTGCGCGTGCCCGAGCAGCTCACCAAGGTGCCACGCACGCCGGCCTT
>RXJW01000190.1:28489-33981 GCA_003963005.1 Burkholderiales bacterium
GCCCGCCATGACCGCCAGCGCATCATGGTGTTCACGCTCAACGAGCAGCGCACCGGCTTCATCGTCGATTCGGTCGCGGAGGTGCTGAGGGTCTCACGTCAGTGCCTGGCCCCGGCGCCAGCACTGTCCGAAGCGCAGAGCCGCATGATCCGCGAGGTGGCGCGGCTGGACGGCCAGCGCCTGATCATGCTGATCGATCCTCCCCAGCTGATGACCTGGCAGCACGAGGACCCGGTCGCCGCGCCGGCCCCGGAAGCCGCGCGGCCCGAGCCGGCGGCGCGACTGGCCGCCTGACCCGCAAGGCCACGAGGAGACATCCGATGAGCCACAAGGTTCTTGTCGTGGACGACTCGGCGCTGATGCGCAAGGTGCTGCGCCAGGTGCTCAGCGACGCCGGCTTCCAGGTCGAATCGGCACGCAGCGGGCGTGAAGGGGTCGAAATGGCCCTGGCCTTCGAACCGGACGTGGTGACGCTGGACATCAACATGCCGGAGATGGACGGCCTGACCGCGCTTTCGCTGCTGATGGCAGCCCGCCCGACGCCGGTGATCATGGTGTCGTCCCTGACCACGGCGAACGCGATGCCGACGCTCGAGGCTCTGGCCCTGGGTGCCGTCGACTACGTCGCCAAGCCCGGCGGCACGATCTCGCTGAACATGGAGCTCGTCGCCGACGACCTCGTGCGCAAGGTCCGCGCCGCCAGCACGGCCCGCATCCGCAGCGGGCGCGGCCGCCCGCCGCGCCCTGCCGCCCGGCCGGCGGTGCGCCCTGCCCGGGTCATGGCGCCGCCGCCGGTGTCGCCCGCGGCCGGTCGCCCGGAAGGCCTGGTGCTGATCGGCGTCTCGACGGGCGGCCCGCGAACCCTGGAAGACATCCTGCCGCAACTGCCCGCCAACTTTCCCTGGCCGGTGCTGGTGTGCCAGCACATGCCCGCTCAGTTCACGACCGCCTTCGCGCAGCGGATGGACCAGATCTGCGCCCTGGACGTCCAGGAGTGCGACGGCCCCACGCCGCTGCGCAGCGGTCAGGTGCTCATCGCCCAGGGCGGCTTCGACATGGTGGTGGCGGAGCGGCTGGGTCGCCTCGTCGCCATCCCCGTGCCAGAAGCGGCAGGCGAGCCCTGGCACCCCTGCGTGGACGTGCTCGTGGACAGCGCCCTGCGGCACATGCCGGCGCAGCAAATGATCGGCGTCCTGCTGACCGGCATGGGCTTCGACGGCGCGGCCAGCATGACCCGGCTGCACCAGCAGGGCGGACGCACGATCGCCGAGTCGGCCGAGACGGCCGTCGTCTTCGGCATGCCCCACGAACTGATCCAGCGCGGGGGAGCCGACTGCGTGCTGCCGTCGCCGCAGGTCAGCGATCAATTGCGCCACTGGGTGCGCCCGCACTGAGAACCGCCATGCCCCTGCGCAAGACCCCCGCCACACCGCTGCACCCCGTGCAGCCCCGCCAGCCTTCGCGCGACATGCTCGGGCTTCAGCAACAACTCGGCGACCCCGATCCGCGCCAGCGACGCCTGGCCGCCCGCGATCTGTCCCACCACGCCGGCGCCGCACTCGCCCTCGGCCAGGCGTTGGCGGCCGAGACCGACGCCAGCGTGCGCGAGGCCCTTTTCTCAAGCCTGGCCACGCTGGCCAGCGAAGCCGCAGTGCAGGGCCTGCTGCCGCTGCTGCGTTCGGAGGACGCCGGGCTTCGCAACGGCGCCATCGAGGCGCTGTCGGCCATGCCGCAGGCGGTGTCGCCCAGCATCGACCGGCTGCTGCTGGACGCCGACCCGGATGTGCGCATCTTCACGGTCAACCTGCTCGGTGAGCTGCGCCATGCCGCGGTACCCGCCTGGCTGGCCCGGGTGCTGCAACAGGACACGCATGTCAACGTCATCGCGGCAGCGCTGGAGGTGCTGGCCGAAGTCGGCAGCCGGGCAGAACTGCCGGCCCTGCGCGCTGCCCGCCAGCGCTTCGACGACGATGCCTTCATCCAATTCGCGGCCGACCTGGCCATCAGCCGCATCGAGGCCGCATGAACACCAGCCTGCGTGCCGCCCCGAACCGCGTCGCCCGCGTGGTGAGCGACGCCGACTTCCAGAAGTTCCGCGAGTTCTTCTACCGCAAGACGGGCATCCATTTCGACGACAACAAGCGCTACTTCGTCGACAAGCGCCTCGTGGACCGCATGGAGGCCACCGGCGCCGCGGACTTCCGCGAATACTTCGTCGGCCTGCGCTTCGAGCGCGAGGGCCGCGAGTTGCAGCACCTCGTCAACACGATGACCGTGAACGAGACCTACTTCCTGCGCGAGGCCTACCAGTTCGACTGCATGACGAACGACCTGCTCGATGAACTGGTGCGCATCCGGCCGGCTGGCGAGCGGCTGCGCATCTGGTCGATCCCGTCGTCGACCGGCGAGGAGCCTTACTCCATCGCGATGCAGCTGCTCGAGCGGTGGCCGGGCATCCATGCGCATGACGTCGAGATCCTGTCCAGCGACATCGACACCCAGGTGCTCGACGCGGCCCAGCGCGGCGTGTACAGCGCACGCTCGGTCGCCAACCTGCCCAAGGCCTGGCTGGACAAATACTTCACGCGGCGCGGCGAGCATGAATGGGTCATCTCGCGCGACCTGGTGGCGGCGGTCGAGTTCAGCCGCGTGAACCTGAGCGACCCGGCCGACACGCGGCGCTTTCGCGACATCGACATCGTCTTCTGCCGCAACCTGCTCATCTACTTCGACGACCAGTCGCGCCGCAGCGCGGCCGAAGCCCTCTATGACGCACTGCGCCCGGGCGGCTTCGTCTGCCTCGGCCATTCGGAGTCGATGAGCCGCATCAGTGCGCTCTACCGCGTGCGGCGTTTCGCCGACGCAATGGTCTACCAGAAACCCCTGAACGGAGAGGCCCCATGAGCGCCGCCCGCATCCTCGTCATCGACGACGCCGCCACCGTGCGCATGTACCACCGCAAGCTCCTTGGCGACGCCGGCTGGCAGACCGAGGAAGCCGTCAACGGCCTGGAGGCCGTCGAGAAGCTGATTGCCGCCGGCTCCCACGAGCGCCCCTTCGACCTCTACGTGGTCGACGTCAACATGCCCAAGCTCGACGGCTACGGCTTCGTGCGCGAGCTCCGCCGCCTGCCGGCTTCACAGCAGGCGCCGGTGATGATGGTCTCGACCGAGGCCCAGCTCCAGGATGCCTCCGCCGCTCAGGAGGCTGGCGCGAACTGCTACCTGGTCAAGCCCGCTCGGCCGGCCGAACTGGTGTTGACGGCGGCGCTGCTCCTCGGCGACAGCCCGGCGGCCCACCGGGCGGCCGCAGCGCATCCACTGCCGGGAGTTGCCCGATGAACTCGACCGCTGAAATCCTCGAACAGTTCGTTCTCGAAGCCCGCGAGTGCCTGGAGTCGATCGGCCAGCGCCTGCTGGACATCGAGCGCAGCCCCGACAACCCGGCCCTGCTCAACGACCTGTTCCGCTCGGTCCACACGCTCAAGGGCAATTGCGGCCTGTTCGAGTTCGAGGCGCTGGAGCATGTGGTGCACGCGGGTGAGGACGTGCTGGATCAGGTGCGCGCCGGCCGGCTGGTCTACAGCAGTGCCCTGGCCGATGCCCTGTTCGCTGCGATGGACCACAGCGCGGAGTTGATCGACGCCATTGCCACGACGGGCACGCTGGCCGCCGGTGCGATGCCACGTTCCGAAGCGCTCGCGGCCGACCTGCGGGCTTTCCTCGGCGGGGCACGCGCGCCTCGCGAGGCACACGCCAACGCAACGCCCTCCGTGCCTGCGGCGCCACCGGCGCCTGCCAGGTCGCCAGCCCCCTCACTGCCTGACTGGGCCGCGGCCCTGCCGGCCGAATGGCATCGCCCGCATCATGTGCTGCTGCGCTACCAGCCTGAGCCGGATTGCTTCTTCAAGGGCGAGGACCCATGGCAACTGGTGCGCAGCACACCCGGCCTTGTCGAGCTGCAGGTGCTGTCGCCCGCCCAGTGGGGCGACATGGCGACATTTGACTGTTACCGCTGCCAACTCGGCTTCCTGCTGCTGTCCAGCGCGCCTGAAGCCTATCTCCAGGAACACTTCCGCTACGTGCCCGAGCAGTGCGAGCTCGTCGCGGTGCCCGCGGCCTCGTCGGCACCGGAGGTCCTCGCTCCCGGTCACCAGGTGCTGCTGCGGGACCGGCTCGCCCAGCTCTGGAGCGACCAGCTCGCGCTGCTGCAGCGCCCGGTGTCGGCGGGCACGCTCGCCGCGGCGCATCAAGTGCTGCGACAACTGCTGGCCGTGCGGGCCGCCCTGCCCGATGCCGATCCGACGGCCTGCCGCCAGGCCAGCGAGCAGCTGCCCGACATGCCCGCCCCGGCCGCGGCACTCGCCCTGTGGGCCCGCCAGCACCACCCACACGGCCCGCTGCCCGCGGACACGACCGCGCGCCACCCGGCCACGGCCGCCGCCGCAGCGGGCGAGGAACCGGCCGGCGACCGCGGCAGCCACAAGGTGTTGAAGGTCGCGCAGGACAAGGTCGACCGGCTGATGGACCTCATCGGCGAGATGGTCGTCGCCAAGAACGCCCTGCCCTACCTCGCCCAGCGCGCGGAGTCGCACTTCGGCCAGCGAGAGCTGGCACGCGAAATCAAGAACCAGTACGGCGTCATCAACCGGATCGCCGAGGACATGCAGCACGCAATCATGCAGGTGCGGATGCTGCCGGTGGGCACGGTCTTCCAGCGCTTCGGCCGCCTCGTGCGGGACATCTCCAAGCGGCTCGGCAAGGAGGTGCAACTGGTGATCGAGGGCGAGGAGACCGAAGCCGACAAGAACGTCATCGAGAGCCTTGCCGACCCGCTGATCCACATCCTGCGCAACAGCCTGGACCACGGCATCGAGACCCCGGAGGTCCGCGTGGCAGCGGGCAAGCCGGCACACGGCACGCTGCGTGTCAGCGCCCGCCAGGACGGCGACCGCGTCGTGCTGGACATCGCCGATGACGGCGCCGGGGTGGACACCGTCCGCGTGCGGGCCAAGGCCGTGGAGCGCGGGCTGATTCCGGCGGACCGTGCCGAGGCGCTGAGCGACGCAGATGCGGTGCAGCTCATCTTCCTGCCGGGCTTCTCGACCGCCGAGAACGTGTCGGACCTGTCCGGCCGGGGCGTGGGCATGGACGTCGTGCGGTCGGCGGTCGAACGTGTCAACGGGACGGTGCAGCTCAGTAGCACGCGCGGCCAGGGCACCACGCTGCAGCTGACACTGCCGCTGTCGATGGCCGTGACGCACGTGATGATGATCCGGTCGGCGGGCTGCCGCTTCGGCGTGCCGATGGACTTGATCGTGGAGACCGTCCGCGTGCCGGCGGACGACATCCACCGCTTCAAGCAGGCCCAGACGGTCGTGCTGCGCGGCCGCATCGTGCCGCTGCGCCCGCTCAACGAGCTGCTCGGCATGGACGAGCCCGCACAGCTCAATGCCGAGGGCGAGCATGCGGTGCTGGTGCTGCGCTGGGGCG
>RXJW01000109.1 GCA_003963005.1 Burkholderiales bacterium
ACTGTCCCGACTCGGCTGTCTGCAGTGGCACGCTGAGTAACCCGCGCATCTCAGCCTGTCCGGGCTGTGGACTTACACCACGCGCTGGGACATCACCGTTCGTCTGCGCGGACCATCCGGACTTGGGGGCCTGTCCGGATTCGCTGATCCGGTATTCCGACCAGCACCGGGAGTACGGGCTGCGCGTTCACGACGGGGGCTCGGCCGTCGTGGAGATCGCCTACTGCCCATGGTGCGGCGCCGAGCTGCCGGCCTCGCTGCGTCACCGCTGGTTTGACGAGTTGGCAGCGCTCGGCATTGACGACCCGCTGGCCCAGCCCATCCCGGAAGCCTTTCGGTCGGGGGCCTGGTGGCGTTGGGGGCGCCTGAAGGCCGCTGGCCGGCATCCGCCCATGCCGGTCGGCGGGCGGGTCGTCTCCTGGCCGACGAGGGCGCGGCCTGGCCGGTTCCCGCAGGTGGAGCGATCGTCATCAGCCGCGCGCTGCCTCCATCGTTCCGGTGCACCGGCTTGGCAACGCGAACCCCAGCATCTCGAACATGACCGCTTCATCTGACATCATGAAGGCCTTCGAGGATCTGCTCGCCATGCTGCCGCCAGCATCGCAAGAGGCGATGCGGCAACTGATGGCAAGCGCAAGGGAACGGCCTCGGCTTGGCAGCTTGGCCCAGGAAGCGTTGGCGCGGTTGGACGCCGGGGACCGTGAAAGTGCAGTCGTCGACTGGGTGGGTCGCCACCTTGACGCCTGCAGCGACGCGCTGGCAGCGCTCCAGGCACTTCCTCGCGGGCTCCAGGTCTACTACTTGTCATTCGTCGTTGAAGCCCAGGTCATGAACGGCGGTTTCAACCAGTTCTTCTGGAACTCTTCGGCCCGGTTCGCCCCCCTCATCGCACCAGCGCTCTCCGACCTGGGCAGCCCCGGGGCGGCCGAGATTTTTCGAGAGGCCTGGGCCGTTGCCATCGCAGAAGGCGTCGAGCGCCCGAAGGACTGCGAGCGCTCACTGGAGATGTTCTCGGCTTCGTGCGCAGCCAGTCGACTCCAGGCGCTGGATCGTCCTTTCTGCGAGTTGGCCATGCACTTCCCGGCCTTGCGCGAGAAGATCGCAGCAACCAACGACCCCGCGTTTGATGTCTGACCTCGGGCACGCGGCCCGAGGCAAGGACTGCGGCTTGCGAGCGGTGCGAGTCAGCGTCAAGGCGCCGAGCGTGGTCATCGGGTCTGCACGCAACGGGCCTCATGGTGTCTGTCCGCAAACCGTGAAAGCGGTCAAGGGCAGGCTGGCGCCGACATCAGCCGAGCCCGGTGCGAGGGTCTGGCGGCTCAGTACGGCCAAGAGCTGTCCTCCGCCAGGGACTGGATTTGGGTAGGCTGTCGCGCATTTCAGGGGGCAGGTCAATGGTCCGACATATGGCGGGCAAGCCGCGCATCGCCACTCGGCAGGAGGGCACTCAGCCTTCGCCAACGCGGCCGCTCGAAGAGCGGTCTGGGTCTTTGTTGATCCATTGCTCGTGTTCCGTGGATTTGCCACTTTTTCTCCAGAGGCGAACCAGGATGACCAAAAACGCAATCGGAAAGCCAATTGCCACGACAAGGCCAAAAACGCCCAGGACAAAAAGCGATGCCATACCGCTCTCCGCGAATGCCGGCTGAAACAGCAGAGTAAGAAGGATGGCGGCGGTTAGCTGCTTCACGACGTCTACCGTGCTCTCCCGAGACTGTCGCTGCTTCTCAGGCAGCCATGCAGGACAAGCCGAGGCCAGCCAGTGAGTCACGCCAGTATGCGCCCGCTCGGGCCAGCCGCCGCCTTCCTCGACAATGGCGCCATGACCCTTCTCTACATCGTGCTCGCCACCTTCGCCGGCGGGCTGCTGTCGGTGCTCGTGGCCGCCAGCCTCACGGTCGGGGTGCTGACGCGGCTCGTGAAGAGCCTCGTGAGCCTGTCGGCCGGCATCCTGCTGGGCACGTCGCTGCTGAACGTGCTGCCCGAGGCCTTCGAGAGCCACAGCTCGCCGCCGCAGACCTTGTTTGCCGTGCTGCTCGGCGGCCTGCTGTTCTTCTGGCTGCTGGAGAAGGTGGAGCTGTACCGCCACACCCACCACCACGAAGACGACGGCCACCACCATCACCACCACTTCGACGCCGAGCAGGCCGGCCGGGGCGGCCTGACGGTGCTGGTGGGCGACAGCATCCACAACTTCTGCGATGGCGCCATCATCGCCGCCGCCTTCCTGGCGGACACGCGCCTGGGCTTCGCCACCGCGCTGGCCATCGTCGCGCACGAGATCCCGCAGGAGGTGGGCGACTACATCGTGCTGCTCAACGCCGGCCTGTCGCGCGCCAAGGCCCTGCTGTTCAACGCCATCTCGGGCATGGCCTCGGTCGTGGGCGGCGTGCTGGGCTACTACCTGATCGGCAGCTTCGACGGCGTGCTGCCCTACCTGCTGGTGCTCGCGGCCAGCAGCTTTATCTACATCTCGGTGGCCGACCTGCTGCCCCAGCTGCAGCAGCGTCTGGCCTGGCGTGACACGCTGGCCCAGGTGGCCTGGCTCGGCGTGGGCCTGGCGGTGGCGTTCGCCGTGTCGCAGCTGCTGCATGGCGCTCATTGACGCCGGGCTGCGCGGCGCGCTGATCGCGCTGCTGGCCCTCGTCATCGCCGCGCTGTGGCCGCGCTGGCGCCACCCGCGGCATGCCGCGATGGTGCAACTGGGCATCGCGCTGTGTGCGTCGCTCATCGTGCAGACGGTGTCGGCCTCGCCCTGGGTGGAGCGCGAGCTGGCCTGCCGCCCGCAGGCGCCGGGCGTGGGCGTGTCCCTGGGCGCGGCGGTCGTGTTCTGGCTGTTCGCGCGGGCGGTGTTCGAGGACGGCTTCCGGCTGCGGCCCTGGCACGGCGGGTTGTGGGCCGCGGTGGCGGCCTACGGCGCCACGGTGTGCGAATGGGGCAGCTGGTGGCCGGGCTGGGTCATTCTGCGGGCAATCCCGGTCACCTTCGCCGTGCTGGGCCTGGCGGCGGTGGTCGGCCCGTGGCGGGTCGACCTGGTCGAGCCGCGCCGCCGGCTGCGCGGCCTGGTGGTGGGGGGCGGCTCGGCCTATGCGCTGGTGCAGGTGGCCCTGCGCGTGGGCTCGGGCGGTGGGGGCTTGAGCGACAACGCCGCGTTCGCCGACGTCGTGCTGCTGCTCGCGCTCACCACGCTCATCGCCCGCCGCCTGCTCGTGCCGCGCGCTCACAGCTTGTGGGACGAGCCCGAGCCGCCGCCCGTGCCCGCACCGGCGCCGGCCACCGACCCGCAGGACGGGCGCGTCGCCCAGGCCCTGGCGGTCGTCATGGGCGAGCAGCGGGGCTATGCGCAGGAGGGCCTGAGCCTGGCGAGCCTCGCCGAGCGGCTGGGCACGCCGGAGTACCGGCTGCGGCGGGTCATCAACCAGCACCTCGGCCACCGCAACTTCAATGCCTACGTCAACGGGCTGCGGCTGGCGGAGGCCAAGCGTCGGCTGGCCGATCCGGCCGAGCGCGCGCTGCCGGTCCTGAGCATCGCACTGGACGTCGGCTTCGGCTCCATCGGTCCGTTCAACCGCGCGTTCAAGGCCGAGACGGGCCTCACGCCTACCGAATTCCGCACCCAGGCCCTGGCCGATTCCTGAAAAACCGCGCCAAAACCTGCAATCCGCAGCTTTCGGCCAGACGCCGGGCACCCCGCCGCCGAGGCTGCGGGCTTCTCAACCCCGAGGAGCCCGCCCATGTGGACCCGATTCCTGCTCGCCGGCCTCGCGATGGCCGGCACCCTGCACGCCGGCGCCGCCACGCTCGGCACGCTGACCCTGCCCGCCGACGAGGCCGGCGGCGAAGTCACGCTGTTCTATCCCACCGACGCCACCGGCCGCGTCGAGCAGCGGGGCGACGTGACCGTCACGCTCGCCGCCAACGCTGCGCCGGCGGCGGGCAACGGCCGGCTGATCGCCATCTCCCACGGCTCCGGCGGTGGCCCCTGGGTGCACACCGCGCTGGCCCAGGCGCTGGTGGACGCCGGCTTCACGGTCGTGCTGCCGCTGCACCGCGGCGACAACTGGACCGACCCCGGCCACCCCGGCCCCGCGAGCTGGTCGCAACGCCCCGCCGAGATCAGCCACGCCATCGACCGCGTGGCGGCCGACCCGCGCTTTGCGGCCTTGCGACTCGACCGGGTGGGCGCCTTCGGCATGTCGGCCGGCGGCCACACGATGCTGAGCCTGGGCGGCGGGGCATGGTCGCCCGAGCGCTTTCGGGCGCATTGCGACGCGCACCTGGCAGACGACTTCGCCACCTGTGTGGGCCTGACCACCTCGCTCACCGGCGGCGCGCTGGACGGTCTCAAGCAGTGGCTCGCACGCCGCGTGCTGGCCTGGAAGTTCAGCGGCGACACCACCCCGCGCACCCACCGCGACGACCGCATCGCCGCCATCGTGGCCGGCGTGCCGCTGGTGGCCGACTTCGATCCGGCCACGCTCGAACACCCGCGCGTGCCGCTCGGTCTCGTCACGGCGCCGCTGGACCGCTGGCTCGTGCCGCGCTTTCACAGCGACTGCCTGCGGGCGGCCTGCGCCGATTGCGAACTGCTCGCCGACCTGCCCGGCGCCGGCCACGGTGCCTTGCTCGCCCCCGTACCGCCGCCTGAACGGCTCAACCGGCTGGAATGCGCGCTGCTGTGCGACCCGCCCGGCTATGACCGGCCGGCGATGACCGCCCGCTGGGTGGGGGCAACGGTCGCCTTCTTCCGCCGCCACCTGCTTGACGGCGGCTGACCGTCAGCCCGTGCCGGTGCGCCGCAGCTTGAACTTGCGCAGCACGCCGTCGGGGCTGTAGAGCAGCACCAGTTCGGTCTCGGCCGCGGGGAGGGCGGCGGTGACCAGGCCGACCACGGGCACGAAGTCCAGCGCCCGCGGCAGGCCGTCGCGGTAGACGTACTGCTCCGTCAGCCAGCCGCTCTGGAAGCGCAGCACACTGCCGGGCCCGAGGCGTTGCCGGGCCTCGGCCTGGGTGGTGCGGCCGGGCTGAAGCAGCTCGGCGGCTTCGTGCGACTGCAGCGTTCGCACACGGCCGTTGCCCATGGTCGTGCAACTGGCCAGCGCCGCGCACAGCAGCAGGCTCATCAGGCGGTGGGGGCGGTTCATGGCGTCATCGGCTCCAGGTCGATGCGGGCGTCGTGGGGCCAGTCGGCCCACTTGTCCGGCGGCATCGCGACAAAGCGGTCGCGCAGCGCGAACGGCCAGTCCACGAGGCCGAACAACAGACTCGTCTGACCCACCTCGCGGCCGTGCATCCAGCGGTAGGACAGTTCGGCGGACCGGCCGGCGTGGCTGACCTGCACGGCGAACACGGGTTCATCGGCAAAGAAGCCGAGCGCCACGAGGCGGCTGGCGCAGATGTCGCTGGCCGCCCTCAGCGCGTAGAAGGCCGGCGGCTTGACGCCGCGCATCAGCGCGCCGCCGTAGAGGTCGGCCCGGCATTCGAGCCGCAGGTCACCCAGGCGCCGCGAGTGCTCGGGCAGGCCGGGCGTGCGCACGTCCACCGCCCAGGCGAGGCGGCCGCCCGGCAGGCGGCTGCGCACGACGGCGCCTGCGGGCAGGGCACGCCAGGCGGGCGGCACCGTGAAGCGGCCGAGGGCGTCCAGCGTGATGGGTTCGCGCACGGTGCCGTGGCGCAGCTCCAGCGCGGGGGCGTCGGCCAGGTCGTGCCGCGGCAGCACGCGGATGCGCAGTTCGGCCCCGGGCGCATAGCGGGCCTTCTCGCGCTCGAAGACTTCCAGCACCTGGAGCAGGTCGGCCACGGTCTTCTGCTCGCGCGCGGCGGTGCTCTCGCCGTCGACCGCCACGGGCGGCAGCTCGGGGCGGGGCGTGTCGGCAGCCGGGGCCCGTGCCGGGGCGAGTGCCGGGGCGAGCAGGGCCGCCAGCATGAGGACGCGGCGAGCGTTCATGGCGCCGGGGGCAGGGCGCGTTCGATGTCGAGCAGGGCCTGGTTCATGGACGCCAGTGTCCACGTGCCGTCGTCCGCCTCGGTGTTGGTGAAGCCGAAGCTTGCGCTGCGGCCGCGGGCGTCGATGGCCACCATGCTGGAAAAGCCCCGGTACTCGCCGTCGTGCGCGAGCACCGGGCGGCCGTCCACATCGGCCGCGATCCAGCCCAGCGCGTAGTCGCCGGCCTGGAGCGACTGCAGGCGGCGCACGTAGCTGGCCGCCAGCGGGGTGGCCGTGCCCTGCAGCGCGCGCAGGTGCCAGCCCACCCAGGTGGCATAGCTGGCCGGCGTGACCGTTGTGCCCACGCCGCCGGGGCGCAGCACCGTCAGCCACGCGGCGCTGTCCGCATCCAGCGGCGCCAGCGCCGTGAGCTGGCCCTTGGCGCCGCTGTGGCCCACGGGGCGCTGGGTGAAGGTCACGTCGTCCGACGTCCAGCTCACCGTGAGGCCCAGCGGCCGGGCGAGTTCCTGCGCGAAGAGGTCGGCATAGGTTCGCCCGGTGCGCGCCTGCAGCATCAACGCGGCCAGCACGTAGCCGCCGTTGGAGTACGCGAAGCCCTGGCCCGGCGCGGCCACCGGTGCCTGGGCCAGCAGCCAGGCGGCGAAGTAGCGCTCGCGGCCCGCGAGCGTCGTGGGCAGCGGCGTGGTGCTGGATTCGAGTGCGGCCTGGAAGCGCTCGGTGTCGGCGCCGTTGTTCATCGCCAGCACGCCGCCGCGGTGGTCGAGCAGCTGCGCAAGCGTCACCGGGCGGTACTCGGGCCGCATGCCGGCGGCGAGCTCGGGCAGCGCCTCGGCGAGCGTGGTGGTCCAGGCGATGCGGCCCTGCTCCACAACGCGGGCGGCAAGCGCCGCGGTCATTGCCTTGGTGGTGGAGCCGATCAGAAAGGGATCGCCTGCCTCGATCGGCGCCGCGGATCCCGCCTGCCGCAGGCCGGCGCGCGCGGCGGTGGTCTCGCTGCCGCTGAGGTGGTAGAGCGTGACGCCCACCAGGCCGCGCGCCACGGCGGCATCAGCCGCCTTCTGCACGGCAGCCGGCGCGGCATCAGGCGCGGCAGAAGCGCGGGTGCCGCCGCCGCAGGCGGTGAGCATGGGGAGAAGGCAGGTGAGGAGGCAGGCGAGGGAGCGGGCGTGTGTGACCATGAACTGGCGTCGGAGTGGCGATGCGACGCATTCTTCGGACCGCAGCTCAAGCGCAGCCAAAGGGGCCGCACCGCCTTGCAGCGCCTCGGGGTCACCATGACACGGCAATGCCGGTGCCATCGCGATTGACGCGGCCGGCGACGGGCTCGACCGGGCATGGCACAGTGCACGGGCCGGCGCCGCCGGCCGTTCCGCTCACCGGAGACTTGCATGTCGACACCCCCCACCGTGGGCGCCTTCGCCATCGTGCCGAGCAACCACCTGGCGGCCGCCCTGCCGTTCTGGGAGCGCCTGGGCTTCGAGCGCACGGGCGGCGATGCCGGCTACGTCATCATGACCGGCTGGGGCTGCGAGGTGCACCTCACGCAGGCGGGCAGCGGCCCGTGGCGGGTGCCGGAGCAGCACAACCCGTTCGGTGTCTTCATCCGCACGCCGCACGTGGCGGCCATCGCGGCGCGGGTCGACGACCTGATCATCCGGCCGGGCGGCGTCCTGCGGCACCGCGAGTGGGGGCTCTACGAGGTGGGCCTGAGCGGGCCGGACGGCCTGCTGGTCCGTGTGGGATGGCCGTCTGATCAGGTGACGGATGCCGCCCCGTGACCCACGCCCCCGTCGCGTGGCCGGGCCGTCGGCATCGGGCGTGAGGGCCGACGGCGCGGCGGCGCTGCCGGTGCTGTCCACGCGCGACGTGGTGCTCCGAGCGGTGCGGCCAGGCGACCTCCCGAGGTGGCTCGCCTACCTGCAGCAAGAGCCCGTCCGCCAGCACATCAGCTGGCGACCCGGCAGCGTCGACGACCTGGCCGAGTTCGTCGAGTCGACGACCCTGGCCTCGGGAGCCCGGCAGATCCGCTTCGCGATTGCGCGGGCGGCGGACGACGCGCTCGTCGGGACCGTGGGCCTGCATTCGATCGTGCGCGAGCACCGCGTCGCCGAGATCGCCTACGACCTGGATCCCGCCTGCTGGGGCCGGGGCCTCGCAACGGCCGCTTGCCAGGCCGTCCTGGCCTGGGCCCGCACACAGGGCCTGCATCGCATCCAGGCCAGCGTGCTGGACGGCAACCTGGCGTCAGCACGCGTGCTGCAGCGCTGCCAGTTCAGCCAGGAGGGGCTGATGCGGGGCTGTCGATGGGTGGACGGCGTGCCGCGGGATGTGCGCTTGTTCAGCCACCTGCCGACCGACGACTCGGCAGCCCGCTGACCCGTGCCCGAGGCCGGTGTGAAGCCCTGCCGGCACCAGGGGCTTGTGCCACCGGCCGCGGGTCGACCGTTGCGCAGGCTGGCCGCCTGCGCGCCAGTCGTGAACGAATCCCGCCCCGTTCGCGTTCGCGCGCCTGGCGCTCATTCGGCGGCGGCATCGCACCCTTATCCTCGTCGCTGGTCCCTCGGAGCCCCGGCATGCAGGTCATCATCGTCGACGACAACCAGGTGAACCTGACCTTGCTCAAGGTCATGTGCCGTCAGTTGCCCGATGTGGTCTCGCTCGAGTTCCTGAATCCGCTGGAGGCGCTGGCCTGGTGCAGCAGCCACGAGCCCGACCTCGTCGTGGTGGACTTCCAGATGCCGCAGATGGACGGCATCAGCTTCATCAAGGCCTTGCGCCAGGTGCCGGGTCGCGAGCAGACGCCGATCCTGATGATCACCGCCAACCACGAGCTCAGCGTGCGGTACGAGGCGCTGCAGATCGGCGCGAACGACTTCCTGACCAAGCCGGTCGACCGCATGGAGTTCGTGGCCCGGTCGCGCAACATGCTGGCGGTGCGCGCGGGCCAGAAGGCGCTGCAGGACCGGGCGCAATGGCTGGCCGTGGAAGTGGCGCGGGCCACGGCCACCATCCTGGAGCGCGAGCGCGACACGATCTTCCGCCTGTCCCGCGCCGCCGAATACCGTGACCCCGAAACCGGCGCGCACGTGATGCGCATGGCGCACTACTCGAAGCTGATTGCCGCCCACCTGGGCCAGCCGGCCGAGGAGCAGGAGCTGCTGCTGCAGGCCGCCCCGATGCATGACATCGGCAAGGTGGGCACGCCGGACCACATCCTGCTCAAGCCCGGCCGGCTGACGCCCGAGGAGCTGGTGATCATGCGTGAGCATGCCGCCATCGGCTACGAGATCCTGCGTGGCAGCACGAGCCCCTTCCTGGAGCTGGCGGCCGTCGTGGCCCTGACCCATCACGAGAAGTTCGACGGCAGCGGCTACCCGCGCGGGCTGGCGGGCGAGGCGATCCCGCTGCCGGGTCGCATCGTGGCCGTGGCCGACGTGTTCGACGCGCTGACCTCGGTGCGCCCCTACAAACCGGCCTGGCCGCTGGAGAAGGCGCTGGACTTCCTGCGCGAGCAGCGTGGCAGCCACTTCGATCCGGCCTGCGTCGATGCCTTCCTGTCCGATCTGCCGGCGGTGCTCGCCATCGGTGAGCGCTTCCAGGACGACCCGGACGACGTGGCCGCCCAGCGCATGCGCGCCGGCGAGTCAACGCCACCCTGACGGCCGGCTTCCACCCACACCCAGGAGACTTTCCATGCAAATCGATCAGGCCACCTTCGCGCAGGCACCGGCAGACGATGAGCTGGCCCGGCTGAACCAGATCCAGCCCCAGCTGGTGCTGGTGTTCGGCGCCGTGTCGGCGCTCACCCGACCCGGGCTGCTGTCACAGCTGACCCGGGCCTTCCCGGGGGCCGAGCTGGCCGGCTGCACCACGGCCGGAGAGATCAGCGATGACGGTGTGACGGACGAGCAGCTGGTCGTGACCGCCTTGCACTTCGAGCATCCTGGCCTGCGTGTGGCCTGTACCGACATCGCCGGCATGGCGGACTCCAGCGCGGCCGGCATCCGGCTGGCCGAGCAGCTGCGCGCACCCGGCCTGCACGACGTGCTCGTGCTGAGCCAGGGCGTGAACGTCAACGGCAGTGCGCTGATCGAGGGCTTCACGCAGGCGCTGCCGCCCGGCGTGGTGCTGTCCGGCGGCCTGGCGGGTGACGGTGGCGCCTTCACCCGCACCTACACGCTGTCGCGGCATGCGGTGAGCGACACGCAGATCGTGGCCATCGGCTTCACCAGCCCGCAACTGCAGCTGCGTCACGGGTCCTTCCACGGCTGGCAGCCTTTCGGCCCGGCCCGCAAGGTCACGCGCAGCGAAGGCAATGTGCTGTTCGAACTTGATGGCGCACCGGCGCTGGAGGTCTACAAGAAGTACCTCGGCGAGTACGCCAAGGACCTGCCGGGTTCCGGGTTGCTGTTCCCCTTCGAGATGCTGGGGCAGGACCACAGCGCGGTGGGACTCATCCGCACCATCCTCGGTGTTGACGAGTCTGCCGGCAGCCTGACCCTGGCTGGCGACATCGTGCAGGACGGCTATCTCAAGCTGATGCATGCGACCACCGATTCGCTGGTGGACGGCGCGCACGACGCTGCGCACGCCGTGGGGCTGGATGACGCGTCTCGCGGCAGCACGGGCCTGGCCTTGCTCGTCAGCTGCATCGGCCGCAAGCTGGTGATGGGGCCGCGCGTGGACGAGGAAGTCGATGCGGTGGTCGAGGTCTTCGGCCGACATACCCATGTGACGGGCTTCTACTCCAATGGCGAAATCAGCCCGGCCCTGAGCGGCGGCCTGGCGTGCCATCTGCACAACCAGACCATGACGGTGACCCACCTCACGGAATTGGCCCTGCCTTGAGCGACGCACCCACGTCCCCGGGGGCGGCCCCCGATCCACTGGCGCTGGCCTTCGGGAACCGCACCGTTGCCCGGCAGATCAAGCGTCGCCTGGGCCTGCCGGACCTGGCTGCCGCCGAGGCCCTGATGGCGCAATTGCGCATCGCGGGTCAGGCGCATCCGGCGCTCGCCGAGCTCGCCGAGCGCCTGCCGGATTTTCTGGCCGGCGTGGTCGAGAGCTATGCCCAGTTCGACCGCGACCTGGTGCTGCGCACTCGCAGCCTCGCGATCTCGTCGGACGAACTGACCTTGGTGAACGAGCGGCTGCGGCGGGAGACGCACGACCAGCAACAGGTGCTGGACACGCTGCGCACGGCCACGCGAGAGCTCATGGCGGAACTGGGCCGCGAGGAAACGCCCGACACCGAGGGCGGCAGCGGCGACCTGCTCGGGCTGGCCACGTTGATGCGCGAGCTGCTGGGGCAGCGTGCCCAGGCCCAGCAGGATCTGGCCGCCAGCGAGCAGCGCTTCCGCACGCTGATTGCGAACCTGCCGGGCTGCGTGCACCGGACGCGCGCCGATGAGCGGGGCACCACGGTGTTCGTCTCCGAAGGCATCCGCCGGCTGTGTGGCCGCAAGGCGTCCGAGTTCACGCCCGACGGCCTCACCTTGCTCGATATCGTGCATGAAGACGACCGGGATCGCGTCGTGCAGGTGTTCAAGACGGCCGCGCGTCGCGGCACGGGCTACGAGATCGACTTCAGGCTTCACCATGTGGACGGCAGCCTGCGCTGGGCCTTTGCCACCGGGCAATGCGTCGTGGACGACCAGGGGCTCTACATCGACGGGCTGGTGCTGGACAACACCGCGACGCGTCTGGCCGAGCGCGAGATGAGCCGCACCCGGCAGCAGCTGGTCAGCGCGATCGAGGCCCTGGATGTCGGCTTCGCGATGTACGACGAGCACGAACGGCTGGTCATCTGCAACGAAACCCTGCGCCGCATCCATGCCGCCATCGCGGATGTGCTGGTGCCCGGCAGCCTGCTCAGCGACATCCTGCACGCCTACTTCCGGCGCGAGGTCGCCGGCCGCCAGCCGGATGAGGACGAGGACACCTGGGTCGCACGGCAGCGTGAGCGCAGCCTGCGCGGCGGCAGCCGCGAGTACCTGCTGCACGGCCGCTGGATCCGGTTCGACGACACGCGCACGCCCGAGGGGCTGATCGTCTCGCTGCGGACCGACGTGACCGAGATGAAGCAGCTCACGCTGCGGATGGCCGAGGCCCGTGATGCTGCCGAGGCGGCCAACCGTGCCAAGAGCGACTTCCTGGCCAACATGAGCCACGAGATCCGCACGCCGATGAACGGCATCATCGGCATGACCTCGCTGGCACTGGACACCCAGCTCGACAAGGAGCAGCGCGAGTACCTGGACATGGTGCGCTCCTCCGCGAACGCCCAGCTGGTGATCATCAACGACATCCTGGACTTCTCGAAGCTCGAGGCCGGGATGATGAAGATGGAGCAGGTGCCGGTGGCGCTGCAGGACCTCATCCACGAGTGCCTGAAGCCGCTCGGCGTGCGCGCCCACGAGCAGGGGCTGGAGCTGCTGTACCGCGTGGCGCCGAATGTGCCTGCTCACGTGCTGGCCGACCCGGGCCGGCTGCGCCAGGTGCTGATCAATCTCGTCGGCAACGCGCTGAAGTTCACCGAGAAGGGTGAAGTCGCGGTGGAGTTGCGTCGCGCGACGGACACCGAGGGCCTGGTGCTCGAGTGGGTCGTGCGGGACACCGGCATCGGGATCCCTCTGGATAAGCAGACGCAGATCTTCGCGGCCTTCTCGCAGGCAGATGCCTCGATCACGCGGCGCTATGGCGGCACGGGCCTGGGTCTGGCGATCTGCGAGCGACTGGTGCGCTTGATGGGCGGCCGCTTGTGGCTGGTGAGTGAACCCGGCCAGGGCAGCGAGTTCCACTTCACGGTCACCGTCAAACCCCTGCCCGAGGCGCAATTGCCGCCCGCACCGCCTCCGACAGCCTTGCTGCACGGGCTTGCCGTGCTGGTGGTGGACGACAACGCCACGCAGCGCCAGTGGCTGGCCGAGGAACTGAAGCGCTGGGGCATGCGCCCGACGACGGTGGCCAGCGCAGGCGAGGCGCAGGACATCCTGGCCGAGCCCCAGCGGCAGTTTGCGGTCTGCCTCGTCGATGCCCAGATGCCGGGCCGTTCGGGTTTCGACCTGGTCGAGAGCCTGCCACCTCACAGCCTGCTGAAACGGCAGACCTGGATGATGCTGACGGCCGGCGGGCTGGCGAGCGACGGGGCGCGCTGCAAGGAGTTGGGCCTGGCCGGATACCTGACCAAGCCCGTGTCGCCCTCCGACCTGCTCGACTGCGTGCTGCGCACGCTCGGCAAGGGTGACCCGCAACTGAAAGACGATCTGCCGCTGCCCAGCGAGCAGCCCGTGCCGCGCGACGGTGAATCGCTCGATGTGCTGCTGGTCGAGGACATGCCGATCAACCAGGCGCTGGCCTCGCGATTGCTCCAGCGGCTGGGTCACCGTGTCTGGGTGGCCGACCACGGCCAGATCGCGGTGGATCTGACGGCGGAGCGCGCCTTTGACGTTGTGCTGATGGACATGCAGATGCCGGTGATGGACGGGCTGCTGGCCACGCGCACGATCCGTGCGCGGGAAGGGGCCCAGGCCCGCGGGCAGCACCAGGTGATCATCGCCATGACCGCCAATGCCATGCAGGGCGACCGCGAGCGGTGCCTGGAGGCGGGCATGGACGGGTACCTGAGCAAGCCGATCGATGCGACGCGGATGATGCAGGAAATCGAGCGCGTGCTCGGGCGCTCGCAGGGCCGCGCGGTGCGCCTGGCGCTGGCCCACGAGGCAGCGCAGGCGCTGGCTGACATCGACATCGCGCAGGCATTGGAACGCCTGGATGGGGACCGCGAGTCGCTGGCCCTGATCGCCAAGATGTTCGTGGACGATTGCCCCGCGCAGATTGCCGAGATCAGCCGCTGCGTCACGGCGCGGGACGCGCAGGCCCTGTCGTACGCCGTGCACAACTTTGCGGGCACGGCCTCCAACCTATCGGCGCATGCGCTGCAGGAAGTGCTGCACCGCATCAGCGCGGCCGGCAAGACGAGCCAGTGGTCGCAGGCGGACGAACTCGTCAAGCAATTGCCGCACCGGGTGCAGAGCCTGGAAAATCAACTCGAACGCTGGGCACAAGGTGTGACATGAGCGGCCCCTACCACCAGCTGATCTACACCAGCGACGCCAGCCTCGACCTCACGCCCGAGGGGCTGGCGTCGATCCGCGACAGCTCGCAGCGCAACAACGCGCGGGACCAGATCACCGGCATCCTGCTGCACAGCGGCGACCAGTTCCTGCAGGTCATCGAAGGCCCGCGTGCGGCGGTGGAACGCCTGCACCGCCTGATCGCGGCCGATACCCGCCACGAGGGCATGCGGACCGTGCTCGCCCACGACGTGAACCAGCGCGACTTCGGCCAGTGGGCCATGGCCGTGCGCGAGCTGCCCCCGGAGCAGTTGGCGCAGCACCAGGCGCTGAGCCAGTTCTTCAGCCCGGACTTCGATCTGGGGTCGCTCCGGTACGGCACCCCGGCGACCTTTCTGCTGCAGGCGTTTCGCGAGCTCAACGGCGCGCCGGAGGCGCCGTGAATCCTGCGGCCGCCGCGGGTGCCGACAGCCGGTGGGTCATCGCCCCCCGCTAGCCTTGCGCTTCGGCGGGCCAGACCACGTCAAAGCCGCACCCCCGCCCGCCGAGGCCCGCGCCCAGCGTCACGCGGCCGCCCAGCCGCATCGCGGCCCGCTTCACGATGGCCAGCCCCAGCCCTGTGCCCGGTATGTCGGCCCCCGCGGTCCCGCGCCAGAAACGCTCGAACACGGCCTCCCGCTCCGCCTCGGGAATGCCCGGCCCGTCGTCGGCCACCCGCAGGCACACACCGCTGGCGGTCGCCTCCAGCGTCACTGCCACCAGCCCGCCGGCCGGGACGTAGCGCAGCGCGTTGTCCACGAGGTTGATCAGCACGCTCTCGACGGCGGTGCGGTCCAGATGTGTCGGCAGGGTGGGCGGTGCGTCGAGGGAGAGTTCCAGGCCCCGGGACAGGGCTTGCGGGGCGAGCTGGGCCAGCGTCTGCTCCACGAGGTGGCTCAGGTCGACGGGTTCGACCGCACCCGGGCGGGCGTCGTCCAGCGTGGCCAGCGTCAGCAGCTGGCGGCTCAGGTGGGAAGCGCGGGCCAGCGCGGCGTCCAGGGCGCCGGCGGCCTGCGAGCGTTCCGCGGGGCTGGCGGCGTGGGCCAGCAGGTGAGCCTGTGTGGCCACCACGGCCATCGGGGTGCGCAGCTCATGCGCAGCGTCCTGCACGAAGGCGCGTTCCCGGTCGCGTTGCACGCGCAGGCGGGCCAGCAGCGCGTCGAAGGCGGTGGCCAGCGTGCGCAGTTCGTCGTGCCGGGGCGTGAGGCCCAGCGGCGACAGGTCCGTCGCGTCGCGCAGGGCCACGGCCTGCGCCAGGTGCTGCAGCGGCGCCAGGCCCTGGCGCACGGCCCACCACAGCGGCAACAGCACGAGCGGGAAGGCGAGCACGAGGTAGACCAGCAGTTCGCGGCCGAACCAGCCGATCACGGTGACATCGCTCACCCGCGGCTCGGCGATCGTGAGTCGCCAGGGGCCGCCCCGGGCTTCGGCTTGCCAGTGCGTGGCGGCCGTGGCCGAGGCCGCGCCGGGGGTCGCGAACACGAGGCTGCCGTCCGCCGCCCGCAGGCTGAATTCGACATCGCCCGGCAGCGTGCCCGCGTCGCGCCGCAGCCGGTTCAGGCCCTGGGCGCTGGCGCGGGCGACGACTGCGGCGTCATGCGGGTCGGGCGTGTCGGCGAGCGTGGCGGCGAGGCCGTCGGCCACGCTCTTTACGCCCGGGTGGGTGGCCATGTCGTGCTCGAACTGGGCGTAGTCGATGGCCAGCAGCACGACGGCCACCAGCGCGAACGCAACAAGCAGGGCGCCGAGCAGGCGCCGTGGCAGGGTGGGGCGCAGCAGGGCGCGCAGGCGCTGGATCACGGCACGAGCTGGTAGCCGATGCCGCGCACGGTGCGGATGCGCTCGGCGCCGATCTTCTTGCGCAGATTGCTGATGTGCATCTCGAGCGTCGCGGCGTCCACCGGCTCGTCCAGTGGTGCCAGGCGCTGCGCGATGCGGCTCTTGGCGACCACGGCACCGGGCTCGCGGGCGAGCTCGGTCAGCAACTGGAACTCGCGCCCCGTGAGGGCGAGCAAGGCGCCGGCGAGGTGGGCGGTGCGGGCACGCGGGTCGACGGTGAGGTCGCCGAACTGCCAGGTTTCCTGCGCCTGGCGCGCGCTGCGGCGCACGACGGCATGGATGCGCGACACCAGCTCCGGGATGGCGAAGGGCTTGAGCACGACGTCGTCCGCACCGCCGTCGAGCCCGGCGAGCCGGTCTTCCAGCGCCGTGCGGGCGGTGATGACGATGACCGGCGTGCTGGCGTCGGCGCGGCGCCAGCGCGCCAGCAACTCGAAGCCGGAGCCGTCGGGCAGGCCGAGGTCGAGCAGGACGCAGTCAGCCGCCGCATCGCTCAGCGCCAGGGGGGCGTCGTGCGCGCGACGCAGCCATTCACAGCTGAAGCCCTGCTGGCGGAACGCCGCCTGCAGGCTGCGGCCGAGGTCCAGGTCGTCTTCGATGAGCAGCAGATGCATGGCGGGCGATTGTCGCCAGCCGCAGCTCAAGCGAAGCCAAAGATCACTTGACGACGAGCACCGGCAGTTCGGCGTGCGTCAGCACCTTCTGCGTCTCGCTGCCCAGCAGCAGCGCGGCGACGCCACGGCGGCCGTGGGAGGCCATGACGATCAGGTCGACCCCTTCAGCCTTGGCGTGGTCCAGGATGGCTTCCCAGGCGTGCAGGGCTTCCACCGTGTGGCCCTTGCAGGCCTGCCCTTGCGCGGCGGCGGCGGCGCAGACGGCTTCCACGCGTTGCGTGGCCACGCGCTGCTGGGCGTCGATGAATTCCTGCGGCGGCACCGGCTGGATCTCCGACACCGCGCTGTACGGGAAGGGTTCCATCACGCTGAGCGTCAGCAGCTGGGCGCCATGCACCCGGGCGAGCTGGACCGCGGTGTTGACGGCCTTGGTGGTGATGTCGGAACCGTCGGTCGGGACGAGGATGCGCTTGAACATTCGGTCCTCCAGTCTGTGGGGTGAACCACAGTGTGGATCATCACCGACGGAAGCGTTTGTCGGAGATCAAGCCTTGGCAATCGGGCGGCCCGGGTCGGCCGACCATTCACTCCAGGAACCCGGGTAGAGCAGGCCGTCTCCCAGGCCGGCATGGGCCATGGCGAGCAGGTTGTGACAGGCCGTGACGCCGGAGCCGCACTGGTGAACGACGTCGCCTGCGGCATAGGGGGCGAGCAGGGCTTCGAATTCGGCGCGGAGCTGGGCCGCGGGCTTGAAGCGGCCGTCGGCGCCGAGGTTGTCCTTGAAGAAGCGGTTGCTCGCACCGGGGATGTGGCCGGCGGCCTTGTCGAGAGGCTCGACGTCGCCGCGGAAACGCTCGGCGGCGCGGGCGTCGATCAGGCGCACGCGGCCGAGGCGGGCGAGCAGCGTCGCGGCGTCGATCTGCGGGACGAGGGCGGCGCCGGGCTGCCAGTCGGTCGGGGTGGCGCTGGGGACCTCGGCGGTCATGTCACCGTCCCAGGCGCCGTCGAGCACGGCCACGTCGGCGTGGCCCATCCAGCGCAGCATCCACCACAGGTGCGCGGCGTACGGCCCGCCTTGCCGGTCGACCGCAACGACCTGCCGGCCGGCGCGCAGGCCCAGCCGGCGCAGCAGTGCGGCGAAGGTGTCACGCTCGGGCAGCGGGTGGCGGCCGCGGAAGGCGCCGTCCGAGCCGGTCTTGGCGCCGCACAGGTCGCGGTCCAGGTGCAGGTAGAAGGCGCCGGGGATGTGGCCGGCCGCGTAGGCACGCTCGCCGGCGTCGGTGTCGGCGAGGTCGAAGCTGACCTCGATGATCAGCGGGTCGTGCAGTGTGCGCAGATCCGCTGTTGAGATCAAAGTGTGGAGTGACATACGGCTCCTTGCTGGTCGTTTCTCGTGCGGCGACTGCCGCGCAACTGTTTTTGCCTCAGGCCGCAGGAGCCCTCCTGGGGAGACGCCCCCATCGTGCAGAGGGCTGTCTTGGCGGGCTTCAAACGGGACTTCAACTTCTTGCCCGCAGGCAGCTCGGCGATCCAACGAAAAAGCCGTTCAGTCCAGGATCCATCCCGCAAGGGGCGAGGGCTGTTGCCATCATTCGCCCCATTTCTCCAGGTAGCGGATGTAATTTTCCTCCCAACCCGGGGTGCCTGCTCGACCGCGGCTTTGGTGCGTGATTGCAATTGGCCATGTGGCCAGCGTGAAGCCAGCCTGCCGGGCGCTGCGGCAAAAGTCCAGGTCGTAGAAGTGAAAGTCGAATCGCTCGTCGAAGCGCACCCCGCGCTGTTTCAGCGCATCACGCCGGGCAGCGAGCAGCACACCGTCCAGCAGCTCACAGGTGGCCGGCACGGGCCCGAAGTACGTGGGCGTTCCGAAGGCTTCGGCGCCATGGCAGACGGTGCCGCTCAGGTTGGCACGGGAATCCCAGTCGAAGCGGGGGCTCACGAACGCCCAGGAGGGCTGGTCTGGCATTCGGCGCCGATTGCCTGCCACGCCCGCGATGTCGACGGCATTCAGCGCGGAGGCGACGTGCTCGAAGAAGAAATGGTCGTCCAGCCAGACATCGTCGTGAATGAATACCAGCAGCTCTGACGCATCGGGCGCGTCAATGCGTTCGTTGTAGATGGCAGGTAATCCCCGCGCGTTGTCGAAATGGATCCTCGGCTTGAGCCGGGATTCGTGTGCAAGACGACGCAGCGAGAGGCCCAGGGCCGAGCGTGCCCAAAACTCGGTTGAAGCCAGGCGCGTGGCGCAAATGACGTCCAGCATCTTGAAATTTCGCGAAAGCGCAGTGGATAGTCCAGAGATCGACGCTGCCCTCAGTTGCAGGACCACAGTGAGCGAGAGATCGGACGCCACGCGTCGCGGCCAATCCAGTCGCGCTGTCGCCCATGTTCCCCGCCAAACCCTCGCCAGCGGGGTGTCGATCGCCAAGGCGGAGCGAGGACGCACGCCAGACGTACGGCCCCGCAGGCAATCGTAGATCACCTGCTGTCGATGGACACGTCGGTTGCCGACGTGGCGGCACACACGGTCCTTGTGCGTCGTGCACGGTTGGGGTTGCCTGTCCGAATGTCTGGCTAGCGGGCAGCCCAGGGCAGCCTTGCGTGGCGCACTAGATGTCGGCAGGGCTGAATTGGCTGTCCTTGGCCGGCGGCGCCACGCGGCTGCGCAAGAGCGTGGCGCTGACGCCGGCGCCGATGATCAGCAGCATGCCGGCGACCGCCATCCAGGTCAGCGGGTCGCGGAACAGCAGCATGCCGTAGCCGAAGGAAAACACGATGCCGAGGTACTGCAGGCAGGCGTTCACCAAGGGCTTGCCGGTGCCGTAGGCGCGGGTGAGGCAGACCTGGGCGGTCGTGGCCAGCACGCCCACGGCGAGCAGCAGCGCCGCACCCCAGAGTGTGTGCGGGTGCAGGCCGCCTTCGGTGATGGCGGTGATGACGCCCCCGGCCACGCAGCCGCCGACCGAGAAGTAGAAGACGACGCGCAGCTCCGGCTCCCCCGCGCGGCCCAGCGCCGTGACCTGCAGGTAGGCCATGGCCGCGATCATGCCGCTCAGCAGGCCCGCCAGGCCGTGCCAGAGCTGCTGCTGGTCGAGCGTGGGCCGCAGGATGAGCGCTACGCCGACGAAGCCCAGCAGCACCGCGGCCATCAGCCGCCAGTCCAGCTTACTGGCGCCCATCAGCACCGCGCCACCCAGCAGGAAGAGCGCCATCCAGACGGAGGACATGTAGTTCAGCGTCATGGCCGTCGCCAGCGGCAGCTTGCCGATAGCGTAGAACCACAGGCACAGCGAGGTGACGCCCGAGATGCTGCGCCACAGGTGCATGCCGGGCAGCGTGGTCTTGAGGCTCACGCCCTGGCGATGGGAGATGACGGCCATCATGGCCGTCCCGACCAGCCCGCGGTACATGACGATCTCGCTGGCGGCGTAGAACTCGCTCGCCAGCTTCACGCAGACGCCCATGGTGGCGAACAGGAAGGTCGCCAGGACCATCAGCGCCGAAGCGGGCATCAGGCGCCGGTGCCTTCGTTCATGCCCATCTCGCTTCTGAACCACTCATGGAAGTGCTGCATGCCGTCTTCCATGGGGCTCTGATACGGACCGACCTCGTTGTCGCCGCGGTCGAACAGCGCCTTGCGGCCGGCGTCCATGCGCTCGGCGATCTCGTCGTCTTCCACGCAGGTCTCCATGTAGGCGGCCTGGTGGGCTTCGACGAACTCGCGCTCGAAGGCGGCGATCTCCTCGGGGTAATAGAACTCCACGAGGTTGACGGTCTTTTGCGGCGACACCGGATGCAGCGTCGACACCACCAGCACGTGCGGGTACCACTCCACCATGATGTGCGGGTAGTAGGTCAGCCAGATTGCGCCGGCCTCGGGCGGGCGGCCCTTGCGGTAGGTCATGAGCTGGTCGTGCCAGCGCTGGTAGACCGGTGAGCCCGGGCGCTCCAGGCCCTTGTGCACGCCCACCGTCTGCACGGAGTGGTGCTGGCCGAACTCCCAGGCGAGGTCATCACAGGTGACGAAGCCGCCCAGGCCCGGGTGGAACGGGCCGACGTGGTAGTCCTCGAGGTAGACCTCGATGAAGGTCTTCCAGTTGTAGTGGCACTCGTGGACCTGGACCTTGTCGAGCACGAAGCCGGAGAAGTCCAGTTGCGCGCGGGGGCCGAGCCGGGCGAGTTCGGCGGCGACGTCGTGGCCGTTGTCCTCGAACAGCAGGCCGTTCCATTCGCGCAGCTTGTAGCGGTTCAGGTTCAGGCAGGGGTCTTCCGCGAAGTGCGGTGCGCCGATCAGTTCGCCCTGGTGGGAGTACGTCCAGCGGTGCAGCGGGCAGACGATGTTGGTCTGCGTGTTGCCGCGCCCGCGCAGCATGACGGCCTGGCGGTGGCGGCAGACGTTGGAAATCAGCTCGACCCCCTGGCGGGAACGCACCAGGACGCGGCCTTCGCCTTCCTGCGGCAGGGCGTAGAAGTCCCCGACTTCCGGGACGGCCAGTGCATGGCCGACATAGCGGGGCCCTCGCTGAAAGATCGTGGCCTGTTCACGCTGGAACAGATCGGCATCGAAGTAGGCGCTCACCGGGAGCTGGGTCTGGCTGCGTTGCAGCGCCGAGACGGGTAGGCTCAGGTCGGACATGATCCAGGCGGGTCTTTCAGGCGAAGTAGGGGTGCTGCGTCCCTCCGGCGCATCTCGGGGTCGCCGAGTCGGCCAGGTTGCTAGGTGGTGAAGGGGGAGCCCAGCGCGCGGGCGCGCTCGGGCGAGAGGCTCGGGATTCTACGCATGCCTGTGTCTCGATGCCGACGGTTACGTTGAAGCCTGTCAGCGGGGGGAAACCCGCTGACTACAATTACCGTTTCGCGCTTTGAAATGACCAAGACCTCCTCCCGCACCAAGGCTGTCGAACCGGACAGCACGGACCTCAGCTACGAGCAGGCGCTCGACGAGCTGGAGCGCCTGGTGGCGGCCATGGAGGGGCAGCAATTGCCACTGGACCAGCTGCTGCAGAGTTACAAGCGCGGTGCCGAGCTGCTCGCGCTGTGCCGGGGGCGTCTGCAGGCGGTTGAACAGCAGGTCAAGCTGCTGGACGGCGCCGAACTGAAGGCCTGGGAGGGCCCCGAATCTTGAATGCACAAGACTTTGAGCGCTGGACGCAGTCGTCCCTGACCGCCTTCGAGGCGGCGCTGGACGACCTCGTGCCGGCGACCGCACCCGCGGGTCTGGGTGAGGCCATGCGCTACGCGGTGCTGGGCGGCGGCAAGCGGCTGCGCCCGCTGCTGGTGCTGGCGAGCTGCGCGGCCGTGGGCGGCGACAGCTTCGCCGCGATGCGCGCGGCCTGCGCGGTCGAGCTGATCCACGCCTATTCGCTGGTGCACGACGACATGCCCTGCATGGACGACGACGTCCTGCGCCGTGGCAAGCCCACCACCCACGTGGCCTTCGGCGAAGCGCAAGCGATGCTCGCCGGCGACGCGATGCAGGCGCTGGCCTTCGAGGTGTTGACGCCAGACACCGGCATCGCCCCCGCGCTGCAGGCCCGGCTGTGCTCGCTGCTGGCGCGATCGGCCGGCCACGACGGCATGGCCGGCGGCCAGGCGATCGACCTGGCCAGCATCGGCAAGGCGCTGGACGAATGCACGCTGCGCGACATGCACCGCCGCAAGACGGGGGTGCTGCTGCAGGCCAGCGTGATGATGGGCGCCGCCTGCGGTCCCACGTCAGCGCAGGCCACGAAGTGCCTGTCCGACTACGGTGCCGCCCTGGGCCTGGCTTTTCAGGTCGTGGACGACATCCTCGACGTGACGCAGGATTCCGAAGTCCTCGGCAAGACCGCCGGCAAGGACCAGGATGCCAACAAGCCGACCTACGTCAGCGTGCTCGGCCTGAACGCCGCGCGATCGCTGGCGCAGCAACTGCGCGCCGAGGCCAAGGCAGCGCTGGCTGCCAGCGGTCTGGCTGACGTGAGCCACCTGAGCTTGCTGGCCGACTCGGTCGTCGAGCGCGACAGTTGAGGCCGCGCTCGGTTGCCACATGACTCAAGGACAAAGGGCCGCCATGGATTACTCGCTGCTCAAGACGATCGACAGCCCCGCCGACCTGCGCCGCCTGCCGCGCACGGAACTGCAGCGCCTGGCCGATGAACTGCGCGCCTATGTGCTGGAAAGCGTCTCCAAGACGGGCGGCCACCTCGGGTCCAACCTCGGGACCGTGGAGCTGACGGTCGCCCTGCACTACGTGTTCAACACGCCGGAAGACCGACTCGTCTGGGACGTGGGCCACCAGACCTACCCGCACAAGGTCCTGACCGGCCGCCGCGATCGCATGAGCGGCCTGCGCCAGCTCGGCGGCATCAGCGGCTTCCCTCGCCGTGACGAGAGCGAGTACGACACCTTCGGCACCGGCCATTCGTCCACCAGCATCTCGGCCGCCCACGGCATGGCGATGGCCGCCAAGCTCAAGGGCGAAAACCGCAAGGCCGTGGCCATCATCGGCGACGGCTCGATGACGGCCGGCATGGCCTTCGAGGCGCTGAACAACGCGGGCGTGGCCCACGGCGGCGTGCTGGGCGACGTGCTCGTCATCCTGAACGACAACGACATGTCGATCAGCCCGCCGGTCGGCGCGCTGAACAAGTACCTGGCGCGCCTGATGAGCGGCAGCTTCTACACGGCGGCCCGCGAGGGCGCCAAGAGCGTGCTCAAGAACACGCCGCTCTACGAGTTCGCGCGCAAGTTCGAGGAGCACACCAAGGGCATGGTCGTGCCGGGCACGATCTTCGAAGAGTTCGGGTTCAACTACGTCGGCCCGATCGATGGTCACGACCTCGACTCCCTCGTGCCGACGCTGGAGAACCTGCGCGACAAGAAGGGCCCGCAATTCCTGCACATCGTCACCAAGAAGGGTGCGGGCTACAAGCTCGCCGAGGCCGACCCGGTCAAGTACCACGCCGCCTCCGGCAAGTTCGACCCGGCCGTGGGCTTCGTCAAGCCGGCCACGCCGCCCAAGCTGACCTTCACCCAGGTCTTCGGCGACTGGCTGTGTGACATGGCCGAGGCCGACCCGCGCCTGGTGGGCATCACGCCTGCGATGCGCGAGGGCTCGGGCATGGTCGAGTTCCACAAGCGCTTCCCGCAGCGGTATCACGATGTCGGTATCGCCGAGCAGCATTCCGTCACCTTCGCCGCGGGCCTGGCCTGCGAGGGCGTGAAGCCGGTCGTGGCCATCTACTCCACCTTCCTGCAGCGCGCCTACGACCAGCTCGTGCACGACGTGGCCCTGCAGAACCTGCCGGTGCTGTTCGCGCTGGACCGTGCCGGCCTCGTGGGCGCCGATGGTGCGACGCACGCCGGCAACTACGACATCGCCTACACGCGCTGCATCCCGAACATGGCGGTGCTGACGCCGGCCGACGAGAACGAGTGCCGCCAGGCGCTGTTCACCGGTTTCCAGCACAACGGCCCGGTCACCGTGCGCTACCCGCGCGGCTCGGGCGTGGGTGTGGCGCCGGTGAAGGAGATGACTGCCCAGCCCTGGGGCAAGGGCGAAGTGCGCCGCCAGGGTGAGCGCATCGCCATCCTCGCCTTCGGCACGCTGCTCTACCCGGCGCTGGACGTCGCGGAGCGGCTCAATGCCACGGTCGCCAACATGCGCTTCGTGAAGCCGCTGGATGTCGACCTCGTTGCCGAACTTGCGCGCACCCACGAGGCCCTCGTCACCGTCGAGGACGGCTGCATCATGGGCGGCGCGGGCAGCGCGGTCACGGAGGCGCTGAACGCCGCCGGCCTGAGCATTCCCGTGCTGCAGCTCGGCCTGCCGGACGAGTTCGTCGAGCACGGCGACCCTGCCAAGCTGATGAGCCTGTGCGGCCTGGACGCTGCCGGCATCGAGGCCAGCATCGTCAAGCGCTTCGGGACGAAGCCGGTGGTGGTGCGCACGACCGCAGCGCGCTGACCAGCCGCGCAGCCAAGGGCTGCGCAGGCCGGTGCAGAGGCAGCAGCGCGCTGACCCGGTAGGGGATCGACATGGCCAGGTGCCGCACGACGAGCCCGTGACCCGCACAGGCCTGGGCCGTCAGCGGGTTGACGATGGCCAGGCCCAGCCCGGCCCGCACCAGTTCACACACCGCCACCGCACTGTGCGTCTGCACGCGCAGCCGTCGTGACACCCCTTCAGCCTCGAAGCGGGCATCGATCTCGCGGCGGTAGGGGTCGTCGGCGGCGAGGCTGATGAAGTCCTGGCCGGTGAAGTCAGCCAGAGCGAGCCGCTCGCGGGCGGCCAGCGGATGTGCGGCAGGCAAGACCGCCACCTCGTCGGCTTCGAGCACCGGCTCGATGCGCACGCCCGGCAGCGGCGTGGCTTGCTCCGCGAGGCCCAGGTCGAAGCGCTGCTCGCTCATCCAGGCATCCAGGAGCGGCGGCTCGGCAGGCGTTATGTCCACCCGCGCGCCGGCGTGGTCGGTCAGCAGGGCGGCCAGCGCGCGGGGCAGCAGGGCGTGGCTGAGGGCGGGCAGGCACAGCACGGTCAGCTCCGCGTCGTCGTCCCGCCCGAGCGCCTGGGCGCGCTCGATGACACGCCCCAGGCCCTGAAAGCTGCGCTCCACCTCGTCGAACAGGGTGCGCGCCCGGGCCGTGGGCTTGAGCCGGCCGCGCTCGCGTTCGAATAGCGGGTAGCCCAGCAATTGTTCCAGTCGGGCCAGGTCGCGTGAGAGTGTGGGCTGCGAGGTGTGCAGCAGGCTGGCGGCGGCTGTCACGCTGCCTGCGGCCATCACGGCGCGGAACACTTCGATGTGGCGGTGCTGGATATCCATATCAGAATTGAATTGTGTCTGAACAAATTTCAATTTGATTGAATGGATGGCGCGCGGCATCCTGCGGGCATGACCAAGCCTCTGCCCGCCGCCCTGAGCCCCGCCCGCCTGCAGTCCCTGGCCGCCGAGTACGGCACGCCGCTGTGGGTCTACGACGCCGCCACCATCCTTGAGCGCGCGGCCTCGCTGCAGCGCTTCGACGTGGTTCGCTTCGCGCAGAAGGCCTGTTCCAACATCCACATCCTGAAGCTGCTGCGCGAGGCCGGCGTGAAGGTCGACGCGGTGTCCCGTGGCGAGATCCTGCGCGCGCTGGCCGCGGGCTACACGCCCGGCGGCGAAGAGATCGTCTTCACCGCTGACCTGCTCGACCACGCCACGCTCGCCACGGTCGTCGAACACCGCATCCCGGTGAACGCCGGCTCCATCGACATGCTCGAGCAGCTCGGCGCCGCGTCACCGGGCCATGCGGTGTGGCTGCGCATCAACCCCGGCTTCGGCCATGGCCACAGCCACAAGACCAACACCGGTGGCGAGCACAGCAAGCATGGCATCTGGCATGCCGACCTCGGCGCGGCGCTGGCGGCAGTCCGTCGCCATGGGCTGAAGCTCGTCGGCCTGCACATGCACATCGGTTCGGGCGTCGACTACGGGCACCTGGCGCAGGTGGGACAGGCCATGGTGGGCCTGGTGCGCGAAGCGGTCGCTGCGGGCCATGACCTGCACGCAATCTCGGCAGGCGGGGGCCTGTCGATTCCCTACCGCGAGGGCGATGCCCCGATCGACGTGGATCACTACTTCGGCCTGTGGGACGCGGCTCGCCGCGAGGCGGAAGGCCTGGTCGGGCATGCACTGAAGCTCGAACTGGAACCTGGCCGCTACCTGGTGGCGGAGAGTGCCGTGCTGCTGGCCGAGGTGCGGGCCGTGAAGAACGCGGGCGCCAACCGCTTCGTCCTCGTGGACGCGGGCTTCAATGAGTTGATGCGGCCGGCGATGTACGGGGCCTTCCATGCGATGAGCCTGATCGGCGCGGGCGGTGCGCCGCAGCCCACCGTGGTGGCCGGGCCGCTGTGCGAATCGGGCGACGTGTTCACGCAGGGCCCGGGCGGCGAGGTGCTGACGCGAGACCTGCCCCCCGCCGCCGTGGGCGACCTGCTCGTCATCCACGATGCCGGGGCCTACGGGGCGTCGATGTCCAGCAACTACAACAGCCGGCCGCTGGCGGCGGAGGTGCTGGTGGACGGCCCTCACGCCCGGCGGATCCGTCGCCGGCAGACCGTTGAGGAATTGTTGGCGCTGGAAACCTGACAGGCTGCTGTCAATCCTGAGGGCACGCCCCTCATTTTCCGGTGATCATCCGGGGCATGAAACTTGTCCCGATCCAACAGGTCGGCAGTCACATCAAATCAGGAGCGGCCTTGCCGTTCGGTGTGCGAGATGCCGAGGGAAAGCTGTTGCTGGCCAAGGGCCAGATGGTGCCGAGCGACCAGATGCGCGAGGCGCTGCTGAACCGCGGCGTGTTCGTCGACCTCGACGAACTGCGCGACGCGTCGGCCCGCGGCAGCGAGGGCGGCACCGGATCGGAAGACTTCTTCGCCCGCTGGGAAGCCCTGCAGACGCGGCTGTCGGTGCTGTTGCGGGCCCCGCAGGAAACCCTGTTCCTGCCCCGGGTGAAGGAATGCGCAGCCCAGCTGATCGGCTGGGCCGAGCGCTTCACCGACCAGGTGCTCTTCGTCGTCATCCAGCACGACCACAATCGGCATGAGGTCTACGGGCTGGCGCACCTGCTGCACACGGCCGCCGTCTGCGCGGTGCTGTCCCGCCGGCTCGGCTGGACCCCGGAGCGCCAGAAAAGCCTCGTGGGCGCGGCGCTGACGATGAACCTGTCGATCATCGACCTGCAGGGGCGCCTGGCCTCGCGCGGCGGCAAGCTGTTGCCGCCGCAGCGCGCCGCCATCAATCGCCACCCCGACGAAGCCGTCGCATGGCTCAAGAACGCGGGCCTGGACGACGCCGAATGGCTGGCTGCCGTGGCCCAGCACCATGAGCAGCCGGGCGGCGGTGGCTACCCGCAGAACCTCCCCGATCCCTGCGAAGCAGCCCAGCTGCTGCGGCTCGTGGACATCTTCCTCGCCAAGCTCGCCAGCCGTGGCGGGCGTGCCGGCTTGACGGCGCCCGCGGCGGCCAAGTCCATCTACACCGGGAGCAACGGTCATCCGTTTGCGGCCCTGATGGTCAAGGAATTCGGCCTCTACCCGCCCGGCACGCTGGTCAAGCTGGCCAGTGGCGAGGTGGCCGTGGCCGTGCGCCGGGGCGCGGCCGGCAACACGCCGCTCGTCGCCGCGTTGATGAATCGTCACGGGGATGCCTTAGGCTCACCGATCCGACGGGATACCGCTTTGGCGGAACATGCGGTCACCGGCCTGGTCTCGGCCCAGGTGCTGCGCGTCAAGCTGAGCCCGAACCAGCTCTACGACCGCCGCTACGAAGCCTGAGCGGTCGAGCGCGATAGGCCGGGTCAATGGCGGTCATTTGATTAAAGTTTTCAACTGAAAACGTCTATTCGATATAGTTCTTTCTATTCCATCAACCAGCCCCCCACGGAGCATTTGCATGTCCCTGATCAACACCCAAGTCCAGCCGTTCAAGACCCAGGCCTTCCACAACGGCAAGTTCATCGACGTGTCCGACGAGTCCCTGAAGGGCAAGTGGTCCGTGCTGATCTTCATGCCGGCCGCCTTCACCTTCAACTGCCCGACCGAAGTCGAGGACGCCGCCGAC